>FIZM01000017.1:0-12581 GCA_900019985.1 uncultured Clostridia bacterium
ATCTCCTGAGATGCAAAAGCAGCCCCCTGGATACCGTCACGCCCTGTGCCTGCACCTACCACGATGACAGAGTTACCCACACCTCTGGCAGCTGCCTTTTTCATAGACGATATCTTTACAACACCTACGCACATAGCGTTTACCAGCGGATTTTCTGTGAAGCTCTCATGGGTTGCCATGTCGCCTCCGACTACCGGGATGCCCAGCGCATCTCCGTACCAGGTCATACCGTCTATGGCGCGCCTCATGATCCATGCGGATCGCTCGTCAGAAGAAGGCCCCGTCCTCAAGACACCCAGGAGCGCAACAGGTTCTGCGCCCATCACAAGCACATCCCGGACAATCCCGCCGACACCTGTTGCTGCACCTTGAAACGGTTCCACAGCGGACGGATGGTTATGGCTCTCTATCTTGAAGACTACGGCAAGCCCGTCACCGATATCGACGGCACCTGCATTCTCACCGGGGCCTTGGATGACCCTGTCCCCGGACGTGGGAAGAAGACGTAGGATCTCTTTGGAATTCTTGTAGCTGCAGTGCTCTGACCACATGGCTGCGAACATGCCGAGTTCAACTTGGTTGGGAACTCTTCCGCGGATTTCCACGATGGTGTTGTACTCGTATTCTGAAAGCCCCATCTCACGCCAAATCTCTTGCTCCAATTCTCTACGCCCCCAATTCCATAAGCACAATTTACTCTAAATCAGCTATGGCTTCCCACATGATTGTTGAGCAACTTTTCAACGCGCTCATGCTTTAGCTCGACCTCTTTGGCAAGGCCTGCCCTGTACTCTACTAACGCACTCCGAAGATCAGGATCCATCTGAGCAAGGATTGCAATAGCAAGAAGCGCTGCATTACGCGATCCGTTTACTCCGACACAAGCTACCGGAACCCCGGGAGGCATTTGAACCGTAGAGTAAAGCGCGTCAACTCCGGAAAGCGGAGAACTAGCGCAAGGCACACCTATAACAGGCACCACTGTCATACCTGCGACTACGCCTGCCAGATGCGCCGCACCGCCTGCAGCCGCAATAATCACTTTCACGCCGGCTTTTTCAGCCTCACCCACTATGGAAATAACACGCTCAAGAGACCGATGCGCTGAAGCAACTACAACTTTGTGAGCAACTCCGAAAGCTTTCAGCGTACCTGTGCATTCACGCATAATCTCAAGGTCTGAATCGCTTCCCATCATGACCAGCACCTTTGCACCGTCTGCTCGTCCTTTTGCGTTCTTCATCTCTAACACTCCTTTCAAAAGTCGATGTCTTCGCGGACAAAATAATTGGCCCTGGCGGACAGGTTTCGAGTGAAACCTATCCGCCAGGGCTTTTATCCCCAACCGGTGTAGCACTGCAAAACGCAGGCCTGCGCCGCTTGGACCGAACCCTGCTTGACATATGAAGTAAGCAGGTGGAACCCTAGGCGCACTTTCCCTCGTACATCAGTCGGTCTGTTGCTCTGCCAGAGCAAAGCGTTGTCTGCCGACCCCGCCGATGTCGAATATTATCTTATTGTCAACATATCATATGCGGCGTGGGCGTGTCAAGGCTGCCAATCCTCCTGTAGCAGCCATGCTCACAGCACCTGGCAACTTAAGTAGGTGACAATCACCCCTGCTAGGATAGTACCTATGGAAATAGAAACAAAAGAATATCTGATCCTAATACCAAGGAGAAAGGCAGCCACTGACGCTGTCCATGCACCTGTTGACGGCAGGGGAACAGCAACGAATACCACGAGCCCCAACGGTCCATAGCGCTGGATTACATCGCTTCGCGCCCTAACCTTTTTGAAAAACTCATCGCTTGCATGGCGGAACCACTGAAACCGTCGGAGCCTACCTGCAACATATCGCAAAAAGAGCATAATGGGGACGATAGGCACGATATTTCCCAGCACACTTAAAAAGAATACTTCCATAGGCGGCATTCCCAAAGATAATCCAAGAGGTATCGCACCTCTTAATTCAACCACAGGAAGCATGGCTGTGACAAAAACGAGCATTTCCCTAGAATCGGAGATACGTAGCCAATCCAGAACAGCGTCCAATGCCTCTACCCTCCAACTTACTTCATTAATTATTCTAGCATCGGCTGCGTATTTCCTGTATAAAGACGGAGAATCAGGCCTCACATGCGCATATGGTTAGGATATCGCCTGGACAGGTCCCTGTCCTGCAAAGGGCTCCCTGGGGGAGTTCCAGGACCCATGCTGCCTTAAGAATCAAAGGGCCGATCCTGTTGGGATGTAAAGGAGAAATGGTATGGAGGATTTCGCCGTCCTTCGAAACATAAGCTACATCTATGGGAAACTTCATTCCGAAGCTATGAACGCCTTTACACGGACGAATGACGAGGCCTTCACCTTCTTCCAAAGAAGTGCGCCCAAGCAAACCCCGTCTCCTCTCGCCATAGGTTGTGGCAAGCTTTGCAGAGGATGCAACTACACTACCCTTTGAACTATTAATGACTACAACTGTCCCTTGCATCAGATGAACACCGAGTTTAAGAGGATTTCTGCGACCTGGATTATCGCAGGGCCTAACAAGACCACAAACAAAGTCGGAAAAATGAAGAAGATCAATGGAAAGAGCATTTTAATAGGGGCTTTCATCGCTGATTCCTCTGCCCGCTGCCGCCTTTTTGTCCTCACTTGCTCAGCCTGGATCCTTAGAATACTTGATATCCCTACCCCAAGTTGGTCCGCCTGAATTATGGCAGACACAAGTGAGGTAATGTCGTCTATTTTCACCCGCTCGGAAAGCTCCCGTAACGCGTCTCTCCTCGGTTTCCCTACACGTATCTCTCTGAGAACAGTCCCCAACTCTTCGGCCAGTGCACCTTTCTTCCTCTCTACCACCTTGACTAATGCAGCATCAAACCCTAACCCCGCCTCCACACTGACAGTCAAAAGGTCAAGAACGTCCGGAAGATCCCTTTGGATCTCTTTTCCCCTGCCCTTAAATTTGGACTGCATCATTGTCTCAGGTACAACCCAGCCAAGGCCTGCAGCGACAAGGGAAAACAGGAAGGCTCTACCCGGCCCGAGCCTATTTGTAAGGAGGAACACGGCAAAAGGGACGATGAAAACAGTCACCAGGCGCATGATTACGTACTCCCCGGGAGACATCTTCCATGGGTTGCCTGTGGATTCAAGCTTTACCTTGGCTGCTTCCATCACATTCCGGGGAGTTATGGAGACTACAAAACCTGAAACCTTAGTCGCGGCAGGGCCTAGGATCCGCTCTACCAATGGGCGGGATAGCTCTTGTTCACGCTCAGTGGGAACTCTGCCTAGCTCAGCGATTTGCCGAAGGCGTTCCTTTACTGAAGGCGCCCGCCTCCTGGTGAAAAAGTATATGGCAAGGCTTGTAACAGATAGAAAGGCAAACACGGAAGCCGCGATCTGCACATCCCAACACCTCTTAAATCTCGATGGCAACGATCTTACGAATCACTAAAATACCAATAAGCTCTGATAACAATGCAGTACCGACCATGACCTTCCCTGTAGGATGTGTAAAGAGAACACTTATGTACTCAGGATTTACCGTATATAGAAAAGCAGCAAGTGCACACGGGAGCACTCCTATGATTATCCCTGACATCCTGCCTTGAGTTGTCAGGGTCTTGACTTCTTGGCGCAGCTTGACACGTCCTCGTATTGTGTCTGCGATATTGTCAAGGACCTCTGCCAGATTTCCGCCTACTTGCCGTTGAATCAGGACTGCAGTAACAACAAGGTCAAGGTCTGCGCTTCCGACTCGTTTTGACAATTCCTCAAGTGCGGTCTCCGTAGGAGAACCCAGGCTCATCTCCTTCATTGCAGCAGCGAATTCCTTTGAAATAGGAGGCGACATCTCTCGGGCTACCATGTCCATAGCTTGCAGGAAACTGTACCCTGCTCTGAGTGAATTGGACATAATAACAAGAGCATCTGCGATTTGAGAGTCGAATTTGGCAAGCCTTGCGCCTTGCTTTGCTTTTATATACAGATTAGGCAGAAGCCCGCCAGCGAATGCCAGCATAAGTCCGGCCAACAAATTTCCCAGCACAAGCCAGCCGTAACCTGCTCCAACCAACACAAGAATGAGATTCAGCCCGACAAACTCTGAGCCCCGAAGGGGTATGTCCGCCCTGGCAAGTTCTGTCTCGATCCTCGAGGCATATTCCTTTCCTTCGAAGATCCTGCCGAACGCCTTCAGAACGTTTCGTGTCCACTGGTTTAATGAGCGCTTTCGCTTGTTGTCGGCCTCGCCTTGGCGTGCCTCGACTGCTTCAGGCTTGGGCGCTGCCTCACGGCTTAAGAACGTCACCAGCCTTCTCGTTATTTCGCCGCGCTCGCGGGCAAGCTTTGCCACACCAAAGGTTGCCAGCACTACGCAGATAAATACTAAAGCTGATACAAAAAGTGCAAATGCCTGTCCCGGCATATTCCAGGCTTCCCTCCCACAAGCAGATTTCACATATAATCAGTAATCAGCAAACATTCCAGGAGGCACCTTTATTCCTGATGCCTCAAATTTATCCATGAACTTCGGCCTGATGCCTGTCGCCTTGAATCTCCCTACAACCTTGCCTTTCTCGTCGACACCCGACTGCTCAAACAGGTAGATATCCTGCATGGTGATGATATCTCCCTCCATACCCAGCACTTCAGTGAGATGGGTGATCTTACGGCTCCCGTCCTGGAGCCTTGCTTGGTGCACAATGAGGTCTATAGCTGAAGCAATCTGCTCACGGATTGCTCGGAGAGGGAGTTCCATCCCTGCCATCAATGCCATGGTTTCAAGCCTTGACAGCATGTCCCGAGGCGAGTTGGCATGGCCTGTTGTCATTGACCCGTCGTGTCCGGTGTTCATTGCTTGGAGCATGTCAAGGGCCTCTCCGGACCTAACCTCTCCTACAACAATCCGGTCAGGCCTCATTCTCAAGGCATTTCTGACGAGATCCCGGATTGTAATAGCGCCTTTGCCTTCAATGTTGGGCGGCCTAGCCTCCAAAGTGACTACATGCTCCTGGTGAAGTTGCAGCTCAGCAGCGTCTTCAATAGTCACTATGCGTTCATCAGGGGGAATGAACGAGGAGAGGACGTTGAGGGTTGTCGTCTTTCCGGAGCCTGTCCCTCCCGACACGACTATATTCAGTCTTGACTTAACCGCACCTTGCAAAAACTCTACCATTGTGGGGGTCAAAGTTCCAAAGTTTATCAGGTCATCAGCAGTAAAAGGTTCCCTTGAGAACTTACGGATGGTAATACACGGCCCTACCAAAGAAACCGGAGGAATCACAGCATTTACCCTAGATCCGTCAGGAAGCCTGGCATCCACCATAGGGCTGGCTTCATCTATACGCCTTCCAATAGGCGCTACTATCCTTTCGATTATGTGCATAACATGACCTTCATCACGGAACCTGACTGCAGACTGCTCAATTCTGCCGCCCCGCTCCACATACACCTTTTCAGGCCCGTTAACCATAATCTCTGTAACGGTTTCATCCTCAAGGAGCGGAGTAATGGGACCGAATCCCATTACATCATCAATGACTTCATTTATAATCCTTGTCTTCTCAGATCGGATTATCGGGAGAGGCTCCTCATTGAGGACCACAAGAGACACCTTCTCAACCTCTTTCGCCAGCCTTTCCTTGTCCTCTGCAGATGAAACCCGCTCTAAGAGTTCTGCATCTATTTCCTTTACAAGCCTTGAGTGGATTTTTGCCTTTACTTCCAGATAGGGGTCAACAGGGACTTTAGCAGCCTGATAGGTTGATCCGCTCTCTGCTCCTTTTGTAGCAGAGCTTTGTCTCGCCTCCGGTTTGCCTTGGGGCTCCAGGACTCTGGGACGCACATTGATTCTTCCCGTGGGATGAGAGACACCCGCGGACCCTGGGTTGGTCCGCGGTTCGTCTCGCACCTCCTCCTTTACCTTTTGGAGCCTCTCTCTAAGGGACATCTACCTTCCACCTCTTAACCATGTATAAAGAACCCGAACATCCCGGCAAAAACACCGGCAACCCTTCTGCTTGGCGACAGGCTCTCACGGGACGGGCTTCCTGCCTCTGCCTTCTCAACCTTGTTCTGAGGGGTTACCGCCTTTGCCAGGTCTTTTATTGCAAGGGATATCTTAGCATGGGGGTTGCTCACAACAAACGGAACCCCTTTATTCACCGAGTCCACGACAAGCTTTCCTTCATACGGGATACTGATCTTAACCTGTCTCTTCAAAGTCTTCTCTACATCACTGATGTCCAGGCTTGATTCCCTAGACAGCCTGTTTACCACAAGTTTCACTTTGTCGTCGTCGTATCCTAAAGCGTCCATTAACTCCAGACAGATATTTGCGTTCTTAATGGCATGAAGCTCGAGAGACGTGATAAGGCACACAACATCTGCTGCATCCATCGCAGTAAGGGAAATATCCCCGAGCCCCTGTGGAAGGTCGACGACTACAAAGTCGAAGGACTCTGCCAGGATACTTAGGATAGCTTCAACATGTTTACCTGTCACTATCTCAGCTTGCTCAGGTCGAAGGGGTGACGGAAGCACGCGAATGCCGGTACTATGCGTAAACAAGCATGCTTCCACAATCTCCGGGTCGACTTCTTCTTCTCGGGCGATGTCAGCGATGGTCCTTAGCGGCACAGTATCCAGCATAATTGCTGCATCCCCGAACTGAAGGTCCAGATCGACCATGACTACATTGCGGTTGGGCTTTTTTGAAAGCTCTACTGCCAGGTTAGTGGCAACTGTAGTCTTTCCCACTCCCCCTTTGGCGCTGAATACAGTGATAATACGCCCTTCTTTCCGCTCCGGAGCAACCATTGGCATAATCCTGGCTCTTCTCTCTGCCTCAAGTTGATAAGTCTTGCGGATAGTGTCTGCGAATTCATCGCCAAATACGGGTTTAACCAGGTAATTCCTGGCGCCTGCAGCCATTGCTTCCCTCAGGCACTCAGGGTCGCCTTCAACCAACAATACTATTACGCTGCTCATAGGGGCTTCTACGCTGATTGCGCGGGTCGCTTCTAGCCCTCCCATGACAGGCATGTCTATGTCCATTAAAACGATGTCCGGTTTCAGTTTCTTTGCAAGAGTTACAGCTTCCAAGCCATTGGCGGCTTCACCTATCACGGTAAAGCCTTCATGAGTTGACAGGAGTTCTCTTAGGTGCTTTCGAGTCTCATCATTATCGTCGGCTATTATGATTTTAATGGAGGATTCTCTCATTTTCTTCACTTCCCACACACACCGGTTTCGGATACTCAGGGATATCGTGACTTGGCCTGTCTCCGTCCGGCATCTCTTCTCCTAAGATGTCTTCTCCGGTTACAATCTCACCAACCTTCACTATCCTCGGAGTTATTAAGATGATAAGCTCAGTTTCGCCTTTCTCGAATCTTTCACTCCTAAACAGGGGGCCTAAAATAGGTAGGTCTCCAAGGATCGGAAGCTTCCTTACGATCTTGGCCTCAGTGTTCTGGATCAGGCCGCCGACTGCAATGGTCACATTGTCCTCAACTATGAGATGAGTAGATGCCTTCCTCATCCTGAGTGCAGGAACAGTCGCACCTCCTATGTCCAGAGCGTTGCTCCAGTCAAGAGATGAAACCTCAGGTTCGAGGTCAAGGACAATCCTGCCATTTGCATCCACAACAGGGAGCATCTTAAGCTTCACCCCATAAGGGCGCCACTCAAAGATCACTCTACCGTCCGCCTGTCCCATATAGACAGGGATTTCGCCACCTACCAGGAAGTTCGCTTCTTTCCCGCTCACTGTAAGGAGGCTGGGAGCTGCCAGGATACTTGCTAAGTCCTGGCTTACCAAGGTGTCCAAGACTACCCGGATCGGACTGAGTCTCCATAACTCTCCCAAAATGCCATCTAACGGCAGCCTCACCTGCCATACATCTTCCGGGCTCGCGCCCTTGGCATTGCCATCCTCCAGCCTAAGTGCGGAAGTCCACTCTCCGAACATGAAAGAACCTACACTAAGCGCACCATCAATGAGACTGCCCCAAGATATTCCCAGGTTTTTCAACGCGCCGCTGTTAACCTCCACCACTTGTACTTGCAATAGAACTTGCAAGGGGTTTTTGATTTCCACCAGGTTCACCACATCCTGGCTGAACAAAGAAGCAATCCTATTTACCCTCTCCAGGTCGTTTTGAGATTCTACGTATCCTTCAAGTAGGAGTTTACCGTCAACAGAGCGCACAACCACTTCAGACAGTCCGATGTACTCTCTAACCAGGTCTTCCAAAGTGACCTCAGGAGCAGGTTCAGGCATTTCGGACAGAGGAGGAGCGGTTTCAGGCGGATCCGCCGGAGGCTCCTCTGCTACCCTGATGATATTGACTACCTTTTCAGTGTAGAGCTTTGCTACCGCTTCCGCCCTCACCTTAGAATACTCATCTATGACTTCCCCTTCTAAAAGCGCAGTGCCGTCTACGACCATAACGCCTATATTAGGGTCACGAAGCGCATCAACTATCTTGCTTTTGAGTTCTTCGTCAGAGTCTTTCTCATCAGGAGTTTCATAAAGGAGAGCCTCTGTCTCATCTGCCTTTACATCAGTACCGGCTGCTTCAAAGCCAGGAGTTAGCTCGTCTGGGCTAACTTGAGCCTCCTGACCGTCGTTTTCATCTCCATCATCTTCAAGTGGCGGAGGAACCACGACATCTATAAAATTCAGCACTTTCTGTGAAAAAAGCTTCGCAAAGCTTTCAGCGCGTTCCGCATCGCTCTCCCTATCTACCGTACCTTCAAGAATTACAGCATCCTTTACTACGCGGACAGCGACTCCATCTATCCCCATGCTGGCTTCTATTTCAGATGGGTCCGGCTCAGGCAAAGACGGCGCGATTGCCGGACGAAGTACTGTTATCATGTTAAGGACATTATCTGAATACGCCCTCCCTATCTTATCTGCCCTTTCATACTCGTCATCAGTCTGGCATATCCCTTCCAGAAGCAACGTGGATCCTGCAAACCGAACCATCACTTCGGGAAGGCCGATGACTTCAGAAATCTCTCTGAGGAGTTCCTCATTATCCTCTAAGACCCTTACATCATATCCGGTGCATCCTGTAGAATCCCATACATAAAGGGTGGTTCTGCCGAGAGATTTGCCGTTTACGATAAGCTCTGTCTTGGAGACTACGAGCACATCTACGATGTTAGGATCTGCAACTGCCACCCTTACCACGCCGTCTACAGGCAGGATTCTGGAACACCCGACAACGATTCCCAATCGCTTGCTCACAGCTAATGATGAAAGGTCTTCCATCTGATCTGTGGAGACCGCTAATACCGGCTCTCCATAAGCCTTTACCGCCGGAGCACACAGGACCAAAACTATGCCAAGGACAAAAACTGACATTATCCTCTTATGGAGCGGCAGTTCGCCTTGCTTGCCATTGCCGAAAACCATTATTGGGCCACCTCCCCGTCTTCAATCAGAGTGACGTAGGTGGTCTGAGTTCCTCTGATTACTTCAACTATTGCCGGCGCTGCCTCTATACCGGAGGCTGAATCCGTTCCGCTCGGCCTTGAGCTCGTCGAACCTTTACTTAACGGGGTGACTGCGGGTCCTGAAGGAGGCACTCCAGGAGAACTACTCGAAGCTGAAGGCCGAGCCGAAGCGGAACTTGCACCGGATCGGGGAGGTGACCAACCTTTAACTTCACGCAAGATATCATACTCGGCTATGCCCTGGCCTTTTGTTGCTGTTGCGAACAGAGGGCGCAAGGCAAGGCGCAGTTTACCGATTCTTTCAGCAAGAACCAGCTTTTCCGCATCACTTGGCGAAACAGCCAAGGTGACACTTGTGCTGACTTTGGCTTTGCCCTGGGTTTTATCTTCTGTCTCTTGAGCTACAGCCAGCACTTGAATGTCTTCTAACACCGTGAAAGCGACATCCCCGGTTTCCCCTACTCCGCTGGCTGTGACAATAATGTCTACCCTGTCTCCGGGTTTGACAAACCCTGCAACCCCTACAACCTCATCCACAGGGACTGCAACCGCTCTCATGTCGCGAGGAACAGCAGCTACAAGGCCGATCTTCTCCTCATCGCTATAGAGCCTGTCTATAAGGATTTGCTCGCCTTCAAGGATTTCGTATTTTGTTATTAATCCCAGAATATCTTTTACATTACGCACAGCTTTTGGATGAGCTGCCTCTTCAGGGACTTCCTTGACATAGATTAAGTCCTGTGTAATCTTGGTCCGTGGAGGGATAGCTGATTTTGCAGCAACGACAGTGACAGTCGTTATAGGCGTAGGAGCAGGCTCCATCGTCTTCCCAAGATATATGTAAACACTGACTGCAGCGATTAACCCAAATGCAATTGCAAGTACCAGCATCAATCTACTGCCTCTCATCCAGCCCCCTCCTCTCACCTAGCCTTCAAGACGACATGAAACAACTCCGTAATCGTTTATGTTTCCCAGGTCTCCGTCTGCCGCCCACTTGATGAATCTCCCGGTTACTTCACACTCATTTCCTTTTCCGCCGACATCTTCCAGGAAGAACGCGGCAAAACCGGTAAGTATCACTCCGCTTCGGCCTTTCACGTTTAAAGAATCAACAACAGGCACAAGAAGGACTCTTGGACATCCTTTAACAAACCGGTCATGTGTGCATTTCGGCTCATGGGTGCATCCTGCTATACGGGAATTAATCCCCGTCACTGTAGGGCCGGCCATGTTACCCGGTTCAGTCTCTATGATTGTAGGGACTTCATCTCCTACCTCAAGCCTTTCCTGGTACCCGTACATGATGTTGTCCAGATAATTAGATGCTCCGCGACCGCCCAAGGCCAACGCACCGAAGTTCCCGGGGCCGGCGTCATCAGATTTGTTGCTTGGACTGTACTTTAGGGTGTAGACTTCACCGAATACGAAATCCTGGTGGACTACGCCAAAAGGAGCTGCACCTGTCAAGCCTTTTGTCGCACCTATACTTGCCTTAGCACTTGCAGTCACCTCAGCAGACGAAAACCCGAGTATTCTGGCGAAACCCAACGGAACGAGGCGCGAAGTTGTAACTCGGATGCTGCGTCCGTCAGGCAGCACTTCGGCTGCTACATGCCCTTCTTCTACTCCGTTGCTCATTGCGTAGGCTTCCGCTTCTCCAACAGCCTTCCCATGGTCCCCGGGAAGCTCCTGGACACCTGCTAAGGCTGCAGCATCAGCGGCGTTGGACAGCAGAACCTTGTTGTAATACAGGACGCCGACATCTATAACAAGAGCGGCGATTCCCAGAATCAATACCATTGCACACGCCACTATAACTGTTACGCTGCCGTTTTCGTTATTCAGGAAACTCCGGAAAACCCGTCTCACCCTAATCATCCCTTCCGGAGACATACATCTTACTCCACACGCATCGTCGTGACACCTGATACCCAGTGCGGATCAGACAGGATCTTGTCCATAAACGGCATCACTATGTCTACGGGATATTGCACCCTGACCGTTAACTGGCTGCCTCTCAGCCGCTCACCTGGCGAAGGCGATACAGTTATAACGACTTTTTCGGTATCCAAAGTCCCTGCTGCATCCATTACTCTCTGGATTATGAATTCATCAGCAGCCCCGACAACACCGATCCTCGCGCCTTCGCGAGATGCATGCGATACGACAAGCTGGGCACTGAGAACACGTCCGAACTCTACAATGCCGGTGAGGAGGAAAAGAAGCATGCTAAGGACCAAAGCCATTTCAACAAGGGCCTGTCCACTGTCGTCCTTTAGCCAAGAAGTCGCAGTCAGCTTCTTCACGTACTGCCCCCTCCGTTGATCCTGCATTCAAAATGCCATAGGCGAAAAATCCGTTATGATTGCAATAACCATTCCCACGCTGATAGCTACTGAATAGGGGATTTTAAAGCCTGAAGTGCGCATTGTAGCCAAAGAGTCAGCCCGCCCAAAATTCCTGAGAGCCAGTCCGAGAGTTCCGGGCAAAATCCGCCCGATGACACCTGCAAGCCAACCTAGACATCGCATTAAGAACCCACCGAGCTGTCCATGCCTCAAAAGGACAACTGCAGATATGAGTCCGCCTGCTATGGCACCGTACAACATGGAAAAGGCTGCGCCTTTTACACCGAAGAAAGCACCGATTACTCCGAGGAACTTCGCATCTCCTGCGCCTATCCAGCCTAAGGCAAACGGTATAAATAGGATACCTATCCCTGCAATCATCCCCAGACATGACTTGGCAAACCCTTGGATTCCTCCGGAAACAGCTCCCAGAACAAGTCCAACTGCCGTGCCTGCGAACACCAGGGGGTTCGGGATCCGCCTTTCCTTGCAGTCAAACCATACTGCTATAAGCGCTATTGAAGTTGCGATGTAAACTTCAAGCATTGACGTCACCTGCAACATCTATTCAACGACCTGTACCGGGATTTCAAGTGCATACAGCGCTTGGACAGCAAATCCCAAGACATACACTGTACCTATTGCTGCCAAAGCTATAAGCGCCAGAATAAGGGCATATTCCGTCAGCCCTTGACCGTTGTCGTCTGATAGGAGAACTTGATAAGCCTGCGTCATTGCCAGCCCCTCTCT
>FIZM01000017.1:12647-13246 GCA_900019985.1 uncultured Clostridia bacterium
ACCGCCCTACCGGAGGGGACGGTAGGGTTCGGTTCCAATACTGGTAAACAGATATTACTCGGTGTAGCCCTTGTGGAGTAAGCAAATATCATTGTCAGTCATACTAGCCATATTACGGCGTTGTTTCTTCCCCCAGCTTTGCGTTAACGTCTTCAAATATACCCTTTATGCCGCCACCGAGAGCACCAAGTGCTACTATGACTGCTACAGCAATCAGAGCTATAATCAATCCGTACTCTACCATTCCTTGTCCGTCTTCTTCATAAAAAAGTCTCTTCAGCACTGTCATGACACCTCCTTCCGTCCAGTGTGCCCGACGGCCGCTGAGAGACTTTTGGAATCAGCCTATAAAATCTGCTATGATGCAAGGTCAGGCAAGACCGCGTAATCCATGGTTGGCTGAACCGATATCCCCAATGCGGCCTGCCGAAGAGACTTTATAAAAAGAAACCTGCTCACGCGTTGCCACATGAGCAGGTACCGACAGACAGTCCCTTCTCTTCGGCAACCCGGCTATCGTAGCCAGAACCCCTCCTGGCCTTAGACCCGTGGCTTTGCGTCCCCGCCTTTCGACGAGTTTGCCTTTATCGGGAGAAATT
>FIZM01000018.1:0-1915 GCA_900019985.1 uncultured Clostridia bacterium
TGTTTAAATGTTGAGAGCGTAGAGTGATTACATGAGGTCAGGCAGGTCCATTGTTATGTTGGTTCAGACATTGATTAAGGTAAGATGATCTTTGACGCTTAGCGGTACGTTGTCTGTACGTTATCTGTACATTTGAGGTATTGTTCGCGGCAAAACGTGTCCGATCTTTACGTGTCCGATCTTCATAGTCATCAGGTAATCTGTCCGTTATTTGCTCTTGGCAAAACATGGATACTGCGGGTTTTAAGGTTGATTCCCACTTCGCTCCCCTGTGTAAACACCTCCCTCTCTTGAGGATCAGGAATCTCTGCTGTAATGGTAGTTCCCAGCAAATCTACTTCGTAGAGGACTTGAGACCCGAAGTATGCTGCGTGAATAATCCTGCCTGGAAAAGTTCCGCATCCAGGAGGTACAATATCAACAGTCTCGGAACGAACCACGAGCTCAACATCGTCTCCTGTATTTATGCCTGATACCCGCTCAAACGGAAGGACGGCATCCATTACGCTTACATGCATCAGGTTTTCGTCAAAGCCCATGACTTTGCCATCAAGGAATGTGGTTTTCCGTCCCATGAAATCAGCGACAAACCGATTCACAGGCTTTGCATACACTTCTTGCGGTGTCCCGATTTGCTCGATTCGGCCATGGTTCATTACTGCAATCCGATCTGAAAGGCTCATGGCTTCTTCCTGGTCATGGGTCACATACATACTGGTTATGTTTAAGGCCTGCTGGATCTTTCTGATCTCAATGCGCATCTGTGCTCTGAGCCTGGCATCGAGATTTGACAGGGGCTCATCCAAGAGAAGGACCTTAGGCTCGACAACGAGCGCCCTGGCTAAGGCGACTCTTTGCTGTTGTCCGCCTGATAGTGAACCGGGCTGCCTCTCTTCCAGGCCTTCCAGGCCTACTAGGCTTAGGGCATGACGGGCCTTGGCAACAATTGCATCCTTTTCCATCTTCCTCATGCGAAGCCCATATGCCACGTTTTCAAATACGGTAAGGTGAGGGAATAGAGCATAGCTCTGAAATACCATGGCAGTATCGCGTTTGTGCGGCGGAAAGTCGTTTATTACCTTGCCGTCTAATACGACCTTGCCTGAAGTAGGCATCTCAAACCCGCCTACCATCCGTAGGGTTGTTGTCTTTCCGCACCCGGAGGGGCCCAAGAGTGTCAGGAGTTCGCCTTGGATGAGCTTAAGCGAGACTCCGTCCACTGCAACAATGTGGTCTTTTGCGCCGCTTCTGTCGCGGAAGACCTTCACAACGTCTATTAGCTCTACGCTGTACCGATCCATGATTCTGCTCCTCCCGAAATTGTCGGTTCTTTGAGGCGTTTCTGTCCTCCGCGTTTCCAGGGTTGATACACGAGAAGGTTGATAATCCCTATTGCACTGAGGACCATGGCTATGATAACGACGCAGAAAGCAGCCGCCTGAGCCAGATCGGAATTCTCAACAGAGCCTAACACTGCAACAGTTATCAGTTTCCACTTGCCTGACACTACAAAGATAATCGCGCTGATGGCTGTGACGCATCTGACAAAGCTGAATACCAGTCCGGAGAAGAAGGCAGGTGAAATCAGCGGCAATGTGATGTTCCTGAAAGTAGTGCTGCTGTCTGCCCCAAGGTCACACGAAGCTTCCTCAATAGATGGATCTATCTGCTGAAGTGCAGCTATGCCCGATTGGATTCCTGTAGGCATATTCCTAAAGACAAATAAGATTATTATGATCGCTGCAGTCCCTGTAAGCATTATCGGCGGTTGGTTGAAAGCAAGGATATATCCTATTCCCACAACAGTCCCGGGGACTGCGAAAGTAAGCATGGAAGTGAGCTCCAAAGCCTGTCTTCCGAAGAACTCCTTCCTTACGACTATGAATGCAATTATCATGGCCAGAATTCCTGTTAT
>FIZM01000018.1:1952-14501 GCA_900019985.1 uncultured Clostridia bacterium
GGTGTAGACACAGTCGAGAGGAACAGGGTGTCTTTAATATGTTCGCCGCCGACAACGAAGACATGGCGGTAATTGGCCAATGTGAAATCGTAACTGACACCCCAGAGGGTCATGAACGAACCTACCAGGACAGTCCCATAGAAAAGGAGTATAATACCGGTGAGAACCAAGCAAACAATGAGCGCTGCAGTCTTCACCCATGGTTCGCTCCTACTGATTTGCTGTCCTGAAGGCTTACCTGTAACAGTCACGTATGATTTCCTGCTTACCCAGTACTTCTGAACGAAGAATGCAACGAGTGAGGGCACCAGCAAGATGACTGCCAGTGCCGCTCCTCCCGGCAAGTCATAAAGGCCTGTTATACGTAAGTAGGCTTGCACCGCCAGGACCTGGTAATCTCCTGACAGGATTATCGGGTTCCCGAAGTCTGCCAGAGATTCAATGAAGATCAAAAGTAATGAAGATGCGATCCCCGGGATGGCGAGGGGCAGTGTAACAGTTCGGAATACCTGCCACCAGGACGCGCCGAGATCACAGGCAGCATCCTCTATTGAAGGATCAATCGCCTGCAGCACGCCGGATAGAACCAGGTATGCAGTGGGGAAGTAAGCCAAGGTTTCCACAAGCACAAGGCCGCCCAGCCCGTATATTTTAAGGTTAACCATTCCGCGCAAAATCTTTTTGGTAATAAAGCCGTTATTGCCGAACAGCATTATCGTTGCAAGGGACATGATAAAAGGCGGCGATATCATAGGAAACATCGCTACCGCTCTGAAAAAGCCGGTAAAAGGCAGGTTTACTCTGGTAGTGCAGTAGGCGAATATGAACCCTATGATCGTGCCGAGGACAGCAACAATGGCTCCCAAGCGAATGCTGTTTATGAGAGGGCGACGGTTATAGCTTTTTGCCAGTAATCCACTGTAAACTCCCAGGCCAATGCTTCCATCCCTTTGGATGAGGCTGGTCTTAAGGACTGAGTACAAAGGGTAGATGACGAAGAGGAAAAGGGATGCTGCAATCAATAAGATGACAAGCAATACCAAGGGTTCCTGCAAAACCGTCGACCTTTGTCTGTTGTATAAAGGACGTTTAAGTCCTGCCTCAAAGCCGGTCAATCACCCTCACCATCCCGCGCGCTTTACTTGTTCGTCAAGTCTCTCCACTTCTCCAAAAGACGTTCTTGGTTTTCTCCGGCCCATACATCGTCATAGTCAATGAGGTTCACTTCGTCCCTGGTTACCGCTCCTTCAGCAACCTTTGCATCGGGATTGAGAGGTATACGGAACCATTCCTGGAACAGATCCTGGCACTCTGTAGTCATGCACCAGTCAATAAAGGCTTTACCTTCTTCGGGTTCAGGCCCGCCTTTAACCAGTGCCATAGCGCCTATCTCGTAACCTGTCCCTTCAGACGGCATGGTCAATACCACAGGGTATCCTTTGGAAATACCCTTCGCCATTACATCGTGGGAGAACGCAATCCCAATGGCGACTTCTCCAAGGCCTGCCTGAGTGACGCATGCAGAACCTGACGTGTTGTAGTGGTGTACGTTCTTGTCAAGCTCAACCATGTATTTGAAGCCTTCTTCTTCACCCATTAGCTGGACAATAGTTGCGAGGATAGTGTAGGCAGTGCCGGAGGTGTACGGATATGCAAAAGAAATCTGTCCTTTGAATTCAGGCTTCAGGAGATCTTGCCAGGATGTAGGATACTCCAAGTTGTTCTTTTCAAACCATTCAGTATTACTTGCAAACCCTATAGCTCCGAAGTAGAAACCTACCCAATGCCAGTCTTTGTCTCTATGCTCAGGGAGGATAAACTCTGATCCCTTTGGCTGATACGGTTCAAGGAGCCCTTCTTTTGTTGCTGCTATGTATTCGGGACTCGGTCCGCCTAACCATACACTGAACTGCGGGTTCCTGGCCTCAGCCTTAAGCCTTGCGAGACACTCGCCTGCTGACATCCTAACCCAAACGACTTTGATGCCTGTGGCGTTCTCAAATGCTTCAATGTAGATCTTAGCCTCATTAGGATCGAGTGCTGTTAATATGTGCAGTGTCTTTGAGGGAGACGCGGACGCGCCTAGTACGGAACATGTGAGAATCACACAGACACAGATTAGAAACGCACGTACAAGCTGCCTATTCATGACTGCTCAAAACCCCCTTGTAGGTTATCTCGAGAATACTCTTTCTTTTTCTTTCCGAACAAGCAACACACCCGGTCTGATGATGCCTAAGTTCGTCAAGTCTTGAGTGAGTATGGGGCAGAAGTGTTTACTGCGTCATGATAGGTAGTATGCATATTTGTGTCGCGTGTTTAGAGGCCTTTCCCCCTTTCTTAATGGTTTTGTCAAGTCCGCGACTATACTATCTAATACGTCTTACTACGTTGAACTCGAAGATGTCAGTGCGGTAATAATCGTATGATCTGAAGATCGGCTTATTGCTTACATCGTAGTGAATCTGGTCGAGAAGAAGTATAGGTGTGGTAGGATCAATTCCCAGCTTCTCTGTGATTTCTTCAGGTTTTTTCACCGGTAGGACAGTAGATACTGCGTATAGGATGTCAATATCGCACTGATATTTTAGGAATTCCAGGAAAGAACCGTCCATGTTCCATTTGAGGATCTTGTTGCCTAAAGGCTCTTTAGCCATCTTGTGGACGGAATAGAACACCTTGTGTGAATCTGCTGTTCTGACTCGGGTTACGCAGATTATAGGTGCAGATTGCGCAATCTGCAGTTTTTCCGCAAGCTCGCTGTCAGCCACATCCTCGTACATTTCAGCGTTTATTGTTCCCGGAGTCCATCCGCGCTGCTTTATTGCCCATGTGATGCTTCTTAGCGTGCTGAGGTCGCTTCTTACATAAAACTGACTTCCTGCAACAAACGTACCAAGTCCGTGCCTAACTATTACTGCACCCTCCTGGCTTAAGACTCTTATTGCTTCTCTTACCGTGGATCTACTGACCCCAAACATTTTTGCAAGGTCCGGCTCAGAAGGGAGTTTTTCGCCGAATCTCAGTTCTTTTCTTTCTATCATCTCAAGTAGTCTGTCTTTTACTTGAACATACAAGGGTTTGTAGGTTAATGACATGCCCTCATCCATATTCATCCACTTATCGCCTTTCCTCTTGTCATTGACATAATGATGTCTGATGACTTCCATTCAATTATAGATTCTACCTGACTTACCCGATTCCTCCTTTACTGATTATTGTGTAGTTTTCTCTATGATTCCTGCAAAGGGTCGGTGAGTACGCGGGTTTATATACGAAAAATCTCAACAAAACGGAGGTAGTCTTAGAAGAAAACAATACGGCAGGGGAGGGAATCTGCTTACTCAGGCTAAGACATTATGAGGAAAAACCGATGTGTAAGGATATGTAAAGTATATAACTTGCCGGTTAGAGAGGGTGAAGGCGAAGAATGAAGACGCAGTATGATGTTGCTTTGATAGGACATTATACAAAAGATACTATTGTCTCTTCCTCCGGAACAAGGCTTGTGAACGGGGGCGCGTTCAATTATGGAGCTCACGTTGCAGCTCGAATGGGACTTAAAGTCGCAGCAGTCACTCGATTGGCAAAGGAAGATCGTGCGGTTGTAGATGAGCTGGAAGAGCTGGGTGTAGATCTATACGCAACTTACACTCCGCAATCTACTTGTTTGCGTTTGGTGTACCCCACTGCTAACGTAGATGAACGAGTGATTTACGTTACAAGCACAGCAGGTCCTTTTACACCGGAAGAAGTCAAAGACATCTCTGCCAAGGCAGTGCTGGTTGGGGCTTCAATGCGCGGGGAAGTCCCTGAAGAGGTGATTGACATCCTCCTGGCCAATAACGGACGAGTTGCCCTTGACGTCCAGGGGTATATCAGGATACTCCATGACGGCAAGCTGGTGCCGGCTGACTGGCCTGAAAAAGAACGAATACTTCAGAAGGTAGATGTCTTGAAGACAGACGCTGTTGAGGCGGAACTCCTTACCGGACATAAAGATATCTTTACCGCTGCTCGGATTCTGTCTGATATGGGTCCTGAGGAGATAGTTCTGACGCACAGAAACGGGCTGTTGGTGTATGCTGACGGCGATTTCTTTGAGGCAGGTTTCTATCCCAGGGAACTGGTGGGGCGAAGCGGGCGGGGGGATACTTGCATTTCATCATATGTGGCAGCCCGCCTCAATAGGCCACCTGAAGAAGCGACGATTTGGGCAGCGGCTGTAACCAGCTTGAAGATGGAAGCTGAAGGGCCTTTTAAGCGAGATATGAAAGAGGTTGAAGAACTGATTGATATGCGATATAGAGGCAATTGATGTGAACACTTGTCAGACATATGGATCTTTCGTGATTGATAAGGAAGGGATTTACAGGCCGGTGGGGAAATATTAATTTGCGTCTACTGTGGAAATAAGATGTTGTCAGGAGGGCTGCAAGATGAAACTTGCAATTGTCGTGAATGCAACCCCGAAGGCCACACCTCTTGCTGCTGACATTTCTCTGGAAGATGCTGTCCGGCTTGCCAAAGATGCAGGTTTTGACGGTGTTGAACTTGCTATTGCCGATCCCCTTGACCTTGATGTGCCTAATCTCACTAAGCTGTTAGAAACATATGATTTGAGAGTGCCTGCCTTAGGAACAGGGGCCGCTTACAAAGAAGGGCTTAGCATGGCCCATCCGGATATCCGGAGGAGAGAAGGGGCAATGAAGAGGCTGAAGGCCCATGTGGACCTCGCAGCAGTCCTCGAAGCTGACGTGATAGTCGGGCTGATCCGGGGCAAGATGTCAGACGGCCTTCCGTATGATGAAGCAATGAAGCATATTAAGTCAGGACTTGCTGAGATCTCGGCTTATGCCAAACCGAAGGACGTCAGAATACTGCTGGAGCCAATTAACCGGTATGAGATTGATTTGTTAAACTCTATAGGAGATGCATACGCTGTTGCAAAGGAATTCCACGATAATGTAGGCCTTCTCATAGACACTTTCCATATGAATATCGAAGAGCCCAACCTTACTGAATCCATTCGCAAAGCCCACGACCGCATCTTTCATGTGCATATAGCTGACAACATCCGATGGGCGCCTGGGTTCGGATGTCTCGACTTTCCGGCAATCGTCGGTGCGCTACGAGACATAGGATACAAAGGCTATTTATCTGCTGAAATCCTGCATGAGCCTGATTATGAAAAAGCGTTTAGAAAAACTGCCGAGCATATGTTGCCTCTTATTAAAGCAGGCAAGTAGCGTAAGATAAGGTTAATGGCGGAGGCTGCGGGCATGGCGTTCTGCCATGTCTGTATTGTTGTACAGGTGTTTGCAGTCTATTTAGAATAAACCCAATGGAATTCTTCCTCAAATCCCAGCACAACCAGGTATTGACACTGTGCAAAACAAGGTTACCTCAGTACTCTTGTCGAATTCCTCATCGAAGGCTTTAGCATGTCAAAAAGTCGCTCAATTCCTCTTTAAGGTGAATAGCAGTTGACCCAAAAGACACTGAAACTCTCCGTTGCACTTTTCATACTTGTAATCGGCGTGATCTTGACCGGCCTAAAACCCGGTTTGAAGGTTAGCTCCAGGCACTCTATTTCTGTGTACTCCTCTTACGTACCCAGAGAGCGCTCAGTGGATGATGATGGCCTGGTAAGCCCAAGCCAAGCTGCTCAGGTCGCAGAAAAAGGGCTTAGGTTCACGGAACGTACGGTAGGTGCAGGTGCAAATAACTCCAAGGAAGAACTGAGAAACCAACGACTGATTTTGGAACCCGAAGACAGAGGCGATACAGATGAGGCCGGACAAGAGGCGAACTTAGATCGGAAAGGTCCCAACGCGGAACGTGCGACTTACGTAATATATATAAACTGGGACGGGTTTGCTTACCGGTATTACGAATGGGCCAACGCCCCCGGCGCGCCGGGAACTCCGGCCCTAAACTACCTCGCGTCAAGGGGTGCCGTGTTCACGAATGCATACAACGGATTTCCAGGCACGACAGTCCCTATGCAAACCAGTATCGTCACAGGTGCTTGGCCGGCAGTCCACGGCAATATCCATGTTTATTACGATCTTGTGGAAAACGTGGTAAAGCAGATGAATCGGGAGAACCTGTCTGAGACCATCGGAGAGGTTGTAGCCGAAAGAGGCCTTTCGTCTGCTTCGGTCCAGCAGTTTGCGCTTAATGGCCGTGGTACCTGGCATGATAACCCCCGCCACCTATATGTGCAGCCTTCCGGCCCATGGCATACCAGGGTAGCTGAAGCTATACGAATCCTCAAGCAGGAAGAAGTTGCCGCAGGAAATGGGCAAAAGGTAATCGTTCCTGAGATCCCCAGGTTTTTGGCGATATATGCTGATGATCTGGATGCAACCGGTCACAATCTGGGAATCGGCTACGGTTTCTCTCTTGCCCTCAGCTACGAGGCATGGAAGGAGAATCTCATCAAGAAGCTGGCATACATGGATTCAGGGCTGGGACTGCTTATTGATGCCCTTAGAGAACTGGGTATCCTGGACCGGACTGCAATTATCCTTACAAGCGATCACGGGATGTCTCACTTTGAGGGTAAGACAAGCCTGCCTGATGTCTTGGAGACATTGAGTACACTGGGCTATACTGTCCAGGTTCTTTCTCAAGGAGAAAAAGCCTCTCCAAACACAGCTATAGTCCTCGTAGGAGGAAATCTTTCTTTGCAGTTCTATTTCAGGCGTGAGATCGCCTTGGACGAGTATAAAGGGATCATCAAAGCGCTCGAGGAGAAGCCCTATTTCGGGGGATATATGTCCATGGATGAGCTTGCTAAGGCAGGGGCTCATCCTGATTTCGGCTCTTTGTACATCTGGGCAAAACCCCCCTTCCACTTCAGCGACAGGGATCTCTTCTTACGGGTAGGGGGGAATCATAATTCAGGTGACCTATCGTCACGCCATGTCTTTATGCTTTTCTCGGGGGCGGGCATAAGACAGGGTATTATTGTTGAGGAGCCGGTAGCCATCATCGATGTGTCTCCTACCATATCCTACCTATTAGATGTAAGGCAGCCTGCTGATTCACAGGGCAGAATCCTTGAAGAGGCAATTGCCCGCCACCGCTGATCCCGCAACAGAGCAGGGGTTCGTTCATTCTGTCTTTCTATTCGCGTTCATAAGGAACACCGAGAGCTTGAGGGGCTTCGTTCTTGTACGATGCTGAACGTGCTGTCGTGATTATCAAGACTGCAATCGTAAAGATGTAAGGCATCATCTTGAGCACAATGGGAGAGATGGTTGCTCCTACCACCTGTATTCTGAATCCAAGTGCTTCAATCCCGCCGAACAGATAAGCTCCTATCATTGCTCGAAGGGGATTCCATACAGCGAATATGACAAGGGCAATAGCTATCCATCCGCGCCCTGCAGTCATTTGCTCGATCCAGCTGGGTGCGTATGCCAGGGAAAGATATGCGCCTGCGATGCCTGACAGCGCCCCACCGATGATCGTGTAGGTATATTGAACAAAGGAGACGTTAATTCCAAGAGAGTCAGCAGTTCGCGGGCTTTCGCCCACAGACCGCATGTGCAGGCCTGGCCTTGTCTTGTAGACGAAGTACCAGAGGAATGCTACAAGAACATAAGAGCCGTATACTAACAGGTTGTGGTTGAAAAACATCGGCCCTAGAACGGGTATCTTTGAAAGTCCAGGAATAGGAATGGATTTGAAGCTGACAGGCGCTGCTACACCGATTATCGGTTTGCCCAGGTAACCGCTGACACCGGTAGCGAACATGGACAAAGATAATCCGCTTACCACCTGGTTTACCTTAAGTGTCACCGAGAGGAAAGCATGTATAGCTGCGATAATGCCTCCTGCAATAGCAGCCCCGAGTATCCCGGCAGCAAGATTTCCGGTGGCCACTGTAGCAAGGAAACCACTGACTGCTCCGACCAGCATTGTCCCCTCTACGCTCAGGTTTAGGATGCCTGCACGTTCAGTAAGAATCTCTCCCAGTGCGGCATACAGTATCGGTGTACCGGCTTCAACTGCAGCGGCGAGCACTGCAGTGATAAATCCAAAAGTAGTCTGTGTCATATGTGATTACCTCCTGAATCATCTCCAGAGGTCGGATCATCTAAGTCAATTGCGAATCACTCTGATCCTGTACTGTGCAAGAGCTTCGACGCCTAGCACAAAGAACAGCAGAGAACCTTGGAGCATTGTAGCGATATCTGCCGGGATTCCATAGATTTGCACTGAGTATCCTGCGACGAGAAGGCCTCCAAAAAGAAGAGACACTATAATTATGCCTATAGGGTGAAGCTTCGCCAGGAAGGCGATGATAATCGCTGTGTAACCGTAGCCCGTCGAGACTTGAGCCTGAAGCCTATGGATAATCCCTGATACCTCGCACATTCCTGCGATGCCTGATATCGCCCCGCTAAGGAGCATGACGAGGATTATGTTTCGGGAAATGTTCATTCCCGAATAACGGGCTGCGGAAGGATTTTCCCCTATAACGCGTATTTCATAGCCCCATTTGGTCCTCGACAACAAAAGCCCTACTCCCAGGGCAGCAATGATGCCGAAAATGAGTCCCCAGTGGATCCTGGTGTTTCCAAAGGTTGGGAGCCATGCAGCCTTGGGAAACACAGGGCTGAGAGGGAACAGAAAAGCTGTCGGGTCTCTCCACGGCCCGTAGACAAAGTACTCTACCCAGAATATGGCGACATAGTTCAGCATCAGCGTGGTAAGGATTTCGTTTACACCCCAGATAGCTCTCGGAGCTGAGCCAAGGAAGGCCCAGATGCCGCCTGCTGCGGCAGCAGCTATCATCATTGCCGGGACCATTATATATTTGGGCAAGCCGGTAAACGTCAGTGCCACCCAAGATGCAGCCAAGGCCCCCATATAAATCTGACCTTCGCCCCCGATATTCCAGAGCTGCATCCTGAATGCCATGGACACGCCAACTGCAGAAAGGAGCAGGGGAGATGCCTTGACTAAAGTTTCAGTAATACCGTACCTGGTTCCAAACGTATCCTTGAACATTATTTTGTATACTGTAATTGGCGAATATCCTGTGAGTTTGAGAAAGATCGCTCCGAAGAGCAAAGCCAGAGCAATGGATATTACAGGTGTAACCGCATTCCACCAGGCAGGTGTCTCAAGCCGTTTCTCAATCCGAATCCTAAACGAACGTCCCGGTACAGTATCCTTCTTCTCACAAGTTGCAGTAGGTTCAGACATTATGTAAGCGCCTCCTCGTGTTGGACGTCCCGGACGCCTGCCATCAAGAGCCCGATACGCTCGATATCCCATTCATCGCGGTCAAGGGTTCCCATGATCTTTCCTTCATACATTATCGCTATCCTGTCGGATAAGCGCATCAGCTCTTCGAGATCCTCAGATATCAGAAGAATAGCTATCCCCTGGTTGCGCTGGTTAATGAGAATACTTCGAATGGCTTCAGCTGCCCCGATATCAAGGCCTCTCGTGGGATAGGCTGCTATCAGCAGCTTAGGGTCTGATGAGATTTCCCTTCCTAAGAGCAGCTTCTGGGCATTGCCTCCGGACAATAGCCGAGCCCTGCTATAAATCCCGGCACACTTCACCTGGAACTGTTCTACCAGTCCCTGAGTTTGGCGTCTGGCAGCATCGTAGTTGATAAACGGTCCTTTGCACATAATGCGTGTCCGATAGGACTTCAGAATGACGTTATCTACCAGGCTTAGATTAGGCGCCATGCCTGTTCCGTACCGGTCTTCAGGTACAAAACTTACTCCACTGTTTATGACCTCCAGTGGAGTTCTGTTCGTGATGTCTTGCCCGAGAAGAGATATTGTCCCTGAGGTGGTTTTTCTAAGACCGGTGATGACTTCGGTCAGTTCCCGTTGTCCGTTTCCGGCGACACCGGCTATGCCCAGGATTTCTCCTGCCTTGACTTCAAGGGAGACTCCGTCCAAGGCCACTGTGCCGCGATCTCCGTACGCAGTGACGTCAGAAAGTGTTAGGACAGGAGCGGTTTCAAGTGCGGTCTTACCGGGAAGAGTAGGAGAGTACTCTTTACCGACCATAAGACTGGCAAGCTGTCTTGAGGTTACATCCGTTTTATCGGCAGTCGCTGCTACACGGCCTGCGCGAAGTACTGTGACTCTGTCTGCAACTTGCATTACTTCTTCGAGTTTGTGAGTGATAAATATTATAGAGCGTCCGGTTTCTTTCATCCGTTCCAGTGTTGCGAAGAGTTCTCGAGTTTCCTGGGGGGTAAGGACTGCTGTGGGTTCATCTAGTATGAGGACGTCAGCGCGGCGGTACAGCATCTTTACAATCTCAACGCGCTGCTGCTCTCCTACGGACAGCTGCCAGATTTGCGCTTTGGGATCCAGTTGAAGGCCGTATTCTTTGGACAGGGCCAAGACTTCATCTTCAATAGCAGCCATATCCAGGAGGAATCTGGGAGTTGACATTCCCAGGGTTATATTTTCAGCTACAGAAAAATTTTCCACCAGACGAAAGTGTTGGTGGACCATGCCGATACCGGCTTCTATCGCGTGTCTTGGCGAACCTATTTGTATTCTTTTGCCTTTTACAAAAATCTCACCTTCATCCGGCTTGTAAAGCCCGGACAGGATGTTCATAAGAGTGCTTTTTCCGGCTCCGTTTTCCCCGAGAAGCGCATGGATTTCACCGCTGCGTACACAGAACGTTACATTCTCATTGGCAAGCACGCCTGGGAAGCGTTTGGTAATCCCGTGCATTTCAACGATATTTCCATCTTCTTGAGGCATTTGCCACCCTCCGTGTTGAAGAGGAAGGCCGACAGGCGTCGTCGGCCTTCCCGAGTCATGGCAGCTCATAAAGAAGTTGTTAGAAGGCTGTGTTGCAGTATCTTCTTAGTTGAGCGTACCTTCTACTCCTTCGACGAACCAGTCGAAGCTGAGAAGTTCAGCGTCGGTCATTACCTGTCCGGGTTGAACTCTCAAGACACCCTGATTGTCCTTGATCGGCCCTTCAAACACCTTGAACTCGCCTTGAGCTATTTCCGCCTTCTTCTTAATGACAAGCTCTTTGATATCTTCCGGAACCATCGGGCCGTACGGACCTATGTCGACTACTCCGTCCTCCAGGCCGCCCCAGTAGTCATATGGCGATTTCCACGTTCCGTTCATTACTGCTTCAACACACTCAACATAGAACGGGCCCCAGTTCCATACGGGGTTGGTGAGCACGGCGTCAGGAGCGAACTGCCTCATGTCGGTGTTATAGCCAATGCCGTATACACCTGCTTCTCCAGCAGCCTGCTGCGGTGCAGGGCTGTTCTGGTGCTGGGCAATGATGTCACAGCCTGCTTCAATCAAGCTCTTTGCAGCATCTTTCTCCCTGGCCGGGTCATACCAAGTGTTTGTCCAAACGACTTTTACTACAGCGTCCGGATTTACGCTTCGCACACCGAGAGCAAATGCGTTAATACCTCTTACTACCTCGGGAATAGGCATGGCTGCAACATATCCGACAAGGTTGGATTCAGTCATTTTTCCTGCAACCATACCTGTGAGATATCTTGCTTGATATATTCTTCCGAAGTATATGCCGACGTTTTCTGCGGTTTTGAATCCTGTGTTGTGCATGAAGATTACATCGGGGTAGCGTTCAGCAACTGCGTGGACGAAATCCATGTAGCCAAAACTGCAAGCGAAGATGACTTTACAACCTGCCTCTGCCAACTGGGTCAAGACTCTCTCAGCATCACTTGATTCAGGCACATTCTCTACATAAACAGTTTCTACGTCAGGTAGCTTCTCTACAAGGTAAAGCCTACCTCTGTTGTGTTCGTAAGCCCATCCCATATCTCCGACTGGACTGGAATAAATGAATCCGACCTTGAACTTGTCAGAGGCTGCCGATATCCCACTCATACCAATAGCAAACATGGACAACATGGCAAGTGCGCAAACCAAAACAGTCCATCTTCGGAACTTCACGATGGCTTCCTCCCTTTAAATTGTTTATATACGCGGAGTTCACTCAACTGTTTATTTGCCCTTATCTCAACCCCCTAAAATCCCTGTCTTTCCTCTTCATATCTACCCAATAGCATAGGCATGGCAATTGATTTATTCGATATATACTGAAATATTCCTTCCAAGATGTAGTATAAGTTTACAAAAAATGAGTCCCCTGTAAAGGTATGGACCCTAATGCATATTTAGCTACGCCAGGTGGCCGCAAATCTACCACACTTTGGTAAAAGGCCGGTTCAATATCGACCCTCGCTTGCGATTGTTCCGGGCAAATGCTCCTAAATGGTAGGTTTTCAGCCACCTTTCCTCGAAGAGGTGGCACAATTTCGACCACCCTTTTGGATTTTTTCGAGCAAACGCTCATAAATGGGAGATTTTGAACCACCCAAACCACCTCAGGTGGTAGAGAATCGACCACATTTTCAGGCTTCAAGCGTATTTTGGGGCCTTTTTGGGCCTCAGGTGGTAGATTCTCTACCACTTTTTTGGAAAGTGTGGCAGTTTTTCGCCCACCTTTTCAGAAAATGTGGGCGAGTTTCGACCACCAAAC
>FIZM01000019.1 GCA_900019985.1 uncultured Clostridia bacterium
TGAGCCACCCATGTCTGTTTTATACACTTTCGGTTTCAAGATGGCTCATGGGCTAAGCCATAAGGCACGAACTGAAGGTCTTGTCTGCAGTAAGTTGGCTCTTCCGGTGAGCCAATCATATTGATTCTGTGCGCTTTTAGTCTCGAGATGGCTCATTCGATGAGCCGATCAGCAAGTTCTCCGGGCTTCTTTGAACCCAGGTGGCTCACCTCGTGAGCCGATCGGAGAGATTTTCGCATGCTCGGGCACCAGATCGGTTTTTCCTGTGAGCCACACACGGCTATTTGAAAGCTCTTCTGCTCTCAAGCGGCTCTTCCTGTGAGCAAATCATTGCGATCTCGAGACTTTTTGGTAGTAGTTGTGTTATTTAGGCGGCTGTCGATTGAGACGAAGAATGCACCAACGGCCACTCGGCATCATACAGGCAATCCTGCTTCGGCAGCAGGTGATCGCAATGAGGGGTGCAACATCGGCCACCCGACAGAGTATCAACAGGCTCTATCGTGCGCTGAATCAAATTTTTGCGTCTGCACAGGCTACAGTGTAATTCGGAATAAAAGTTCAGGCAGAAGGCAATAATTCTAATTGAGGCTGAGATATTTTGGAAATGCGAGGGGCCGTTCATGATGATAAACAAAGTGGAAATCTGCGGTGTAAACACGTCAAAGCTGCCCGTCCTCTCTAACCAGAAGATGCGCGAGTTCTTGCAGCGTGTCCGGGAAGGTGATAAAGAGGCCAGGGACAAGCTTATACACGGGAATCTCCGTTTAGTGTTAAGTGTGATACAGCGCTTTAATAACCGTGGTGAGTGTGTAGACGACCTCTTCCAGGTAGGATGTATCGGCCTTATGAAAGCTATTGATAACTTTGACCTATCACAGAATGTCAAGTTTTCGACCTATGCGGTCCCTATGATAATCGGAGAAATACGAAGATACTTGCGGGACAACAACCCTATTCGAGTATCTCGTTCACTGAGGGATGTAGCGTACAAGGCTCTGCAAGTGCGGGACACCCTGATAAACAAGAATTCACGGGAACCTTCAATCAGCGAAATCGCAGACGAGTTGAAACTGCCTCGAGAAGAGATTGTCTACGCTCTCGACGCTATTCAGGAGCCTGTTTCACTGTTTGAGCCTATTTACCATGATAACGGAGATCCTATCTTCATTATGGACCAGGTCAGTGACGAGAAAAACCAAGATTCTACTTGGCTTGAAGGAATCTCCATCAGAGAAGCGATGGAAAAGTTGAGCGAAAGGGAAAGACTAATCCTGAGGTTAAGGTTTTTTGAAGGTAGGACCCAGATGGAGGTAGCTGAGGAAATCGGAATATCTCAGGCTCAAGTATCGAGGTTGGAAAAGGCTGCACTAAAGCATATGCGCCGTTACGTATAACAATAGGCTGGGCCGTAACATCCGGTGACATGTTATGTCTGTAACGTCTGATGGCATATCACGGCTGCAACGTCCGGTGGCTGCATGTCATGGTTGCAATACCTAGCAACGTATGACGGCTGCAGTATCTCGTGACATGTAACGGCTGCTACAACTGGTGACATTTTACGATTCCAAGTGCCGGAGGTGGCATTGTTGAGGTTTAAGACTCAAATACCTTATATCATAATCCTAACAACACTTTTCGCAATGATAATGTCAGATATCTTCTCCGGGGTATGCCTGGCTGCGTTATTCCGGAATGACAAGACAGCCTTTAACACGACCAACCTTATAAGGTTGCACATTATGGCAAACAGTGACAGCCCTGAGGATCAAGAATTGAAGCTTGCAATCCGCGATGCTGTCTTAAGCGAGGTCAAGGGGTATCTTGCCCATGCCGGTACAAAACAAGAGGTATGGCAGATACTCTCCGGTAGCCTTAAAAGGATTGAAGATGCTGCGAGAGATGCCATCTCAGCGCACGGAGAAAGCTACGATGTCAAAGTTGAACTTGGGACATTTGCCTTTCCGTCATGCAGCTACGGGGATCTTAACGTGCCTGCCGGTGATTATGATGCTGTTCGAGTCATCCTTGGCAGCGGCACAGGTCAAAATTGGTGGTGTGTCCTTTTCCCTCCCCTCTGCTTCATTGAACTTGCTGATGATGGGCGAATAAAAGGACTCGACCCTAACATATCTCCGGGAGAAGCCCTTCAAAAGCTAAACCTCAACCTCGGTGCGTCATATAAGAGTGCATCCTACAAAGCGCCTATCGATTCCGTTCTGCTCTCAACAACTCTCATCGTTGAGCGGTTAGCTCTCTCAGGACAGCCTACTCTCTCTTTAAGAGGCCTGCTGTAAAAGGTTTTTACAAACTCCTTAAGCCAATATGAGTACTGAACGTGTTTTGGCTGGGTCGCGGTTCCTGTAGAGAGCCGTTCTGGGTGCTGCAAAACCGTATCCGCTCTGGATTGGCTCTTTTCGCGACACAAGTAGGTCTGTTTGCCGGCTGCTAGGTTGGCAGATGCTATCGTTGAAAACCATACATAGAGGTTCGGTAGGCTGAGTGTAACACCTGCCACTCCGCGCCTTATGTGTCCTTTGTTTACAAGGGTGGCCGATGCTTGCAACGAGGGGTGTCAAAATCCGGCCACTAGCCTACAGGCCGGATTTTATCAAGGCGCCCCTGCTGGGGGCGCCGTCTCCGAGTGCAACATCGGCCACTTGGCATCCAAACTCAACCATAAAGAAGCCTGCTGTAGCGGAGCCTTTCACAGAATCCCCGTGTCGTGAATATAATAGATTTGTGACAGGTTTTTCGGAAGCACGGGGGTGATTGCATGCTGGTCCGTGTTTCAGACCTAAGGGCCCGTGAAGTCGTAAATGTTGTAGACGGACGGAGGCTGGGGCCGATATGTGACATGGAAATAGACCTTTCCACAGGTCAGGTAACATCCATTATGGTTCCAGGCCCCTCCAAGATCATGGGAATTCTCGGCCGGTACAATGACTACGTAATCCCCTGGTCAAGGATTAAGAGAATAGGCATGGACGTCATTCTTGTCGAGGCGAATGAGTACGCAGAGCCTGTCAAGTGACGTATTCTTCCTTCCAGGCTATTTCCGCCAGTTTTCCATAGTCTTCCGCGTATTTATCCAGGTCATCTGAAAGAACCGTAATGACTGCTTCAGCGTTCTCATGGGTAGGCCTTGCTCCGTGCCTCGACACGATGTCTCTCAGTATATGAGGATTATCCACTATCATGCACGGCCTCAGATGGTTTTCATTAAGCGGCATTTTCGCTTTGATATCCATGAAGAACGGGGACTTTAGAGCCTCCTTAAGTGTTGTGTCCTTGATGTTGTCTACTGCAAAGTGGACAAACACACAAGGTTCTATATCTCCCTGGGCGTTAATGTGCAGATAGCTCCTGCCTCCTGCCATACAACCTTCCACCATCGGGCCGTCATTCCAGAAGTCCACTACAAAGATGGGTTTTGTCTTTCTAAGGTTAAGTACATGCCTTCTCATGGCATCTCGCTGGCTGGGGGTGCACATAAGGTTCATATCGTCATCCTTTCCCACAGGGATGAACATGAAGAACCAGCCGTACATGGCGCCTTTTTCAATCATCAAATCAATAAAGGCTTCATCAATAAGTGCGTCCACGTTATTTCTCGTGTATGTTGCCGAAAACCCAAATACAGCACCTGCTTCTCGCAGATGATCCATGGCAGCCATGACTGCTTTGAAAGTGCCTGGGCCTCGCCGCGCGTCCGTTTCCGTTTCCATCCCTTCAATGCTGATTGCAGGCGACATGTTTCCAAGCTCAGCCAGGCGCCGGGCCAAGTGTTCATCTATTAGGGTGCCATTGGTGTATACCATGAATACTGCATCACTGTGCTTTTCTGCGATTTCCAGCAGGTCTTCTCTGAGGAAAGGCTCTCCTCCTGAAATGACATAAAAATAAATGCCCAACTCTTTCCCTTCAGTAATGATTCTGTCCAGGGTGGCTGTGTCGATCTCCCCTTCTTTCGAATAACGCCCTGCATAGCATCCTGTACAGTCCATGTTGCACCGCATAGTCGGGCTTATTACGATAAGTGACGGTATATTGGTACCGAGTTCCTTTGCACGCAAGTTGCGCTCTTGTTGGCCCATATATGCTTCATTGATGAATAGATTAACCAGCCCGCGCGTGCGAAAGTCCTCACTGATTAGGGAAAAGCCTCGTTCCGCAAGTTTAGTCCATATGTGATTCGGATCTTCAAACGCCTTTCTTGCCATTTGAATCTGCTGTTTTTCCTTCTCCCCGCCGGCAAACAGCTCCAGGATTCTTGTTAAGGTCACCAGGTTTCGCTGGGGGTCTTTTGCCAGAATCGATAATGTATGATCTATTACCGATGAAGCCACATACTTTTTCATAACGTCGTATGTGCTCAACTTCGGTCCTCCCCTCTCCCAAGTTACTATAGTCTACTCTACTTTTCTCATTTCGCGCCTGAGTTTTCTTATAATCCTCTTTTCAAGCCGTGATATATAGGACTGAGATATTCCCAGCAAATCTGCAACCTCTTTTTGCGTCTTTTCTTTTCCGTCGCCAAGTCCGTATCTAAGCTCAACGATTTTCTTTTCCCGCGTGGAGAGCCGCTCTATCGCATCATCCAGCAATGACCTATCTACCTGTTCTTCTATGGACCTATATACAATATCGCCGTCAGTTCCCATAACGTCAGATAGCAGCAGCTCATTACCGTCCCAGTCCACGTTAAGGGGTTCATCGAAAGACACTTCAGCTCTGATTTTGTTGTTTCTTCGAAGGTACATAAGGATTTCGTTTTCAATGCACCTAGAAGCATACGTGGCAAGCTTGATTTTCTTGGAAGGATCGAATGTGTTGACAGCCTTAATCAAACCGATGGTGCCGATGGAGATCAGATCTTCCACACCGATTCCCGTATTCTCAAACTTCCTCGCTATATACACTACAAGCCTTAGATTTCTCTCAATCAGCTCGCCTTTGACCTGCGTATCTCCCTTTTCCAATCGCATCAGCAGTTTGCCTTCTTCTGTAGTTGAAAGAGGCGGAGGCAAAACTTCTCCCCCGTTCCCCACGTAGAGAATGAGACGGCTCGGAACAAGGCCGTAGTTTATAGCCCATAACACGGCTTTGACCCTTAAGTAGAGTACTTTGTTAATAAACGGGAGACTCACTGTCATACCGGTCTCCTCCTACACGATATTTCTGGAAATGCTGAACTTAATCTTGCTTAAGATGCCTTCGCCAAAATGTCGGGGTGCAGCAACGCGGAGAACGTGCCTCCTACGGAGAACTTGGTCACGTGCAGGCCTACTATCACGTTCTTTGTTTGAAGGTGTCCGGCACCGTCCAATATGAGGATTCTGTCAGCTCTAAACCCTGGGAGGAGGCCTTTTCCATCGCCTATGGAAGTGAAAGGGATTATGCGAAACCTGGCAAGCCACGGTGAATTCGCCAACAACTCAGAGACAAGTCCCAGGTCTCCCGCATCAAAGGCCATAAATGCGCGTCTGACTTCTTCAGGAAGAAATTTCGCGGCTGTGCTGTATTCCAAGAGAACGACAGGGGCGCCTGTAAGAGGATCCTTGAGTCTGTTGCCTGTATCAATCAATGCGTTTACTTGAAAACGAACATCACCGAAGTGGATTTCTATCGGTACATACAGGAACCATTCTCGGAATCGCCTGCGGACGTAACCCCACCCGATTTCAGTAGTTGCGAGGACGGTTCCTACGAGGCCTAAAAGCGTTGGTATAAGCCGGTTTCCCGTGAGGTAGGCGCAAGCTGAGGCTCCTCCGAATGCCAGGGCACTGATCCCCAGCACATGACAGGAGACTATTGTAAACTTTGATAACGGCAAAGGTCCAAAGGCTATTCTGACTGCAGGGAGTATAGAAAGGATCGCCAAAGGAACTGCAGTATATGCACGAAGATATCCCGATCGGATTAACAGGATGATAACTGCATCTATGAGTCCGGCTGCCACTGATGCTATAAGAGTCCTTCGATGCTTCGTTCGGCAGTTGAGAACCTCTCCCGTTGCCCACAGAGTGAGCCAGTGCATGGCAAAGGTCATTACGGCAGCACTCATTAAACTTGTGTGAGGCATGAGATTCACCCCCGAACGCTGCCTTGTTCATCTCCTTATTTAAGTATACAATCTCCGGACTCAGAATTATGTCACAATTGAGGACAAAATCACGACAATATAATTTGTACGTTAACTTTTTTTACTTCGCCCTCTTCTGAGGAAGGCGGGGATATCAAGATCATCGCTACCTGCGAAATCGCTGATTTCTACAGCTTCCAATCCAACCTTTTGCTTTGGTTTCGCTTCGAAACCTGTGGCAATAACCGTGATTTTAATCTCATCGGCAAGGCTTTCGTCAATCATTGCTCCGAATATAATATTTGCGTCAGGATCTGCAGCCTTTGCCACCAGTTCAGCAGCGGCGTTCACCTCAAACAGGCCTAGATCGCTGCCGCCTGTAATGTTCATAAGCACTCCTTTTGCGCCCTCAATGGTTGTCTCAAGAAGCGGACTTTCTATAGCAGCTTTCGCAGCCTTTTCAGCACGGCTTTCGCCTGCAGCTATCCCTATGCCCATCAGAGCTGAACCTGCGTCGCACATAATGGCCCTTACGTCTGCAAAATCGACGTTTATCAAGCCTGGCACGGTAATCAAGTCTGAAATGCCTTGTACTCCGTGACGCAGCACATCATCTGCCAGCTGGAAGGCTTCAAGAATCGAGGTTGCAGGTTCGCTGACCTGGAGCAACCTGTCATTGGGTATGACAATGAGTGCATCAACTTTGTTCTTTAGGTTATCAACCCCTGCCAATGCCTGGTCCATACGCTTCTTGCCTTCAAAAGTAAACGGCTTTGTCACTACGCCGACAGTAAGGGCTCCAAGCTCTTTTGCGATGGACGCTACCACAGGAGCACCGCCTGTACCTGTCCCGCCGCCCATGCCTGCTGTAATAAAGACCATGTCAGCCCCTTCTAAAGCCCGCCTAATAACGTCATAACTCTCTTGAGCGGCTTTCTCCCCGATTTCAGGATTTGAGCCTGCTCCAAGGCCTCTTGTGAGCTTCTCTCCAACCTGGATTTTGACATTGGCATCAGATATGGCAAGTGCTTGCGCATCAGTATTGACCGCTACAAACTCCACACCTGACAATCCTGCCGATATCATCCGGTTAATCGCGTTGGAACCTCCTCCTCCGACCCCTATCACCTTAATGTTTGTGAACTGCTCCATTTCAAGTTCCAGGTTGAACACGTATTATCCCTCCTGCGTAACCGCTAAATTCAAACTAGAAGAAATCCTTGATAAACTCATCAAGCCATCCTCTGAGATAAAACAGGGCTTTCTGAAATCCGGAAGAGAGTGATTCCCTGGCAACAAAGAACTGGGAATCTTGCGCTATGTACCGGATAATTCCTAAGGCTACTTGCGAAAGGCTGTCAGGTGCAACTCCCTTTGGTAAATCGACAGGATGACACTTCCCTATCTGTGCAGGCACGTCAAGAATCTCAGATGCCAGCTCCGAAATGCCCGGGACAGATGAACCTTGACCTGCAAAAAACACGCCGCACTGTACCAGCCCGCTGTTTCGCACTTCGCGGGTGTTTGCTTCGATAAGCTCCATGATTTCCCGTAACCTTGCTTCGATTATCTCCCGGATGAATCCTTCTTGTTCGTTACCATTCTCCTGGCTGTAACTGCTTCTTTGCTTTATTCTCTCTGCTTCCTCAAACGGAATCTTCAAACCGATGGCGATATCATTTGTAATGTGAACCCCGCCTACAGGCACACATGCGAACTGGATCGGGATTCCTTCGTAGAATGTTACTACCTGAGTTATCTGCCCGCCGATATCAACGACCATCGCGCCCCTTTGAGCCTGCTCATCCGTGAGGATTGCTTCTGCAACGGCTAAAGGTTCTAAGACACGATCTTCAACAGATAGGCCTGCCCGCTCCACGCTTTCTGCTATGCTTTCGAGAATCGCTGCTTGTCCTGTAATAACCTTGGCATTAACCTCTAATCTGATGCCGGTCATTCCTTCAGGATCTTGGATACCGCCCAGGCCGTCAACGATATATTCCTGAGGCAGCACCGCAATTATCTCTCGGTCAGGTGGTACAGCAAGCACGCTTGCACCGTCAAGCGCTTGCTTAATATCGAAGGCAGTAACTCGCCAATCATCTCCTGAGGTAGCCGTCATACCGTGACTGGTTGCGCATGATATGCGAATCGCGGGGACACCCACGAATACACTGCGTATGTTAACGCCTGCCATACGAGTTGCACGTTTATTGGCAGTTGCTATCGCAGAGGCAACTTGGTCAATATCCACAATAACTCCGCGACGGAGGCCTTGGCACGGCTCTTCTCCCACGCCCAGAACGTCGATTTCGCCTTCGTCCCGCACTCTGGCGATGACCTCTGTTACCCGTGTAGCGCCAATATCTAAGCCGGCAACGATACTGTTATGAGACATAGACTACCTCCTGTATCCATTACACAATGAATTCAACGTTTTCCACATAACTCCTTTTCTCTTAGGATCTTCTTTTAAGCTGCGTATAAAGACATGATCTTCGGAAGCCTCAGTTTTGCCCGAGAATACGTCAATGCCAAGCTTATCCACTGTTTGTAGGAGCCTTGATTTCCTATAAATTATACTATAGCTTAGGTCCTTCTTACTAGTTTTTATCTCTTATTACAGGTCTTTTCGGAAACCGTACATCAATGTAGGTTGCATGACGGTTTTCTTCATCCAACTTGAGTAAGAGGGAATACAAGACATCCAGGCGTGTAAAATACTCTTCTTCCGATCCTGTCCCCAGCGTTACCCAGGTGCCGGATTGCAGATAGATCGAAACGCCGGTTGCATCGGAATATGTTATCTCTGACACTTCTCTGGCAAGGTTCGGAGGAAGGACGGTTGCAACGCGGAGAATTGAATCAAGCCCGGGACATTCAATCCGCTTTCCCACCAATACTTGTTGCGGCTTGACTCCCGTTATAAGAGGGGGATCATGTGCACCGTAGGATTCGGTAATCGCCATAGCAAAACCTTCGGTATCTACAAGGACGTAGTACCCTGAATAAGGCATTACTGCAACTTGAGCACGCTCTGTCACATTAAGCACAAGGGTAGATGGGAGCTTGCGCTGGATTGAAACCTTGTCCACTTTCGGATGAGCCTCGATTTTTTCACTCAACTCAACTAAGTCTACATCAAAGATATTAATGCCTTTTACGTAGTCACTAAGGAGTGTAATCTCATTGGATGGAATTGTTGTAAGCCCCAAGACATCTATCTGCTCTACCAAGAAAAAGGAGGATTTGAGAAATCCAAAACATGTCCCTGCCAGGAACAAAAGGATCATGGCTAAAGGTATCAGTCTTGAAGGTGTTTTCTTTTTCTCCTGATAAAGCCTTTCCTCATAAAGCTCTGTATTGTCCACAGTAGAGACTCCCATTATCCTGCCTGGCGCTTTTTTGTCACATCTATTCGTTCAATTGAAGCGCCTAATAGGCTGAGTTTTCCGGGAAGGTCTTCATATCCCCGATCAATGTGGTCAATTCCACTTATCTCAGTAACACCTTCAGCAGCCAGAGCCGCAAGGATTAAAGCAGCTCCTCCCCGAAGATCCGGTGCTTCCAGCGTGGTGCCGTGCAGGGTAGGAACTCCCGTTACGATGGCTTGCTTTCCGTCTACAGTTACCTTAGCCCCCATTTTTGTCAACTCTTCAGTATACTTAAACCTCAGTGGGAAGACGCCTTCAATAATCTCAGACGTCCCTTCCGACAAGCTCATTGCAGCAACAAACTGGGGCTGCACATCTGTGGGAAATCCCGGATAAGGCATTGTTCTGATATTGGATGCGCGCAACCTGGTTTTCGGGCATCTCCTAACAATCACGTAGGTGTCCCCTTCTATTATCTCTACCCCTGTCTCCCTAAGCTTGGAAATCAGAGCCTGCTGGTGCTCAGGGATGGTGTTTTCAATGCGGGCTTCGCCCCCTGCTACCGCTATGGCGGTCATAAAGGTACCTGCTTCTATCCGATCAGGGATAACCGTATAGTCAGTTGCGCCAAGCTCCTTAACACCTTCAATCTTAATCGTATCAGTCCCTGCCCCTTTAATGTTTGCACCTAGGCGATTGAGGAAGTTTTGTTCATCTATTATCTCAGGCTCTCTTGCCGCGTTTCGTATTACCGTTGTCCCTTCAGCCAGACAGGCTGCAGTCATAATGTTTTCAGTCGCACCTACACTGGGCACATCCAGAAGGATTTCGGCGCCTTTTAACGCAGACGCCTTGGCTGATACATAACCGCATTCTTCTTTAATCTCAGCACCTAGGGCTGCAAAACCTTTCAGGTGTAGGTCAATGGGACGAGGCCCGATATTACATCCCCCGGGTTGTCTCGTCTTCACATACCCGAACCGTGCCAGAAGAGGTCCCATTACTTGAATGGAGGCACGCATCCTGATTACCAGTTCTTCAGAGGGTTCCAGCCTGTTCACACCTCGTGGGTCTATGATAACGCAGCCGTCTTGTTGGAAATCGGCTACTGCCCCCAGTCCCCTTAAAACACCGGCCATGGTGTTCACATCAGCAATCTGCGGGATGCCTGTGAGCCTGCAAGGCCCTCCCGCTAACAATGATGCAGCCATTATTTTCAATGCCGCGTTCTTTGCGCCGCTTACCGTAACCCGTCCGCTGAGCGGCCCCGAGCCGGTAATCTTCAGTATCACAGCGGAGTCACCTCCACACGTCTACCCGCCAAGGATTCTTACCTCAGGTTCGAGCGTGACTTTGAACTTGGAATAGACGACTTCCTGCACATGGTTCATGAGAGAAATCACGTCTTTTGCAGTGGCGCCTCCGTTATTCACGATAAAATTGGCATGAAGCTCCGAAACCTGGGCGCCGCCGACTCTGACTCCTTTGAGTCCGGCTGCATCTATAAACCTGCCGGCCCCCTGACCTTCGGGATTCTTGAATGCACACCCTGCACTGGGTAAGCTCAAAGGTTGACTGGATGCACGCCTTATTAGGTATTCCTTCATCAGTTCTTGGACATCTTCCGGTGAATCTTCTTTTAGGGAGAAGTCTACCTCAACAAGGATGAGAGGCTCAGAAAGGACGCGGGTGGTTTTCGTTCCCGGTTCAAGATCCTCCCTGCTCAACCTCATTTGATGTCCGTCGTAGGTGATAGCCTCTGCCGCGTCAACAAGGTCAGCCATGAATCCACCGAAAGCTGCTGCGTTCATTGTCACGGCTCCACCAACCGTTCCAGGGATCCCGCTGGCAAACTCCAAGCCGGAGAGGCCTTTCTGTGCAGCTTCCTTACACACTTCAGGCAACAGTGCGCCTGCCCCACATCGCAATATGCCGTTTTTCAGGCGATCAACATGTGAAATGGTATTTGCAATCTTGATTACGACTCCCCTAATTCCCTCATCCTTGACCAGAAGATTAGTGCCTGCGCCTATGACGTAGAAAGGCGTCTGCATGTCAGAGAGGGCTTTGATGAGAGTCAAAAGATCCGGGATGTCCCGGGGAACGACTAGAACATCAGCAGGCCCTCCAATGCGAAAGGAGGTGTGTTTGGACATAGGTTCATTGGCGTGCACGGATCCGCATACTATGTTTTTTAGCTGTGATGCCAGGGCTGTTCCGTTCACTTATCTCTCATCCTTTGCACAAATTCTCTGGCTACAGAGTCTATATTTCCTGCACCCATAGTCACGACTATATCATTGGGTTTTACAAGGCCTATCAGCGTCTCTGGGATTTCATTAATATTCTTGACGAAAATTGTTCTCGGATTGCTATTCTTCTTTATCGCTTCTGCAAGTCCTTCACCTGTTATGCCGGGTAGAGGTTTTTCACCTGTACCTTTGTGGTAAATGTCGGTTACTACTACAATGTCAGCATCGGAAAATGCCTTTGCGAATCTGTCAAAAAGCATTTGAGTCCTGGTAAACCTTTGCGGCTGGAACACCACAATAAGTGTTCTTTTGTAGGTTTCTTTAAGAGCTGATATAGTTGCCTTAATCTCAAGTGGGTGGTGCGCATAGTCATCCAGCACTAAGATGTCATCGATTTCTCCTATAAACTCTAAGCGTCGTTTTGCACCCTGGAATTTGCCTAAGCTATCTGCGATTTGTTGGAATGGAATGCCGAGTTCAAGCCCGACTGCGATAGATGCCAAAGCATTGCATATATTATGCCTCCCAGGCACAACAAGTTCCACATTTCCCAGTAAAGTTCCGTCAGAAACTACTTGAAATCCATAGCCTCTGCTTCTCACCACCGGGTTAACAGCCTTTAGACTGCCGTTTTCAAGGCCAAATAGACGTTTTCTCAAGGCTAGGCCTTTCGCTATCTTCATTAACCTGGGATCATCAGCAAACAGAACAGCCAAATCAGATTCGTCCATACTGTGGAGAAACGTAGCAAATGCCCAATTTATGGAATCCGAGTCTTTATAGTAGTCAAGATGGTCATCGTCAACATTTGTTACCACTGCAATTCTTGGCTTTATCTTGAGGAATGAGCCGTAGGCTTCGTCTGCTTCCACTACTATGAAATCACCGTCTCCGTGCCTACCGCCCATGGGAACGTGTTGGGCTTCCTCCCCCAGAATCACAGTGGGGTCTAAGCCTGCCTCAATCAGCATCGTCCCTATCATTGATGATGTCGTAGTCTTACCGTGCGTACCTGTAACAGCGATCCCATACTTAGAAGCTACGAGTTCTCCCAAGACTTCAGCTCTGGTCATGACAGGGATTCCACTTTGAACAGCCGCATTAACCTCTACATTGTCCTGGGGCACCGCAGCGCTGATCACGGCAATATCTGCGCCTTCAACATTTGACGGATCATGGCCTACGTAAACCGAAGCCCCGAGACTTTCAAGGTACTCCAGCCGCCAAGAAGGTGAAATATCGCTGCCACTTACAGAGCAGCCCATTTCAAGGAGGACTTTGGCTATTGAGCTCATTCCATGTCCTCCGATGCCTATGAAGTGGATTCTACCTTTCGACTTTATGAAGTTAAGTTTCGCCAAAGTACATCCTGCTTTCCAGGGATCTATACATTTCGGTGTAGATCCACGCATATTAATCCTATGCTTTACTTACTTTCTGTGCTACTTAAAGGGTTTTAGGCCTGTCCCTTTGACAAGGATAACAATATATCCACTAGGTCACGAGCGGCCCCGGGCCTGCCTAGCTTCTTGGATTGTGCTGCCATGTGTTTGCGGAGTTCTCCATCATCAATGACCTTAATAATGGCTTCAAGCAAAGACTCCCGATTGAGATCTCTTTGGTTAATTACTATGGCAGCACCTGCTGCTTCCAAGGCTTTTGCGTTCTTCTCCTGATGCCCTTCAGCTGAACTGGGCAACGGAATCAAGATCGCAGGCAGCCCTCGTCCTGTGATTTCTGCGATTGATATCGCCCCTGCCCTCCCTACTACCAGGTCAGCACAGGCCATGGCATAATCCATTCGGTAAATGTAGTCTCGTACAATAAGACGCGATGTCAGCAAAGCGTCTTCGCACTTGTCTTCTAACTCCTTTATGACTCTTTCGTAGTCAAGCTTACCTGTTTGATATATAACTTGTACATCTTTGGATCTTACCAAATCCGGCATCATCTTAACTGCCGCTTTATTAATGGCTCTTGCCCCCTGGCTGCCGCCGAATATCAGTATTGTAAGACGCCGAGGATCAAGTCCGAAAGCAGCCAGCCCCTGATTTTTCGTAGTCTCCAGTATCGAGCGCCTTATCGGGTTTCCCGTCACACGTGTTCTTGCGCGTTTAGGAAGGTATCCCGCTGACTCAGGATACGTTACCGCTACCGCATCGGCTAAAAGCGAGAGGATCTTAGTAGTGTACCCGGGCAAGGCGTTTTGCTCATGGATCATAGTAGGTATACGAAGGAGCCATGCTGCCAGCACGACAGGGCCTGACACATAGCCTCCTGTTCCAACTACAACATCAGGTTTGAACCTTTTCAGTATAGCCCTTGCTTGAAAAACGCTTCTTGCTGCACGGTACGCCGTCTTCAGCGTATCCAGGGACAGCTTTCGCCGGAACCCTGCAACGTCAATAAAGGCCAGCTCAAAGCCTTCTTTAGGAACGATATCAGCTTCCAGCCCCCTTTCTGTGCCGATGAAAATAACCTTGGCATCAGGGACCTTTTCAAGAAGGGTTTTTGCTATTGTTATCCCAGGGTATATATGTCCTCCGGTTCCGCCGCCGGCAATTGTCACTTTCACTGTATTCACCTCAAAGCCGAGTGCTTAGAAATGTTAAGAAGCACTCCGATGGCAGCAAGTGTCGTTACCAGGGATGACCCGCCTGAACTTATAAGAGGCAACGTGATGCCTGTTATCGGCAAAGCTCCGGAAACGACGCCTATATTGATTATTGCCTGGGAGACTATCATAGTAGTTATCCCTACTGCAAGTAGTTTCCCAAAAGGGTCTTCTGTGGCAATGGCTATACGTAAGCCGCGCCACGCAAACAGGAAATAAAGAATAAGCACGAAAGCAGCCCCGACAAAACCAAGCTCCTCTCCGATAATAGCAAAGATAAAGTCTGTATGCTGCATCGGGAGGTAAAGGAATTTCTGCCTGCTCCTCCCCAATCCTACACCGAAGAGGCCGCCTGAGCCTAATGCAAGGAGCGACTGGATAATGTGGAATCCGGAGCCCAACGGGTCTTCCCATGGGTCCAGGAAAGCCAGGAAACGTCTTGCCCGATAAGGGGCTGCAATAGCCATGGCACCAAGTGCAGGAAGCCCCAAGGCAGCCAGTGAGGCAAGGTGAAGGATGCTGGCTCCTGCCGCGAACATCATGACAAAAGATACGGCAAGGACTGTGCCTGCAGTACCGAAGTCAGGCTCAAGGACAATGAGGCCGAATACTATCCCTACGATAATCAACGGCGGCAGCAATCCCCTGGTGAACAGGTGCATCTTTCCTATACGGTTTGACAGGAAACTTGCCATGAACAGGACCATTGCGAGTTTCGCCACTTCTGAGGGCTGGAATGTCAAAGGCCCTATATCAAGCCATCTTCTTGAGCCTCGGATCGCTGTACCGAACCCAGGCACAAGGACTACAAGGAGCAAGAGGAGCGCTACGATGAGAACTGGCCATGCCAGCTTCCTCCAGCTATCGTAGTCGATTTGCATCGTAACAATCATTGCAAAAACGCCAATGGCTGCCCATGCCAGTTGACGCTTGAGGAAGTAGTACGTGTCGCCATAGGTTGCCCGCGCAGTTACGGAGCTTGCGCTGAAAACCATAACTACACCTATACTCAACAAGGTGAGGGTAATCAAAAAGATGACTATATCAGGCGGATAACTCGCACCGGATTTTCGCTTGCGGGTAACAACCTTTCGGCTCATAACATCTACCTTCCCTCGCGGCTACCGCTAACTCCGGTTATCGCGAGGCCACATCTCCTTTGCTGGTTAGATTGCTACTTGGCTGCCCAATACTTAAACAGGACCCAAAAACCAAGGAGTGAGAATACAAATCCCAGAATCCAGAATCTGGTTACTACTTTAGGCTCTTTCCATCCTGACAGCTCAAAATGGTGGTGGATAGGGCTCATCTTGAAAACCCTTTTGCCTCGGGTAAGTCTGAAGTATGTGACCTGGATTATCACAGACAGCGCCTCAAGGACAAAGACCCCGCCTATGATAACCAGGAGAAACTCTGTCTTCGTGAGAATCGCCAGGCTGCCTATGGCCGCTCCTAATGCCAGAGAGCCGGTGTCCCCCATTATTACCTGTGCAGGATGGCAGTTAAACCATGCAAAGCCTATGCAGGCACCTGCTACCGCAGAAGCGAAAACGCTAAGGTCCTGCCTGCCAAATACTGCTGCAACAATGCAGTACGTAACACAGGCCAAGGCTGATGTGCCTGCAGCCAATCCATCAAGGCCGTCAGTTAGGTTTACTGCGTTGGACACCCCTATCATTACAAAGATCACAAACAATGAATACCCGGCTATTCCCAGATCCGGCCTAAAAGAGGTAAAAGGTATTACCACACCGGTTCCAAGGGTAGGCTCAGTTGCTACATATATTCCAAGGAGGCCTGATAGCAACACCTGGAAAGCAAGTTTGTACCGTGCCCTCAGCCCGAGTGGCCGCTTCAACGCAACTATGATGAAATCGTCGGCGAGGCCTATTGCCGCAAACCCAAGGGTCACAAAGAGAGCCCATGCTACGTCAAGGGTCCTTGGCGCTAAAAGGAGTGTTGACAATGAGGCGCCGAGCAGGATCATTATGCCGCCCATTGTCGGAGTGCCGGCTTTCTTAAGATGGGTGGAAGGGCCGTCCTGCCTTATTGACTGCCCCATCTTCAAAGAGGTGAACACCTCGATAGCTTTCGGGCCTATAACTAGGACTATTGCAAAAGCCAGTAGGGCTGAGTATATTTCATTCAGCATCGGACGTGCCTCCAGTAAGTTCCACAAGTGCCTTCGAGATCTCTTCCATTTCCATTGATCTGGACCCTTTGGTCAGGATAACATCGCCTTGTTGTACAAGGTTCCTCAACGTATCAATTGCTAAGTTCTTCTTGGGAAACATAAAAACTCTGTCTCGGCTCATACCTAGCCGCATAGCTTCTTGTCCTGCAAGCGAGGCCAAATCGCCGACTGTAATGAGAACATCAATGGAGAGTTCAACCACTTCTTTACCCAGATTCTCATGGGCTTCTTCAGCTATTCTTCCGAGTTCCAGCATGTTCCCTAATACGGCAATTGTCCTTCTGTGAGTGCCGCCCATATTCTTAAGCACTTTCAGAGCCGCGCTCATAGATGCAGGACTTGCGTTGTACGTGTCATCGATTACAGTAATACCCAAGGGAGTCTCTGTAATCTGCATGCGCTGAGCGGTCAGCTCGACTTCTCTAAGGCCGTCTGCAACAGAACGCATGTCGAGCCCTGACGCAAGAGCACAACCTGCTGCTGCCAGAGCGTTATAGACGTGGTGCATCCCGGGGATAGGTACGTAGACGTCAAAAGATCTGCCTCCGTACTCCACGGTAAACTCTGTCCCGTCTTTCCCCAGGTTCCTAACGTTTAATCCTCTGACTTCATTTCCATCTTCCAGTCCGAAAAGGACAGAACGGCCTTTTGCTATCTCTTTCATTCTTGCAGTATAAGGACAGTCTCCGTTTAACACTGCAACACCTGTATCTCCCAAGACCTCGATCAATTCAGACTTGGCTTTTGCAATGTTTTCTCGAGAGCCCAAAAGCTCAATATGGCTTTCTCCCACATTTGTAATGACACCTACATCAGGCCGGACAATCTCGGCCAGTGCTCGGATCTCACCCGGAGCCCTCATTGCAAGTTCGACAACGCATGCCTCGTGAGATTCATCGAGCTCAAGCAGGGTTAGGGAAACCCCGATTTCATTGTTGAGGTTCTCACGAGTCTTCGCAGCCTCCATGCGTTGGGAGAAAATTGCATGGATCATGTCTTTTGTTGACGTTTTACCTGTGCTTCCTGTTACTGCAACAGAGAAAACGCCCAGCCTCTTCCTGTTATAGTGGGCCAGCCTCTGGAGGGCTAAAAGGGTGTTGTCTGTCCTGATTATCCATACCCCGGTAGGAAGGCCTCCTGTTTCGATCGGGCGGGAGACTATCACTCCGCGCGCTCCTTTTCTTGCTGCCTCAAGAGCGAAGTCATGCCCGTCGAAGTTTTCACCTTCCAAAGCGAAAAACAGCTCGCCCCCGCTGACTTTTCTGGAATCAGTGGTAACTCCCAGGAATGTACTGTGTTCTCCTTGGACTTCAGGATGGCCTGAAGTCGCTTCCAGGATTTCATCCAAAGTAAATTCAGGCATTTCCCATACGCTCCTTCAGCAGGTTAGCTGCAACTTCTCTGTCATCGAAATGGATTGTGGTGTCGTGAAATATCTGGTACGTTTCATGTCCTTTCCCTGCAATGACCAAGACATCACCTTCCTTGGCCAGTCGGATCGCCCTTTCTATGGCAGATGCCCTGTCAATAATGATCTCATATCCCAAGCGCGGCGATCCTTGATCGAGTACACCTGTTTCAATCTCTTTAGCGATAACTGCGGGGTTTTCGCTTCTGGGATTGTCAGATGTAATAATCACCCGATCAGCCAATGCTGCTGCAATCCTTCCCATCTCCGGCCTTTTGGACCTGTCCCGGTCACCTCCGCAACCGAATACAACAGTCAAATCGCCGGGTCCTATGCGGCGTGCCTCCGCCAAGACATTTTTCAAGCTGTCAGGATTATGAGCAAAATCAACGATTACAGTAAAAGGCTGACCTTCATCTACCAATTCAAATCTGCCAGGCACTCCTTTGAGAGATCGGAGGCCTTCGCTTATCGTATCAAAATCAATACCTTTTGTAAGCCCGCATGCAATCGCTGCAAGGGCATTGTAGACATTGAAGACTCCCTTGAGATTAAGGGATACGGAGAAACTGCCTTGCGGCGTTGAGGCTGTAAAAGACGTATCCTTGCCGTACAGCCTCAGTTCTTTAGCGATCACTTGTGCCGAACTGTTTGAAATCCCGTACGTCATAACCTCAGATGGCACCTTGGAAAGGATATAGTCGGAATTGGGATCATCTACGTTTATCACTGATATCTTATTGCCTTTTTCCTTTTTGCCTGTTGTTGACTGACCCTTCAGGCTCTCGAAAAAGGATGCTTTTGTTGCAAGATAATCTCTGAATGAGCCGTGAAAATCCAGGTGATCATGGCCTATATTAGTAAACACTCCTACATCAAAATCGATTCCCCGTATCCGTTTTAAGGTGATCGCGTGGGATGAAACCTCCATTGCTACAGCCAAATCACCGGATCCCCGCAGCTTTGCAAGGAATTCATGAATGTCTGAGGCTTCCGGTGTAGTGTGGTTTGCGGGGATTGCGAGGTCCCGCGACACGCAACCGAGGGTTCCAATGACTCCACAGGATATTCCGGCCTTATCCAGCACGCTTTTGATAAGGTAAGTTGTGGTGGTTTTGCCTTTAGTGCCTGTCACACCTACACAAAACAAGGATGCTGAAGGCTCCTTGTAGAACGCTGCTGCAATGTCGCCTAATGCCTCCCGGGAATCTCTGACCCGGATAACGTCCAGGTTGCCCGGAACCTCTGTTTCTCTGTCTATGACGACGGCAACTGCACCTTTTTCAGCCGCTTCGGATATATACATATGCCCGTCATGATGCTCACCACGTATACAGACAAAGATGTACCCCGGGCGGACCTTACGGGAATCGTAAGTAATTCCCAGAACTTCTACATCCTTGTTCCCTGCACAGCTGTATGAATCTGCTTTGGAACGCGCCATTAGTTCGCTAAGCTTCATGACTCACGTGCCTCGCATACCCTGGGATTGCCATTGCGGTCAATCCAAATCCCACGGTTATTACCATTATTTCGCCAAAGATTGTCTAGTATGCCAAATAACGGACATATATTTATCGATTGAACGGAACCGGTTCAAACCTTACCTCAACGACTGTACCGCGCTTAGCGGTTGTGCCCGGCTCAGGCCGGGAGCTTTTGGCTATCCCTGTGCCTTCAGCTTCCATACGAAGGCCTAAGTTGGACAGGATAACGGCAACATCTTTCATGGTCTTTCCATAGATATCAGGGACTACCACTTCATCGTCTTCATTATAGGATTCGGGTTTATCTAAGTAAAGGATGACAGTAGTCCCTCTCTGCACTTTAGCTGACGGAGCCGGTATTTGGTGAATGACTTCCACACCTGTTCCCTTTATTGAGACATCAAGTCCGTATTCGGCCACAAGGAGCCTTCCTGCGTCATCAGGATTGAGCCCGATGACATTAGGCACAATGACTTGCCTGGTTCCGGGGTCAGGTGTTTTTGTCTCCTGCGGAACGCTGGGCGAGACTTCCATATACCTTAGGACATCCTTTACGATCGCCTGAAATGTGGGAGCCGCAAGAACACCTCCGTAGCTTGTTCCGGCATTAGGCTCATCCCAGATTACCAGGATTGCCATTCTGGGGTCTTCAACAGGTGCAAACCCTAAGAAGGATGAGACTCGTTTGTCAGTGTACCTGCCGCCTTCCGGTTTTTCCGCAGTTCCTGTTTTGCCTCCTACCCGATACCCGGGAACCTGTGCCCTGAACCCGGATCCGTTCACCACTACTGATTCCAGGATAAGAGAGAGCTCTCTCGATGTCTCATTACTGATAACCTGTCTGATAGGTTCCGGCTCGAATTCCTTTACAACAACCCCGTCAGAATCAACGATTTTCGAAACAAGGTAGGGACGCATGAGCGTCCCGCCGTTTGCGATTGTTGACAGGGCAGACAAAAGCTGTATAGGGGTTACGGAAATCCCTTGACCGAAAGCGATGTTGGCCAGCTCCACAGGGCCCACGTTCTTCGGCTGTTGGAGAATTCCTGAAGCCTCTCCCGGATAATCGATTCCCAATGAACTTCCGAGGCCGAAAGCTTGGATATACTTGTAAAAGCTTTCCTGTCCCAGCCTGGCCGCAAGTGTTGCGAATACCACGTTACATGAGTTCTCAACAGCTTCTGTAAAGGTTTGGGTGCCGTGGCCACCTGCCAGCCAGCATCTCACGTGCCTGTTGGCGACCTGTATGTATCCGGGATCAAAAAAGGTGTCGTCAGGCCTTACTACACCCTCTTCAAGGGCAGCAGCTGCGGTGATTATTTTGAAAGTGGAACCCGGCTCGTAAGCATCTGACACTATCGGGTTTCTCCGCAATGAATCGGGTTGCTCATAATAGCGGTTGGGATTGTAAGTGGGCCGTGCTGCCATAGCCAATATAGCCCCGGTCTTAGGGTCCATGGCTACGATCATTCCGCGCTTTGCATTGACCTCTTGCATGCCCTTGTCAAGCTCGCGTTCGACGATATACTGGATTACTTCATCTATGGTAAGATACACATCATAACCGTCTACAGGCGGTACGTACTGAGTAACCCCGCCCGGAATCTCTTTACCTGTGGCGTCCCGTTCAGACCTTACCTGCCCTCGGATCCCTCGAAGGAATGAGTCATACTGATACTCGATTCCCTCCAGTCCCTGATTGTCTATGCCTACAATACCAAGGATATGGGCTGCAAGGCTGTCCTTGGGATAGAACCTCTGACCTCGCTCCGCAAAACCGATTCCTTTCAGGTTGAGTTTCTTGAGTGCAGCTGCTTTTTCCGGGTCGACTCTTCGATCTATCCAAACAGTGGCTTGAGGCTGGGTGAGCCTCTGTCTTACAGTTTCCACATCAATGCCCAGTATTCTTGAAACCTGTTTCGCTGTCTCCAGCGGGTCATCGACATCGGCGGGAACTGCATAGACTGCATCAGCGCTTACACTGACTGCAAGTTCTCTGCCTTTAACGTCTCGAATGGTCCCTCTGCGGGCATCTACAGGGACGGGATAGAGCCTCTGGTCCAGAGCTAGCTTCTGGTAATGCTCATTTTGGACGACTTGTACCCAAAAAAGCCTTCCCATAAGGAAAAGCGTGACTACGGCCAACATAAGAAAAAGCGAGCCTACCCGTTTTTTCATGGTAATGCTCGAATGACTGTACACAGGCTGTTCCCTACCTTATGAATCCATTTATCTGACTCTCAGACTATCATAGCTCGGAATATTGTGGAACCATTTGGCTACAAAAGGCGAAACAAGGCCTATCAGGATATCCTCAGTTCTAGCCGTAACTTCAGCAGCCAACCTTGAAATCTTCTCTGATGTTGTCGGCTGAGAGGCATCGGCCAAAACAGGACGGTTCGTTGTAGACGCCACCATAATGAACTCGGTTCTCTCGGGTTTCATCATTCCCAAAGACGCGATTGCTTCTTTCTCAATCCTGGCAAGAGAACTTAGCTGCGCTATGGATAATTGGAGCCTGTCATATTCCGTCTGAGTGGCCATAAGTACCTTCTCGAGCGCGTGCAACTTGTAACCGGTATTGATTACATGAGATCTCAGTGCCAGATTACCAATGAGGAGTCCGGTAACGAGCAGAGCTACAACCATTCGTTTCCCGAGGCCTGCACGTTTCCTTGATTTCCTTTCACCCTCATTCGGCTTCACCGCAGCCCGCTTTGTGGTTCCATTTGATTTTGCTACTGACCTCGCTGCCGCCGGTACCATCTGTATTCCCTCCCCCATCCCCTTAGAACTTCTCCGCTGCTCGTAGCTTTGCACTCCGGGACCTGGGATTTGAGATAACCTCTTCCTTGCTGGGGATTATAGGCTTCTTTGTCAGAATTCGAAGACAGCCTTGGTTTCTCGACCCGGACATTTTGCGAAATACAGTCTTGACGATTCTGTCCTCCAACGAGTGGTAAGATATAACCACCAGTCTTCCACCTGGGGCCAGGATTCTTACAGCCTGGCCCAGCCCACTTCTTAGCTCATCCAATTCACGGTTTACTGCGATTCGAAGAGCTTGAAACGTTCTCCGTGCAGGATGCGGTCCTGATCTCCTGGCACTTGCCGGGATTGCCGCTTTAATCACCTCAACGAGTTCACCTGTGGTCAGTATCGGTGCTGTATCTCGGCGTTTTACTATGAATTCTGCTATGCGTGATGCCCAGCGTTCTTCACCGTAGTCTTTGAGAATGTCTCTAAGCTCCTCAAAAGGCAAATTGTTTACAAGGTCGCTTGCGGACACCCCTTTTCCTTGCTGCATTCGCATGTCAAGGGGGCCGTTTTCCGTATATGAGAAGCCTCGGAGAGGTTCGTCCAATTGGTAACTTGAGACTCCGAGATCAAACAAGATCCCGTCAACCTGCTCAATGTCGAGACTTCTTACGATTTCCTCTAACTCACTGAAGCTTCCATTAACGAAGATTAGTGAATCACTGCAGTGTTTCAGTTCTCTCTTTGCTGCTGCAATTGCATCTTCGTCCCTGTCTATCCCTACAATTGTGCCTCCGGTGCCCATACGTTCCACTAGACCCAAGGTGTGTCCACCGCTTCCCAATGTGCAGTCGACGTAGGTTCCGCCCGGCTTAGGATTCATAAGCCAGATCACCTCGTCGAGCATAACCGGAGTATGATATCTTCCGTTTTTGCTTTCTGTCATTTCAGTCATCAATCTGTTCTCGAGGCTTCCTAACCCACACTGTCAATGCTGCCGTTAGCCAGTTTTTCAGCTATCTCCTCATAGGATTCCTCGGCTTCGCTTCTATAACCCGTCCAGACTTCCAGGCTCCATACTTCAATCCTGTTCATGACGCCTATGACTACCACGTCTTTCTTGAGTCCGGCGTATTCTCTGAGGTAAGCCGGGATGTTGATTCGTCCCTGCTTATCCAATTCACACTCACATGCTCCTGAGAAGAACAGCCTACTGTATGCTCTGGCATCGCGCATTGTAAGGGGGAGTCGTGCGAATTCCGCGAGTTGTCTGTCCCATTCACTTTTCGGGAAGATAAACAGACATTTGTCCAATCCTCTGGTGGCAAAGAAACTCCCTTCCAGCCCGCTTCTGAACTTTGCAGGGATCGCCAGTCTACCCTTATCGTCAATACTGTGTTCATAAGTTCCTATGAACATCGGCGTCTCCAAATTCACCACTTCTCCCCACTTTGCCCCACATTGGCAACAATTCTCTTCTATACTTATGCAAAAACTCCTTCTTGTGCATGGAAAAATTTTTCGACAAAATAAACACAGCCCCGGCAAGGTAATGCCAGGGCTGCTTTCCCTCGTTATTCACTTGTTATGTGCAGTTCCTATGTACTACGAAGTCCGGTTTCCACGAGTCTCCCTTTGTTGCATGTCTCGTTCAATGGCCATGAGAAAGAGTCTCTTGGGACTCCCTTCGTGAGAAATCCTTCTTGCCATTACCCAATTCTTGCGGAAACCGCATTTCTCGAAACACTTTACCGCCCGTAAGTTGTCTGCCAGCACTCTAAGGTAAATCCGATCCAGCCTGGTGGTGGAAAACACGTAATCCAGCAGGGATGAAATGGCATCATACCCGTAACCTTTGCCGATATACTCCGGGTGCCCTATCCTAACCACCAGTTCGGCTTCTTTCCTGCGCCAGTTGATTTCTACAAGGCCGATATCTCCAATAAGTACATTGTCATCTGCCTCTATGGCGAACATCCTTGTAGTGCGAGCATTTACTTGAGACAGATACTCATCTTGACATATGTCCGTTACATCGGCGATATCCAGCGGACGAAGCAAAGTCTTTTTGCCTTTAATCACCTGGGTGACACCTCTTTTTCCGGTTCACCCTCCCACTTGTCACAAAAAGACTTCTTCCTCAATGACCATGATACCTTTAAGAATTTTTATCCGATTTCGCCATCCATGGCCATGTACTGTTCGTTACGGCCTTACCTAGGTTGTACGATCAGCTTGATCGCAGTTCTTTCTTCCCCGTCAATCTCTACATCAGTAAATGCAGGGACCATCACCAGGTCTATACCGCTTGGCGCCACAAAACCTCTGGCAATGGCAACAGCCTTAACAGCTTGATTCAGCGCGGCGGCACCTACTGCCTGGACTTCGGCACCTCCCCGTTCCCTAACAACTCCTGCCAACGCACCTGCCACAGAATTGGGATTTGACTTAGCGGACACTTTGAGGACTTCCATATTAAATTCCTCCTTGTATGGCCTGGAACACCGGTTATGGATGAAGTATTACATATTAAGGTATTATATTCCTGCTACTTTTTCATGTACATTTAAAAAAAGCTGATGGGAAATGTATGACCGGATGCGGTAAACAAGAAGCAAGGAGATGGATGTCAGTCAAGAGCAGCTTCTCTAATCCTCAGGATTGCTTTAGTCTTGCCGGTGCAATCATCAACAGTAACCACTGCACCGCACAATTCAGCCGGCCCTGACGCAATAAGAAACCGCTTAGGCAGCCCTGTGAGGAAGCGGTCTATTATGATGTCAGTCTTGACTCCGAGAACCGAGTTTATCGGGCCTGTCATGCCTAAGTCAGATATGTAGCCTGTGCCTTCGGGGAGAATTCTTTCATCTGCAGTCTGCACGTGGGTATGGGTCCCAACAACGCATGCAACCCGGCCGTCTAGAAACCAACCCAAAGCGATCTTCTCAGAAGTGGCTTCAGCATGGAAATCAACGACGATCAAGTCACATTTATCTGAGAGCTCAGTTACAATGCTGTCAGCGACTCTGAACGGACAGTCAAGAGGAGACATGAATACTCGGCCTATCAGGTTCACGACACCGAGTCTGATTCCATTCTCAAGGGCTACGACGGTAGAGCCTTTACCCGGAGCTCCAGGCGGATAATTAGCAGGACGCAGGACGTTTGGGGCATCCTCGAGAAATCGGTAGAATTCTTTCTTCTGCCATACATGGTTGCCTGTTGTCAGGACCGTGATTCCTAAGTCAAACAGCTCTTCAGCAGTCTCCTGAGTCAGGCCAACGCCTCCTGCCGCGTTTTCCCCATTCGCTATTATGGCACAAGGATCGTAAGTCTCGATGAGTTCGGGCAATACTGTCTTCACTGCACGGCGCCCGGGCCTGCCGACAATATCGCCTATGAAGATAAGATTCAACCTATGTCCTCCTTGAGTTGCGGGATTTTGTTCGCTCAGTCTGCTTGTTAAAGACAAGAACACGTCCTTCTTCACGAAAGCCTATTAGCTTTCTTTGCTGCACAGACTCTCTCAAATCATCTAACATAGTTGCGATCATCTCGTCCTGATATACCAGTTCTTCTTCGAATTCGCCTTCTTCACCGGCCCCTTCGGTTATCAGATCAGGACCCAGTGCAGCTCTGGCAAGTTCAATTATAAGAGAGATTTCCTCTTGGGTCAGGGTGGCAACATCCCGGGATATTTCTACAATAGATACACTGTCAAAATCCAATCGATCTGCTTTGACCTGGGGAACACCTCTGTGAACCAGAGAGGAGTAGACTTCCACACTCTCATTGAGCTTGTAGCAGAAGTCGTTCCACTTTTCGCTGGATACGGGAGATGATGTCATAAATGTAAACTTAAGAATCTTCCCCTCCGGATCAAAATTTACAGTCGCTATCTCAGGATAGCGAACCAGGATGGAGATGAGAAGACTTACGCTGTTTGCAGTGCTTTCAGATATAGCTTCTAATTGAGCATCAGTGTTTTCCATAATGACCACCCCTCCTTACCCTGTGTCCTCCCAGCTTAACCAAGAGTTCGTTATTAAGGCAAAAACTCCTGCTAAGACAGGCCTTCTAAATCTGTCTGGGGCGAGAGATCCTCGCCCCAGATCCCCGATAGCATTTTACTTCGCGTAATCCACTACTCGAGTTTCCCTGATTACAGTCACCCTAATATGTCCAGGGTAATCCAGTTCTTTTTCGATCTTCGAAGCGATCTCCCTGGAAAGCCGAACAGCAGTTAAGTCATCGATCTTATCAGGTTTTACCATTATTCTGATCTCTCGGCCTGCCTGGATCGCAAAAGACTTTTCTACTCCCTCAAAGGAATTCGCGACTTCTTCAAGCTTAGCAAGGCGCTTCATGTATGCTTCCAACGTCTCACGCCTGGCTCCCGGACGCGCTGCTGACACTGCGTCTGCGGCTTGGACAAGGACTGCTTCGATCGTATAAGGATCTTCATCCCCGTGGTGGGCTGCAATTGCGTGTATTACCTCAGGAGACTCCTTATACTTTCGTGCAAGGTCTACGCCTATCTGAACGTGCGGCCCTTCAACCTCATGATCTACGGCTTTACCGATGTCATGAAGAAGGCCTGCCCGTTTCGCTACCATCACATTGGCGCCCAGTTCGGCTGCCATGCCTGCTGCAAGGTGAGCCACTTCAATAGAGTGTCTCAGCACGTTCTGTCCAAAACTGGTTCTGAATCGCAATTTCCCAAGCAGGCGAATGAGATCCGGATGAAGGCCGTGAACTCCTACTTCAATAGCAGCGCCTTCCCCTTCTTCTTTAATTATGCTATCAACTTCTTTTTGTGCTTTCTCCACCATCTCTTCGATTCTCGCAGGGTGGATTCGCCCGTCATTTATCAGTTTCTCTAAAGCGATTTTAGCTACCTCACGTCTGACCGGGTCAAACGCTGACAAGATCACTGCCTCCGGAGTATCATCAATGATAAGGTCAACTCCGGTGAGGGTTTCAATGGTTCGTATGTTTCTCCCTTCCCTGCCGATTATTCGTCCTTTCATCTCGTCATTGGGAAGGGTTACCACAGATACACTTATTTCAGCAACATGATCAGCTGCATAACGCTGGATCGCAGTTGCAATAATCTCTCTTGCTTTTCGATCCGCTTCTTCCTTCGTTCTTGCTTCGATATCACGTATCATTATTGCAGCTTCATGACGGATTTCTTCTTCTATGTTCTTAAGGAGAAGTTCTCTGGCTTCATCTGATGATAAACCTGACAAGCGTTCAAGCTCAGCCCTTTGCTGTTCATATACATGTTCAAGGTCTTTCTTGAGGCCATCAAGCTCTCTTTCTTTTCTGTTAATTGCTTCCTCTCTGCGTTCAAGAGCCTCTGCTTTTCGATCAAGGCTTTCTTCTTTTTGAAAAAGCCTTCTCTCACTTCTTTGAAGCTCCCCTCGTCGTGCACGGCTTTCTTGCTCGATTTCGGTACGAAGGCGGTGTGCTTCTTCCTTGGCTTCCAGGAGAATCTCGCGCCTGGCTGCTTCAGCCTCTTTTTCAGCTTCTTCAACGATTTTCCTGGCAGCCTGTTCTGCAGAACCGATCTTCGCTTCAGCAAGAATCCGCCTGACAAAATATCCAATAGCGAAGCCGGCTACGACGGCAGCTATTGTCATTAGTATACTTGCAGCGATATTGTATACACCTCCTTTTCATAAATAATGCCGAGCGCGAACTCGGCCACTAGATAAAAGACTCAAGTTATAGTCAGTTGGTCTAGTGCCGGAGCCTTCTATCTCCGGCGGGAACCGGAATTCATCGCTATTGTACCTTTTCGCCGGAAAAGTGTCAAGGTAGACCCCTTGATGCCCCTACCTACTTCAACACTTTACTGAGTGTGTCCATGATGACATTAGGAGTAAATCCGCGTCTCGCCAGGTACCCGTACAACCTCCTTTTGCTTTTGTCCTTTTCATCTGTACAGTTACGTGCAATCCACCGGGTTGCAAGGTCAAAGGCATTGGCTTCTTCTTTGCCTTCCGGAAAAACGCTCCTTGTAGCGGTTTCAGCCAAGTCTTTCGGTATGCCGCGTTTCTTGAGTTCAAGAAGAATGCGACCCGGCCCCAGTTTGTCGTAAGTTGCCCTCACCTTGGCAAAATGCATAGCGTATCTGGTGTCATCCACATAACCTAGCTGTTGCATTTCCGTTATGACACAGGTTATGACTTCTTCATTAAACCCCTTTTTCCGCAGTTTTTCTTTAAGCTCTGCCTCAGTACGATCCCTTATTGCAAGGAGGCGAAGGACGTATTGCCTTCCGTGTTTTCTAGTCTTCTCCATGTTTCCCTACACTATCCATTAGCCCTGTCTTATAAGTGTCACCTCTGATATCATACATTTTCTCGTTTGGCAAAGAAAGTCCTCTCTTTCGCATGCACTCCGCAAAATAAAAAGGAAGGATAGAACCTATCCTTCCTAAGCCTTGAGCACCGAAACAATATTATTATGCTTGCAGAAGCAACCTGAATCTATTGAGGTTGGTCACCTTTCGCATCTTGCTGCACTTTAAGGGGTTTCAGGCCCGATATTTCACGAATCTTGCTTTCGATTTCCCATGAAATATCCTGATTCTCTTTTAAGAAGTTCCTTGCGTTTTCCCTGCCCTGACCGAGTCTGATATCGCCGTATGAATACCATGTGCCGCTTCTTGTTATGATGTTGGTTGCTTCTCCCAGGTCAAGTATGGTTCCTTCGCGGGAAATGCCTTGTCCGTAAAGAATGTCGAATTCTGCGTCACGGAACGGTGGGGCGACTTTGTTCTTTACAACTCTTGCCCTTGTACGGCTGCCTATTATCTGTTGACCTTGTTTGAGCGACTCTACTCTCCTTACCTCCAGACGTACAGTGGCATAGAACTTCAAGGCTCTGCCGCCCGGAGTGACCTCAGGGTTTCCAAACATTACACCGACTTTTTCACGTATCTGGTTAATAAATATTGCGCATGTCCGTGACTTGCCTATAACTGCAGTCAGTTTGCGAAGGGCTTGCGACATAAGCCTGGCTTGCAGCCCGACATGAGAATCTCCCATTTCGCCTTCAATCTCGACCCTTGGGGTCAATGCTGCCACAGAGTCTATGACTAGTACGTCTATGGCGCCGCTTCTTACGAGAGCTTCAGCTATTTCCAGAGCCTGTTCTCCTGTATCAGGCTGTGAGATGAGAAGGTTATCCGTGTCAACACCTAACCGGGATGCGTAGACCGGATCCAGAGCGTGCTCTGCATCGATAAATGCTGCAATGCCACCCATTTTCTGTGTTTCAGCGATTATATGAAGAGCCACTGTTGTTTTGCCTGATGACTCGGGGCCGTAAATCTCAACGACGCGTCCCCGTGGTACGCCCCCCACACCTAATGCAATATCTAAAGACAAGGCTCCCGTAGGAATTGCTTCAATCTCAAAATGAGTGTCCGCATCACCCAGCTTCATTATGGAGCCTTTCCCGAATTGCTTTTCTATCTGGGATAACGCCATATCAAGGGCTTTTTTCTTATCTTTGTCCATAGGGCTCTCCCTTCTTCCCGTGCTTGTCCACGGCAATGATGAATCTCTTAACAAGAACACCTGTTCCCTGTTTACCTTATTATATCACTTATGCGTCATGCCTCGCAAGGGAGATTTAGAGGAATGACGTCAATCGGAGTATATATAGCCCCTTTCGGTGTTAATTCGCTGGCAGTAAACTGAATTTCCCGAACTTCCATATTCCCTGACAGTTTAATACAGGAGTCTAACCTCTCATGAAGGGCCTTTAGGTTTCGAGAAGACCTGACTCTCCCTATGGTAAGGTGCGGAGAATAGCCTCTCTTGTCTCGCTTAAAACTCTGCATTTTCATGGCTTCTTCTATCGTTGACGAAAGAGATGTCAATTGTTCTTTGCCACTGCCTACGCCTACCCACAACACCCGTGGGTTATGTAGATTAGGAAACGCTCCGACACTGTCAAGTTGTAGTTTAAAGCTATGGAAATCAGCTACACATTTTCTCAAGGCATCAGAAACAGCGGGTATACGTGTTTCCTCAACGTCTCCCAGAAACTGCAAGGTAAAGTGCAGATTACAAGGTTCGACCCATTTGATATCCGCTCCACTGTGTGACAATCTCTTTTGAAGGGTTGTTATTTCTCTGTGAAGAGACTGATGGAGGAATACCGCGACAAAGCACCGAACAGTATCCAATCTTAAGCCTCCAGTTCAACCCGGGTTAAACAGGTAGATGATAATCTTAAGTATATGATTCTACTAATGTCCGATATTGCCTTCTTGTACCATCCTTATATCATTACAAGTTCATACTTAATAGTGACGTAACAGGTGTCTCCTGAGGATATCAAGGCTTCTTTTTGCGGTCCTCTCCTTGACCTCGCTGCGGGTTCCGTAGAATTGAAAACGTCCGGCGCTAATCCCGTGCTTCCACGCCAACCCTATGTAAACCAGCCCTACTTTGTCTGACTCGTGATCTGTTGCAGCGGGGCCTGCGAATCCTGTAGTTGAGATAGCGACGTCAGCACCGGAGAGAGAAAGGATCCCTCCGGCCATCTGAAGCGCAACTTCCCTGCTGACTGCAGAATACCGCTCTATGTAGGAACCGGAAACGCCTAGAACCTTTTCTTTCGCAGCGTTGCTGTAGCCGGTTATCGCAAGCTGCAGCACCTCGGAGCAGCCAGGCACTTCGGTGAGCTTATGAGAAATGAGCCCTCCTGTAACTGATTCCGCCACCGCACATGTAAGGTTCCGTTCTTTCAAAAGCCTTACGACGCTGTGCTGGATTTCATCGTCTCCTGTTCCGTAGATGTCATTACCTAAGTGCTCCCTTAGATCGGTTTCTACTTTATCAATCATCAAGTGGGCTTCTTTTTGTGAGTGGGCTTTTGCAGTTACTCTCAGCATGACTTCGCCTACGGATACTAAAGGAGCTATTGTCGGGTTGGATTGACTGTGGATCAGATGGCTGATCTTCCTCTCGACTTCAGCCTCTCCCGGACCGAGGATTTTCAATGTCCTTGAGGTGATTACCTGGCTTCCGCTTTCAAGGCGTGCCAGGTAAGGAATGACTTCAAGATCCATCATCGTCTGCATTTCTCCGGGCACACCCGGAAGGCAGATTATGTGCTTGCCCATCTTCTCGATTATCAAACCACATGCTGTGCCGCGAGGGTTGGGTATTAGAATTGCGCCTTCAGGGACCAGTCCCAGGCGCCTTACGTTTTCCTGGCTTTGATGCCCGCTTCTTTTCAGTATGGACAAAGCATGGGTTATTGCTTCATCGCAGTAGGCTTGCTTTATGCCAAGGGTCTCTGAGACTACCTCGCGGGTAATATCGTCTTCAGTCGGGCCAAGCCCGCCTGTTATAATCACAATGTCTGCCCGGGACAGGGCTTCACCAAGCGCTGCCTTAGCCCTTAGTTTGTTATCTCCTACCGCTGTTTTTCGGTAAAGATCAATCCCTATCTCTGCGAGCTTGCTACCGATATAAGCAGAGTTTGTATCCACAACGTGTCCAAGGAGCAATTCAGTACCAACCATCAAGATCTCAGCATTCAAATCCGTACGTCCTCCTTGCAGGCTGACTTTATCAACTTGCTTTCATACCGGTGCCCTCTGTGCCCAGCATTTTGCGAAATTCTTCGCCTTCAATCTTCTCACTCTCAATTATTGAGGCACTGATCTCTCTAAGCGCATTTAATCTGGACTCCAGAATCGTCTTGGCCCTTTGTTCCTGAGTCGCAAGGATAGCGCTTACTGTCTCATAATACACCTGCTTCGGAAGTTCATCAACACTCGCGATTCCTGCATCGGACAACCCTGCGTTGATCAGTGTGCGTGAGATCTCCAGTGCTTGCTGAAAGTCGTTGGACGAACCCGTGGACTTCGATCCAAATGCAAGCTCTTCTGCAACTGAGCCTGCAAGAAGTATGGCTATGCGGTCTTCCAGGTAACCACGGGTGTACAGGTGACAATCTTCTTCCTGTGAATGCCTGGTGTAACCTAAGGCCTGGCCTCTTGGCATTACCGTAATAGTGGACACGGAACCCGGCCTTAAGACTTCACCGACTATGCCATGGCCTACCTCATGATGTGCGATTCTCGCAATCTCTTCATCGATCGGACGACGGTCCAGCTTCTCCCCCATAATGACCTTGTCTATGGCTTCTCTCAGTTCATCCTGGCCTATGGTGGCCTTTCCCTTTCTCATTGACAATATGGCAGCTTCGTTCATCAAGTTCTCCAGGTGCGCACCGGAGAAACCCAGAGTATCTCTGGCAATCTCGTCGAGATCCACATTCTCTTCCAGAGGTTTTTCCCCGGAGTGAATCTTGAGTATGTGAAGCCTTCCCTGTCTGTCAGGAAGGTCCACCCGCACTATACGATCAAACCTGCCGGGCCTGGTAAGAGCAGGATCAAGGAGATCTGCCCTGTTCGTGGCTGCTATTACCAGCACTCTGACATCATCGTACGGGTTTATGCCATCCATCTCCACAAGGAGTTGGTTAAGAGTTTGATCGTATTCAAGATGGCTGCTGTGCCTGCCCCGTTTTCCTCCGAGGACTTCTATCTCATCTATGAATATTACTGCTGAGTTTCGGCCTTCCTGTAATGCAGAAGATCTTGCAGTTGAAAACAGCTGACGTACCCTCTGCGCGCCTACGCCTGCATACATCTGGATAAACTCTGAACCTGAAGACGCCACGAAAACGCTGTTTGTATGGTTGGCAGCGGCTTTTGCAAGGAGGGTCTTTCCCGTACCCGGAGGGCCGGTCAACAAGATCCCTTTGATAGGCCTAATTCCCAGTTTCCGTGAACGTTCAGAATCAACGATAAACTCCAAGGCTTCCAATAGTTCGCGCTTTGCTACTTCCTGTCCGCCTATTCCTTCGAAGGACACTTGGATGCTCCTGTGATCCTGTTTGTTTCCTCCTATTATTTGAAAACGCTTTCCCATGGGAGTAGTAGACCTGATCAGCCACATGGCTGCAGCGAATACTGCAACCAGGAGAAACAGGGTTATATCGTAACCTGAGGCAGCCAGGAATGTAATCCCTGCAAGGGCCGCCCCGATTCCAATCTCCTTTGCCATGGAAGTTGCTTCATCCTCTCTTAAGTCTCGGTTTTGGACCTGGGAATGATTTCATACAGGTAGTGCTCTCCCAGGTGCAACTGTACATACACGTAGTTTGAATCCACTCCTACAGTCCATCTATCCAGTACAGCTTCTTTCGCTGTCTCATCAATGGCTTGGACCATAGCATGAAATCCTCCTGTTACAAGCGCTTCCTCGATATAAATGCGCATTGTACGGAAGGTGTCTTCCAGCTCGTCATTGCGATTATCAATAACATCGAGAACCGCAACATGTCTGCCTGTGGCTTCAGTAATACCTGCCGAAAGATGGGCGTACAAAGACTGGATGTCTTCCGTATTGTCAAGCTCCACCTGTACGTAAAGACCTCCTCCGGTCTTCCCAACGGAGTAATCAATGACACCGGCTTGGCCTGTAAAGAATTCATGGAGAGGTCTCTTTACTTGCAGACTGTAGCTTGCGGCACTTCCTCCGTAGAGCAGAAGGAGGGCGATGACGAATACAACTATGATCCTTTTGATGTCAAGCCCGAAAAGTTGCAATCCCTTCCCTCTCCCTTTTATCCAATGACTGTCTGGATTATAACATAAAGCCCTCGGTTCATCGAGGGAAAACACCAGGTAAACATAGGGAATTGATGCAACCGGCTACCTTTTCGGACTAGACCCGACGGGCGGCGCGAAGGCGTTGGAGACGTTCAGCGGGGTCAGGGCTCTCAAATATATAGCTCCCTGCAACTAACACGTTGGCTCCGGCTTGTACCGCGATAGGGGCAGTGACATCGTTAATTCCACCGTCAACTTGAAGGTCAATCTCGCGGCCTGTTCTATCAATCATCTCCCGTACTTGCCTGATTTTCGTCACCATTTCAGGTATGAAATCTTGTCCCCCGAATCCCGGGTTTACAGTCATGACAAGTACAAGGTCTACCATGTGGATAATATGCTCAATCATAACAGCCGGGGTTGCAGGACAGAGTGCAACTCCGGGCGAGCAGCCGGCATCTCTTATAGAATTGAGGAGCCTATGCAGATGACAGGATACTTCTGCATGGACTGTAATAATGGAGCTGCCTGCTTCGGCAAAGTCTTCAATGTAGAGGCTTGGATTATCTATCATGAGATGGACGTCAAGGGGGAGATGTGTCGCTTTCCTTAGGCTTCTTACAACAGGCTGGCCGATTGTTATATTGGGAACAAAGTGGCCGTCCATTACATCCACATGGAGCAGATCAGCGGTTTCCACAGTTCTGATGGATTCAGTGAGATTTGCGAAATCCGCTGATAGTATTGATGGAGCGACTCTTACCGTCATTTCCCTCTTCTCCTTTCCCTTTCCGTTATCTCAAGTAAAAGCTTAAGGTAGTTGTCGTGCCGATGTTTGGCGATTTCCCCTGCTGACACAGCCTCTTTAACACCGCATTCAGGCTCCTTATGATGGAGGCATGTGGAAAACCTGCAGTTTTGCGTGGGTACTCCGAACTCGGGAAACAGGTACCCCAGGGATGTGGTGTCTATCCCGTCAAGCTCCAGCTTGGAAAAGCCGGGTGTGTCCACTACATATCCTCCGGGCTGGATTTTGAGGAGCTCCGCATGGCGGGTAGTATGGCGGCCTCTGCCGGTTTTTGCGCTTACCTCGCCTGTTTGAAGCCGGAGCCCCGGCTCCAAAGCGTTAAGCAGCGCTGACTTCCCTACACCTGACGGCCCTGCGAACACAGATATCTTTTCTGAAAGCTCTCTCCGCAGTCTCTTTATTCCCCAACCTGCTCTGGCACTGGTCTTTATGACTTTGTATCCTGCCAGCCTATACGGTTTAGCTAATTTGTCAGCAGCATACCTACTTACAAGATCGATTTTGTTTAGGCATATCAAAACCTCCAAGGAGCTCGCCTCGACTTGAACAAGGATTTTGTCAAGCAGCTCCAGGTCAGGTTCGGGTTCGCTGCATGCTATAATAACGACAGCCTGATCTATGTTTGCCACAAGCGGCCTCAAAAGGCGTGTTTTTCGTGGAAGAACATCTTCAATGACTCCGTACATGCACCCGGGGTCAGTGCATGTAAATGACACCATGTCTCCTACAAGGACATCTTTGTCCTCTTTACGGAACCTTCCCCGTAACTTGCAGTCAACAACCGTATCGCCGTAACTTACGTAATAGTGGCCTGAATAAGCCTTGATAACACGTCCTTCAGGCATCCACCGCCCTCCTGTTATCCTTTGGGAACAGTTTCATCGCGATAGAGCACTCCCCCGATATAGACCCTAATCCTCATCTGTCTGCCCCACGCGTTAATCTGTTTTTCAATGCGCTCGCCGGGACTGTGCATGCCGACGTAGTAGTCTCTTTCACCATAGTAGTCGTTGATACGGATTTTGACCTCTTGTGAGTCTGCACCCGGAGGAACCACGATAGTGACGAGACTTGAGATAGGTGTAATCGCGTCAAGGAGAGACGACGTATCTTGACCCTTTGCTACAACGAAGTCCACGCCTGAGCCCAGTCTGACGAATTCTCCAGGCTCCGGCATCTGACTGATGATCGTTCCGGGTTCTGCGCCTTCCCTGGCTTCTTCCGTTACTCTCCCCTTAACCAAACCCGAGATCCCCAGGAGAGATTCGGCTTCAGCGATGTTCATACCTCGGAAATCCTGAACTGTTATTATTAGCGGCTCAGGGCCGTCACTGAGTACGATCTCCACTAAAGTGCCTTTTTCCACCTGGACTCCTGCCTCCGGCGATTGCGACGCCACCTTGTCGATTTCCACCTCATCACTGTGCATTCTCGTTTGAGGCCCTAGCTCGAGTTCTAGCCTTTCCAGTTCTAGAAGGGCTTCACGGAGATCCATTCCTACAAGATCAGGCATTTCCACAGTCTCTTTTCCAAGGCTCACTATCAATGTGACCTTGCTGTTCATTTTTACTTTTTCATAGGCGGCCGGTCGCTGGGATATTACGCGATTTGCCGGAATCGTGTCATCATGGCGAAAGTCAGGAGCATCAAGCCGCACATGCGCCTTTGCTGCCAGGCTCTCTGCTTCTTCAAGGGTTTTCCCTGCGAAATCCGGAACTCTCACTTCTTCTACGTAAAGCAATTGAGGCAACATAAACATGATACCGGCTGCAACGGCAAGCAGAGCAAGAAGAATGTACAAGGTCACGAAAACAGTACGCCGTGCATTACTGTTCTTGGGTTTACGTCCCACCTGAGTCTCCTCCACGAAGTCTAGGGAGTCTGACTGAGATGACAAGTCATCTCTGGCCAGATCCGTGATAGTAGTCTCATTTGCCAAATGGACATCGTTATTGACAGTGTCGTACTCGTTCCCGGGGAAAGCATATGGTTCCAAGGCTCGCATCATTTGCCTTGCATCCTGATAGCGGCGGGAAGGATTTTTCTCCATTGCCTTGAGGACTACCCGTTCAAGGTTTTTCGGTATCTCAGGATTCAGTTCTGTAGGAGGAGTCACAGAAGTGTTCAGATGCTGCAAGGCTATGGAAATGGAGCTTTCGCCCTTAAAAGGCACTGTGCCTGTGAGCATTTCATACAGAACAACGCCTGTTGAATAGATATCAGATTGTGCTTCTACTGCCTCGCCCCGGACTTGTTCGGGTGAAAAGTAGTTTACCGTTCCGATTATAGTCCCTGTGTCAGTTAGATTCGACCCATGAAGCGCCCTTGCGATACCGAAATCTGTGACCTTCACTCTTTCGTCTGTTGTCACCATGACATTATGGGGTTTGATATCTCTGTGTATGATCCCGTTTTCGTGAGCATGCTGCAGCGCAGCCAGGATCTGCCAGGCTATCCTTGCAGCCCTCTGCGGCGGCAGATAGCCGGATTTCTTAATAGCCTCTTTGAGGCTTGTACCCCGTACATACTCCATTACAATGTAGTAATGTTCTTCATCCTTGCCTACGTCGTATATGCTGACAATATTGGGGTGTGAGAGTCGTGCGGCTGCTTGAGCTTCCCTGCGAAAACGCTCAACAAATTCTTCATTTGATGCAAACTGGGGCATGAGGACTTTTATTGCAACTATCCGATGAAGGGTCTGGCAGTAGGCTTTATATACTTCCGCCATCCCGCCTGAACCTATCTTCGAGAGTATTTTATATCTCTTGCCGAGAACCTCCCCGACCATGTTTAATACCTCACCTGCTTCGTATTTCAGGTTTCTGCGCCGACAAATACAGCAATAACCGTGACATTGTCATGTCCCCCGTTTCGGTTTGCAAGGTTAATAAGTTCATCTACAACTTGCGGCGGGGTTTGATTGGACGTAACTACATCCAGAATTCCTGAGTCCTCTATTGCTTCTGATAACCCGTCAGTACACAGGATGAAACGGTCTCCCGGTTCGATCTTGGAATTGACAATCTCTATATCTACTTCGGGCAATGTGCCGATAGCACGGGTCAAAAGGTGCCTTTGCGGATGGGTTTTTGCTTCGCCCTTAGTCAAAAGCCCCAGCCTGACAAGTTCGCCTACTACTGAGTGATCTTCGGTCAGCTGATATATGACGTTGTCTCTTACGAGATACGCTCTGCTGTCTCCTACATGTCCGATATATGCTGTACCGTCTTGGATAAGCAGAGCAGTCAGTGTAGTACCCATGCCTTTGCAATTCTCATCGCTCATGGAACGTTGATGAATGGCAGTATTAATCCGTGTGAATGTCTCTCTCAGTTTGTCCGCCGGATTGCTTCGAAAATACGGCAAGTGTTCTTCAAGTAGATCTATAGCCATCCTACTTGCGACTTCTCCTGCCTCGTGCCCACCCAGACCGTCAGCGACAGCAAACAGTACATCTGTTACCAGGAAAGAATCTTCGTTTACAGCCCTGACAAGTCCAATGTCACTACGGGCGGAGGCCTCCATATAATCCACCCCCGTTCAAGAGCGTCTAAAAGGAAGTATAACCTTGAATCACCCTACCTGCAATACCTTGGACGTAACTGACCGCAGGCTGCGTGGACATCCAAGCCCAGATCCCTTCTAACAGTTGTAGGAATCGACGCCTCTTCCAGTATCTTTTGAAATGTGTTCATCCGGTGAATCGTAGGGCGCACAAATTCTCTTTCATCAATAGGATTAAAAGGAATCAAGTTTACATGGGCCATCTGTCCTTGGAGCAGCTTTGCAAGTTGACGCGCACAGGCTGGGCTGTCATTTACGTCCTGGATCACCGTATACTCGAAAGTTACCCGTCTGCCTGTACGTTCCCTGTAAAAGGCTGCTGCATCCAGCAATTCAGGGATGGGATATCGCCGATTTATCGGCATCAGCTTGTCACGAAGGTCGTCTGTGGCTGCGTGTAGCGAAATCGAGAGGGTTACAGGGATCCCTTCTTCCGCAAGCCTGCGTATTCCGGGGACTAATCCACAGGTTGACACAGCCATACGGCGAAAACTAATCCCCAGTCCTTCCTTGGCATTGAAAAGACGTAGTGCTTTGACTGATGCTTCGTAGTTGTCAAGGGGTTCCCCTGTACCCATAAGGACTATATTCCCGATATCAGAACTGAAGCGCGATACATCCTTTTGAATCTTGAGGGCTTGATCCACTATCTCGGATGTAGTAAGGTTACGGATGAACCCTGACTGCCCTGATGCACAGAATGAGCAAGCCATCTTGCAGCCTACCTGGGTCGAAAGACAGGCAGTTATACCGTACTTGTATTCCATTCTCACGGCTTCTACTGCGTTTTTGTCGTAGGTTTCCATCAGGTACTTGACTGTACCTTTCCGGCCTTCAGTTCTCGAGAGTATGTTAAGCGATGTTATAAATGCTGTCTCCCCCAACCTTTTGCGAAGGCCAAGAGGTAAATTGGTCATATCGTCAAAAGAATAGACAAGGTGCTTATGGAGCCATGAGAATACCTGGCTGCCTCTGTAAGAAGGTTGCCCCAGCGATACCATAAAGCTTTTCAGTTCGTCAGGTAAAAGGCTTTTGATGTCTTCCACGTGGATTCCTCCTGGTAAGTAATTTCATCTTACCATTAGGATTTCCTCTTATCCGGCCTCAGGCGGACATTGAGGATGCACTATACGCTATTATAGACTGTTATAAGGAGGTTGTCATATGACTACACGATTATATCTTGTACGACACGGAGTAACCAAATGGAACGATGAAAGGAGATTCCAAGGGCATTCCGATGTGCCGCTTTCTGAATTAGGCAGGCTGCAAGCGGAAAAAGTTGCCAGGAGGCTTCGGGGAATAGAGCTTGACGCTGTTTACTCCAGCGATCTTACAAGAGCGATTGATACCGCGCGCTTCATAGCGGAACAGCACAGGCTTCCGGTAATTCAACTTAAGGAGCTTCGTGAGATAGATTTCGGAGAGTGGGAAGGCAAGGAGTTTGAAAGACTCCTGGAGGAGCAGAGTGAGCTCGTTGAACGCTGGCTGTATGACTCGGTGAACAACCCTATCCCTGGCGGTGAGTCATACACCGAGCTCAGGGATAGGGTTATTCCGAAAGTCTTGGAGATCATCAGAACCCATCAAGGTTCGTCCGTATGTATTGTCGCCCACAGCGGTCCGATAAAGCTGACACTTTGCCACGTTTTAGGCCTTGAGCCGTCGGAGCGGCGTCGGTTTGATCTGGCAAACGCCAGCTTAAGCATGATTACATACACTGATGATACAAAGCTGCGTGTATCATTTCTAAATGACACATGCCACCTGGATTAGCCATGGAAGCAAGTCACTTGATGACTATTCCAAGGACTGCAACAAGGCCCAAGAGCACCTTGAGAAGGCCGTTCTCCTTGCGCAACCCGTCAAGGTCTTTGGCTGTCTGTGCTTTGAAAGCTGCAAGATCCGTTGACAGGGTTGAAAGTCCGCTCTCCAGCGAGGTGTACGTTGACACCCTTGCGCCGCGTTCAGTTCGGAGAGTCTCTTCCAGGCTCAGGGTCTTTTGACGAAGCGCATCCAGCTCATCAGTAAATGATGCCCCTTCTTCCTCGGTTCTCGACGTAAGTCGGAGGACTCTCTCATCCAGTTCAGAAATGGCCTGCTTTGACCGGGCTATTTCCAATGCATTTTCACTTACTGCAAGCGATATGCTGTCTACGTCTTCTTTTAGGACCGCTACTTGAGGTTCTATGGCGTTAAGCCTCAAAACCAGGGCGCCAAGACCTTCCTCCAGCTGAGCGGATTTTGCTTCATATTCACTGACATGTGCGCTGACTTGTTGGTTCAGACTTCGCAAAGCAGAATCTGTTCTGGAAGCAAGTTCACTGACATCGCCACGGGCATCGCTTATTTGCTGACCGAGGCTGCCTTCCACTTGAGTGATCCGGCTTGCCAGGCTTTCTTGCTCTTTAACAATTTCTGCGATAATCTTATCAACTTCAGCCTTCATTTCGCGCTGCGTGAAATTGAGCTTCGCAATATCCTCTTGTGCCACTTCCCTGGCTTTTTCATGTTCGTCTAGGGTGTTCTTGAATATCTCCAGCTCGCTGGCGATAAGAACAAGCTCTTCGCGGAATTCACCTGACAGTGCCCTAAGCAACTCGACATCTTCAGGAGTCGCGCCTACGCGCCCTGTGCCGATCTCATTTAGGAGTCTTGCTACCACCATAGCAAGGGTGTACCTGTCTACAGCTCGGGTGCCTTGAAACGTTCCATCTGCGTATAATCCGAGATAGCCTTTGTCTACAAGTAGTTTCACTGATTGGTAAGCCCAGTGGTCTTGGGGCACATCTTTGATTTCAGCACTCACGCTGTGGCACGGGATGAGATACACTATGAGCGAAACCAAGACGACGCAGGAAATCATACTAAGACGTGATCTCCTAAGATTCATTTTATCCCCTCCAATCCAGGTTCATTGTGTTGATGGGCTATTCACCTGTGACGACTACAGACCCGTGTTCAACTGAGGCAACTACTGCTTGCCCTTCCTCTCCCAAGAGGGAAATATTACTCAGAAAGATATGGCTTTGACCCGGGGCTTTCGCCCTGAAGCCAACGGTCGCCAGCTCGCCTGTGACATCCTTCGGCTGTGTCAGGCGGCCGCTAACACTCTGCAAGAGGCCTAAGTGGTTATGGATCACCCCCTCGCTCCATTCAGACATGCCTTGGTCTTCCACGAAGGCAGTTCCTCTGGATACGTAAACGACTTCGAGAATCGACGGATCAAAAGCCAGGTCAAACCTGACATTCTGTAATCTTCGTACGTTGCGTGCAAGGATTCTGACTATGAAGAACTCGCCTGTTTCAACAGGAGAGTCCGGAGTCTGCAGGAGTAGCCTTGAGCTCAGTTGAGGCACAGCTATTTCGCCTGCAGCCATTAGACTATCTGTGTTCCGTGAATCCACAGTTATCCTGTAATCGAAAGTCCCTGCTTCCCCAAGGGGGACGATATACCAGGAGATGTCGCAAACCTCGCCGGGCGTAATCTGGCCGGGGAATCGTGAAGCCCTCTCCATCGGAGCCAGCACAATGCCGTATTCAGGCGTGAGTGTAGCCTTAACGCCGTATGCAGGCGCACCGCCTGAGTTCGTAATCCTGGCGTTGATTTTCAAAGGATACGGATAGAACGCATCCTCTACAACTCCGAATGAAGGCGGTGCCAGGATAGAGATGTTAAGGTCCGGAGGCGCCAAAACCTTCACCTCACGGTAGACCTCATTCCTCTCAGCGTTTTCTGCTTCCACGGCTACGCTGTATGTTAGGGTCCTCTCTTCCGCTATATTCGTGGTAACTTCCCACGCTATCTGACGTGTTTCTCCAGGTTCCATGTTCCCCAGGCTTATCTTGCCCCTCGGGCCTTTCGCTAAAGCAAGGCCTGTCGGGAGATTAAGGTCTACTCTCACATCAAGTGCCAACGTAGGCCCGTTGTTCTCTATATATGCCACAATCGGGAATGTAATAGGCTTACCTTTTTCAGAGGTTACCTCCGCAGGCGATGTAACACCGAGAGCAATGACTCCGGGTGCGATACTGATTCCGCCCATACCGTAAAGGGTGGTATATTCCCTGGATTCGCCGGGATTAAGTGTCCTCATCTCCCAGAACAATGCCAGTGCACTGTCAAGTTCGTATTCACCTTCCCGAAGGAATTCTCGGCCTGAGACTATAAGGGCGTCCCACACTCTGTCAGCGAGATTTCCCCAATTCGTAAACATCACTCTGTCAGGAGGAGTCGCATCAGCACCTATCAGTGTTGCCTGGCTGGTTACTGATGGGTTTGACAGCGAATCAAAGGCCTGCACAAATCTGGGTATCTCTGCAAGACGGTATACTGTGTCAGTTGTAATCGCCTTGTCTCCCGCACGAAAAGGAGCCCCGTCGTTTGAGCCCAGCATTGTATCGAGCATCATCCTGAGTCCCACTTGGTGGGGAGTAGATCCCAAATTGGTCACTATGTAGGTAATCTTCGCCGTGTCAAGCAACCCGGTTGTAGTCGACCTTACAATACTGAGTATCTGAGTTGCTTCTATATCGCCGAACCTCCAAGTAGTAGCAATACTATTGCCTGCGACAATCTGAGGCCCGGAGATCCTGGTGCCGTACATGCCGCGTCTTCCTGCACGTGTTTCAGTCGTTCCTCCGAAAACGTAATCATATCCGTCTATCCGGATAGTCGTATAGGAAGTCCATGGCCTTGGACGTCCGTATACAAGGGGCATATTGTTATCTCGGGGGTTTAGGGGATCGCCGCCTGTGGAATCAACTGCAAACCTACCTGTGGCATCGTCTGATTGATTCACGAAAATCCTTATGTACTGGTTGGATATTTCCAGATTTCCGTACCGGGCTGCAAATGCAATGGAATCATCCTGATTGGGGATTCCGATTATACATATGAACAGCGTAAATACTGCAAGAATTGTCAGTAAGTGTCTTTGACTTATTCTCATTTAGAGACACTCCTTTAATTGTCCAGGACGGTAACCCCGCCGAACGTGACGTCCACTTCTGTCTCTCCTTTGAAAGAGACTGTCACTCTAATGTTATAAGGCCAGTTGATGCCTTTGAACCTCCAAAGATTAATGATTGTCCTCCTTGCCTGTTCATCCAGTTCGTAGTAGCCTGACGGCCCTGATACATCCACACTGATGACCTCGCCGTCTTTATCCACTGTGACTTCCAATCCTACGATGCCTATAAGATCAACGTTCTGAGCATCCTTCGGATATCTCGGCGGAACGGAGTTAACTACGAGGGACTCCCCTTTTCCGAACTCATGGCCCAGAGGTTTTGGCGGTTCTGCTTCCTTGTCTTCTTCTGCTCCCTCTTCCGCTGCTTCGGTGGCAGTGGAAGACCCTGTGCCTGTGTCAGCATAGCCTTGAGTTTGGCCGCTTGGTTCGGAGCCTGCTGATGCTCCGGAAGTGGGAGCTTCTTGAGGCTCGGTCTCATGAGAACCTGCTTTAGCTTCAGGAATCGGTATCGTGTCGTCAGACGAACCTGTCAGCACTCTGCCTGGGTCCTCCTGTTCCGGTACAGGTTCGGTTTCCACGGTTTCAGGTTCCGGCTCCGGTTCAGGCTCCGGCTCAGGCTCGGGTACCGGTTCAGGCTCCGGCTCTGGTTTCAGGCTCGGGTACCGGTTCAGGCTCCGGCTCTGGTTCCGGTTCAGGTTCGGGTTCCGGTTCTGTCACAGGAGGCTCAGGTTTAACCTCTTGTTCCGGCATTTCCTTCTCGGGTTCAACGGGTGTTTCCGCTTCCTCCTTAACAAGTTCTGTCTTTTCAGCCGGAGGTTCACTCTCTTTAGCTGCGGGCTCAGGGGCATTCTCCTTTACCTCTTCGGCTTTTGCCTGTACAGCTGTTTCTTGGGGCCTGGGAGTCTCCGGAACCGGCCTGCCGGTAGGAGTTCCTTGCCTTGTAGATGCAAAGGTCTGGGTGATCTCTCCGAACTCTACAGGGTACACAGTAATATGGTGTGTCACCGTTATGGGAACGAGGAGGATTACGGCGACATGAAGTATGATGGATACCATGAGGGAAAACCACATATTAAGCCTGTCATCGTTGTGCGTCACCCCTGTCACCACCTTTCATTCAAGGGTTACCGCACCGGTCTGTCAGCTGCCAGGGCCAATCGATTCGCACCTGCCAATCGTGCTACATCCATCACATCTACAAGCCTTTGGTAACTTGTAGAGGAGTCAGCCCTAATAACTACGATCTCATTGGGATTCTGCTGAATCCGTTGATTGATAGCGACTTTGAGGCTGTCAAGGGATGTCCGCTTATTCTCCAGATACACGTTACCTGACTTATCGATCGTTACAACAGTCGTTGTTGCTTGTTGAGGCGTAGCTGTCTCAGCTCGCGGCAGCTTTATGTCAAGTCCCGCGGGATTCGTGCGAAACGTTGTGAACAGCATGAAAAAGACGATAAGAAACGTCATTACGTCTACCATTGGGACGATATCGACTTTAGGCTTCCTTCGTCCGGTCCTTCGAAAGTTGAAGGTCATATGGTTGCACTCCCTCCACGAGCAACTTGACGATATTTGTTGCAAACTCATTCATCTCACGAATCCGCCTGTCAATTGCTCCCGTGATGAACACGTAGAACGCGTATGCAATCACTGCGATTGCAAGTCCGGCTGCAGTGGTTAGAAGGGCTTCTGCGATTCCTTCTGACAATGCTCCTGCTTCCAAAAGCTGCGGGGTTGCGGCAAGGACATTGAAGTTCTTAATCAGTCCCAGCACAGTCCCGAGCAAACCCAGAAGAGGCGATACGGTTACCACCATTTCGAGGGTTGGAAGCCGCCTTTCAAGGAGAAATACTTCACGCTCACCTGCCATTTTGACATCCAGTTCAACTTGCTCTCTAGGCCGGTTTGCAGATGAAAGAGCAGTTGCTGCAAGAGTCCCAATCTGCCCTCTGAGCTTATGGACAGCAGCTACAGCATCTACCATGCGATCGCGCTCAAGGGCAAGGGCTATAAGCCGTAAAGCCCGATCAGGATCCTGTCTTGTTCGACTTAAGTAGAGAAGACGTTCGATTACCACGGCAAGAGCTACGATTGAGCAGATTACCAATGGTATCATTACTGGGCCGCCTTTAACTAGCACATCAACCATGTCTCGTTCCTCCAATCCGGTGAGCTAGGTTGCCTCATCAAAACACATTCGACATGACTTTCCATTGTTCCTTCACGTCTTCCAGCATGATCTATAATTTCCATTATAAACGAAAGTTACAAATCCCAGTTCCTCCTAGGAAAACCAAAACAGCCACGGTTATCTGCCATATCTTGGAAACCCCCGTGGCCATCCAGGTTTGATCCTGTGTAACCAGGACCTTTCTTACTTTTGACGTTCGTACGGAACACCGCTTGCAGCAGGCGGTACAGATCTTCCGATGACCCCTGCCAGTGCAGCCATTGTCAGGATATACGGCGCCATCAACAGGAAGTCTCTAGGTATAAATGTCAGCCCAAGAGTCTGAGATAGGATTTGCAGGGCATCTGCAAATCCGAAAAGGATGCATGCTCCTAAAGTGCCATAAGGGGTCCACTTTCCGAAGATCATGGCTGCAAGTGCAATGAACCCTCTGCCTCCTGTCATATTCTCCCTGAACTGGCTGAGGAATCCCAGTGACAGGGAAGCTCCTGCCAATCCTGCCAAAGCACCGCTTAACAATACGCAGAGGTATCTTATGGCAAAAACGTCAACTCCTACAGTCTCCGCTGCTTTAGGATGCTCTCCCACTGCTCTGATGCGTAAGCCCAGCTTTGTCTCAAACAGAACATGATTAGAGATAACTGCAGCTACGATAGCGATATAGACAAACGGAGTGTGCTTTCCGATCATTGGACCGATAACAGGGATTTTGTGTATTAACGGGATGGTCCAATCTGCAACTTTTGTAACAGGCGGCGACTGGCCTGCATGTTCAAAGACTTTGCGTAGCATAAATCCTGTAAAACCCAGACTGAATATGTTTATGGCAGTTCCGACTACAACCTGGTTGGACTTGTATCTTACACACGCGACAGCAAGGATCAATGCAACCAGGACCCCGCTTGCAACCGCAGAAAGCACCCCCAGCCAAGGTGCCTCAGTATAGTAAGAGATAAGCATCCCCATAAATGCCGAAATCAGCATTATGCCTTCCAACGCAATATTGACAACTCCCGAACGCTCGGAGAAAACCCCTCCAAGGCCTGCGAGAATCAGGGGAGTCGCCATCCTGAGCGTAGAGACTACAAGTGCAATATAAATGGTAACGTCAGCAAGATTACCTGTCTCCACCGAGTTCTACCTCCCCTGCATCTTGTGAACCTTGGATTTCCGTTTCCTTAGGTTTCATCAGCCGTCTCAGGATTTCGTCAGCCGCTACAATCAGTACAATAGTCGCCTGTATGATGCCGATGATTTGTTTTGGTATCTTTGCCATACTCTGCATTGTCACTGCGCCTCTTGCCAAGGTTCCGAAGAGAGTTGCCGCTGCCAGCACCCCAAAGGGATGGTTTCGCCCTAAGAGTGCTACTGCAATCCCGTCAAATCCGTAGCCTACAAATCCGAAGAGGTCCAAGAACCTGAACTGCACGCCGAGGATCTGGACTGCTCCTGCAGCGCCTGACAAGGCCCCGCTAATGGTCATGGCTATGATTATGTCCCTTGACACGTTGATTCCGCTGTATCTTGCTGCGTGAGGATTGAGCCCTACAGCTCGTATTTCATATCCCAGCGTGGTTTTGAACAACAAGTAATACACAAGACATACAGCACCCAGTGCGAGTATCAGGCCGAAGTGAAGCCTGGTTCCCGGCAATATCCTCCACAATCTGGCTGTAGCAGCAACAGCAGGCGTTTGGGGGATCTGCCCCGGTTCTTTAAGTGCAGCCATGAGCAAGTAATGACTGAAATACAAAGCAATGTAGTTCATCATTATAGTATTTATAACTTCATGCACTCCCAGTTTAGCTTTGAGGTAACCCGGAAGCGCTGCCCACAGCCCTCCTGCTAATGCTCCTAAGAGGAACGCAAGCGGCATGTGTATAACAGTGGGTAAACCGGTTATTTGGAACCCGATCCATGCGGCTACAATCTGTCCCATGATGAACTGGCCTTCAGCGCCGATGTTGAACAGGCCGCACTTGAATGAAAACGCCACGGAAAGGCCGGTAAAAATCAGAGGAGTCACATTTATAAGCGTTTCTGCGATGTCCCGCTTGCTTCCAAAAGCTCCTTTTAGAAGGGCACTGTATGCTTTAATCGGGCTTTGTCCGATAAAAATCACAAGGAGCGCACCAAGGAGGAGAGCGAGAAAGACAGCCACAACAGGGATAAGCAGCTCTATCCTCTGTTCGCGGGAGATGTAGAGCATCTTGCTTCTCGGCTGTTCCAGGTCCTTACCGGTGCTGGACATTCACTGCACTCCTTTCTGCGTCAAGCCCTTGTTTACTGCGTCCTCCTGCCATGAGAAGGCCTAATTCTCTTTCAGTGGCTTCTCTTGCTGTCATTTCTCCGACGATTTGCCCTTCGTAGATCACAAGAATCCTGTCGGAGAGAGACATGATCTCGTCAAGCTCAAGAGAAATGAGGAGGATTGCTTTTCCCTTGTCTCTCTGTTCCACAAGACGCTTATGGACGAATTCTATCGCTCCTACATCAAGTCCGCGAGTAGGTTGAGATGCAACAAGCAACCTCGGCTCGCTTGAAAGCTCTCTGGCGACAATCACTTTCTGTTGATTTCCTCCGGATAGAGACCTGACAGGTACATTCTCATGCGGTGTCCTTATGTCAAATTCAGAAATCAGTTGTTTAGCGTGAGTGTGGATTGTTCCGTAGTCAAGGTTGATTCCTCTGGCAAAAGGGGGTTTATAGTAATTCCTCATTATGAAGTTTTCTGCAACTGTGAAATCCAAGATAAGTCCCCGATTTTGCCTGTCTTCGGGTATATGGGCGACACCTTGCTCAATCAAGGTTCTCGGTTGACTGTTTACGATATCGATACCGTCAACATAAATGTGTCCGGATGTTGCTTTTCTGAGCCCGGTGAGGGTTTCTACCAATTCTTTCTGGCCGTTTCCTTCAACACCTGCTATCCCCACAATTTCTCCGGCGTTGACGTGAAAGGAGACACCTCTTAGAGCAGGCAGATTTCTGGGGCCTTTCGCGTGCAGGTTGTCAACTCTAAGGACAGTCTCTCCGACTTTCGCCTCTTGCTTTTCAACTGAGAGGACCACTTCACGGCCTACCATCATTTGCGCCAGTTCTTCCACGGTTGTATTCTGAGTTTCCTTTGTCCCGACGCACTTGCCTTGTTTCAAAACTGTCACACGGTCGCTTATGGCTATGACTTCTTGAAGCTTGTGGGTGATGAATATTATGGATTTGCCTTGATCAACAAGGCTGCGCATGATTTCAGCAAGCTCGTCCACTTCTTGAGGAGTCAAAACCGCTGTAGGCTCGTCAAGGATCAGCACGTCTGCGCCTCGATACAATGCCTTAAGGATTTCGACCCTCTGTTGCATGCCTACGGAAATATCCTCAATCTTGGCGTGAGGATCTACGATCAGTCCGTACTGGTTAGACAGTTCCTCCACATCACGAACTGCTTTGTCCATATCCAGTCTTCCGTAGGAATTAACAGGTTCAACGCCGAGAACTATGTTTTCAGCGACTGTGAAAGGCGGGATTAGCATAAAATGCTGGTGTACCATTCCGATGCCAAGCCTTATGGCGTCATTGGGATTGCTGATATAGGCGGTTTCTCCACGGATACGGATTTCGCCTTCATCCGGCCTGTAGAGGCCGTAAAGGACGTTCATTAGAGTGGTCTTGCCTGCTCCGTTCTCACCCAGTAGCGCAAGGACCTCTCCGGGATAAAGATCTATGCTGACATTATCGTTTGCGATTACCCCGGGGAACTTGACAGTAATGTCATGCATCTCAACTACAGGGATGCCCTTCGCCTTGTTCAGCATTAGAACCCCCTCTCAAAAGATGCCAGGTACCGCTCTATGTGCAGAACAGCACCTGGCACCGACTTTCATCGTTTATTACCAGACACCGTTAGCTAAACCGATGGGGGTGTAAAGGTTTCAAGCTCCGCGAAGGAAGCCGGAACTACGATTTCACCGTTCACTATCATCTCCCTGTACTTCTCTACTTCTTCAAGGACCTCTTCAGGGACATGCTCGGAAGTCCTGCCACATGTGCCTACACCGTCTTCTGCCAAGCCGAAGATGTAGTGTTTAGGCTCGAAGGTTCCGTCTTGGACTCTCTTGGTAACCTCAAAGACTGCCACGTCTACACGCTTCATCATGCAGCTCATGACATTATCCGGTGCGAGGTGGTGCTGGCAGGAATCAACACCCATAGCCCAGAATCCTTCTCCCTGCTCTTTCGCAGCCTCAATAACTCCGAGACCGCATGCGCCTGAGGCATGGAATATGATATCTGCTCCTTGGTTGAACTGAGCAAGTGCCACTTCTTTACCTTTTGCAGGATCATCAAACTTGCCTGTGTAACCCCTTAACACCTTTACATCGGGATTGGCGGAAAGCACACCAGCGTGGAAACCTGCGTCAAAGTGCTCAATAACCGGCACTTCCATACCGCCGACGAAACCTACGGTTCCTGTCTTAGTCATCTTTGCAGCAATTACTCCTAGCAAGAAGGAGCCTTCTTCTTCCTTGAACGTAGCTGATGCAACATTAGGCTGTTCCACTACACTATCGATAAGTCCGAATTTGAGGTCAGGATATTCAGGAGCCACTGTATCCAATGCGTCAGTCAGCAGGAATCCCACAGCCCAACTTATATCTGTGCCTTGATCTCCGAGGCTTCTGAGGTTAGGTTCGTAGTCGTCCATCTTCTTCGATTCCACTACCGTGATTTCAAAGCCCAGTTTCTCTTCGGCTTCTTTAAGTCCTTTATACGCCGCATCGTTAAACGACTCGTCCCCCAAACCTCCGACGTCTGTCACCATGGCAGCCTTCAGCTTTACCTCTTGAGGAACCTCTGCGATTTCTTCCTGAGGTTTCCTGAGGCTTAGTGCAACGGCGATGATGACCACTATGGCAACAACTATAACCGCCCACCTAGTAGACCTTGACATTACACAGACGACCTCCTTTCAATATTAGGGGCCTTATCCTTGTGTCTACAGGATCTGCCTGTTAACACACACCACGAAGCTTCATGGCTTCAGCCACTCGCAGAATAGCCAGGTTGTACGCAGCTTCTCTCAAACGGGTGCCTTTCTCCTTGGCTGTAGAAAGGACAGCCTGGAAACTCTCTGTCATTATTCGCTCAAGACGTTCTGCTATCTCTTCCTCAGTCCAATAGAAATTCATAAGGTTTTGGACCCATTCAAAGTACGATACGGTAACCCCTCCGGCATTTGCGAGTATGTCAGGGATGACCATAACGCCTCTGTCAGCCAGTATCTCGTCTGCTTCAGGTGTAGTAGGGCCGTTAGCGCCTTCAGCGATTATCTTCGCCTTTATTTTCCCTGCGTTAGCTTTTGTTATCTGGTTTCCGACGGCTGCAGGCACGAGGACGTCGCAGTCCAGTTCAAACAGTTCATCGTTGGTCAGGCAATCAGTACCGGGTGTTCCGTCAATTGACCCGGTTTCCAGGAGTTGAGCTGTTAATGCGCAAGGATCAAGACCGGCATCACAAAAACATCCTCCACCTATGTCCGTTACTCCTACTATTTTGCATCCGTACCCTTCGAGGATAGATGCGAGATGTGCGCCTACATTGCCGTAACCTTGTACAGCAATTCTCAGGCTGTCTAAAGGAAGCCCCAGTTCCTTTGCAGCTTCTCGTATGCAGATTACCAGGCCTCTTGCAGTGGCAGGAGTGCGGCCCAGTGAACCACCGAGCGGAATCGGCTTCCCTGTAACGACTCCGGGCACAAACTTACCTTTCTGAGTACTGTATGTATCCATTATCCAAGCCATAACCTGGGCATCAGTAAACATGTCAGGACCCGGAATATCAGTATAAGGGCCGATTACATTGCTTATCTCAACTGTAAAACGCCGGGTCAGCCTTTCCTTCTCACCTTTAGACATTTCCAGGGGATTGCAGGTAACCCCTCCCTTGGCACCGCCATAGGGGATTCCCACTACTGCACATTTCCAGGTCATCCACATTGAAAGGGCTTTTACTTCCTCAAAGGTAACATCAGGATGATAGCGGATTCCGCCTTTACCCGGACCTCTTGCAGTGTTATGAACCACCCGGTAGCCTTTGAAGACCTTGACGCTTCCGTCATCCATTTTCACGGGAAATGCCACTTCCAACGCGAATTCAGGATGGCGTAGCATTTCACGGATACCGGGATCGATATCGAGTTTTTCTGCTACAGCATCATACTGGCGTAGGGCAACATCATACGCGCTTTCTTCGCGCCTTGGCTCCTCCATGGTTATCCCTCCTCCCTTATAAGCGCCTTAATGTTCATATGCCTTCCAATCATTAATATTTCTCTAAGATTCTCACATTTCCTTCCTAATGCTAGGATACAATCTCTCCTACTAGGTCATAGTCACCTGCATCAATTATCTTTACAGGCCTGAACTCACCTGGTTCGGGGTGTTCGTTTCCGATATAGATTAGGCCGTCAATCTCCGGCGCTTCCGCCTGGGAACGGCCGACTGTAACCAATTCGCTCTCCTCTGCCCTTCCTTCAATGAGAACCTCCGTGA
>FIZM01000020.1 GCA_900019985.1 uncultured Clostridia bacterium
TCGCAGGCAAAAACTGAAGATTTGAGGAGGGATGGTGCCTTGGAGAAACTCTTGCTCGTAGAGCATGAGAAGTGTACCGCATGCCGTATTTGTGAGCTGGCTTGTTCAGCAAGGCAGTGTGGGGTAATCAATCCGGCTAAGGCAAGAATCACAGTAGCTATTTTCCTCGAAGACAACTTCTTCTTCCCAGTAACATGTCAGCATTGTGAAGAACCCCTCTGCAGAGACGTATGTCCCACCGGCGCAATATCCAAGAACCCCGAAACAGGTGCTGTAGTAATCGAAGAATCCAAATGCATAGGCTGCAGAATGTGCTCAGCTGCTTGCCCGTTCGGAGCGATTTCCTATTGCTCTCCTGACGGCAAGGCAGTCAAATGCGACCTGTGCGGCGGTGATCCGGAGTGCGTTAAGTTCTGTCCGTGGGACGCCATTAAGTTTGTGGAAGCAGACAGTGCGATGGTCCGTAAACGTATGGAAATCGGTGACAAACTGAAGCGTGCCCTGCAGGAGGTGAAGATCTGATGTACGGTTGGATAGGAAAACTGGCCAGGATAGACCTGACCAATAGGTCAGTTAAGGTAGAAGATCTTGATCCCAAGCTGGCTGAGGAGTATCTGGGCGCCAGAGGCTTGGGTACAAAGATCTTGTACGACGAGACTAAACCTGGAATAGATCCGTTCAGCCCGGAAAACAAGCTGATATTTGCAACAGGACCTCTTACAGGGACAGGAGCCATATCATCAGGCCGTTACAACGTTATCACAAAGTCTCCCCTTACCGGGTATATAGCTGCGTCTAATTCAGGCGGGTATTTCCCTGCTGAAATGAAGTACGCGGGCTTTGACGCTTTCATCTTCGAAGGGAAAGCTGATGAGCCGGTTTATATCTGGGTAAACAACGGAAAAGTGGAAATCCGTTCTGCGAAACATGTCTGGGGCAAGGACACATCGGAAACCACAGATATCCTCCTGGCTGAGACAGATCCTGACGCTAAAGTCTCATGCATAGGGCCTGCAGGTGAGAACCAGGTATTGTTTGCATGCATCATCAATGACAAAGGCAGAGCTGCCGGCCGCTCAGGAGTCGGTGCTGTCATGGGTTCAAAGAACCTGAAAGCCGTTGTCGTGCGCGGAACAGGTGACGTTAGAATTGCAGACATGGATGGATTCAGACAGGCTGTGGCAGCTGCTTTGAAGAAGATCAAGGAACATCCTGTTACCTCGCAAGGCCTGCCGACTTACGGCACTCCTGTCCTGGTGAACGTAGTCAACCAGCACGGAGCGTTCCCTACACGGAACTTCCAGACCGGTGTGTTTGAAGGAGCAGAGAAGATATCCGGCGAGACCTTGGCAGACACGCTCCTTGTAAGGAAGCGCTCATGCTTTGCCTGTCCAATCGCCTGCAGCAGGCCAACTGAAGTGGCCACCGGAAAATACGCAGGCAAAGGCGAAGGTCCTGAATATGAGATTATCTGGGCCTTCGGTGCAACATGCGGCATAGACAACCTGGAAGCCATCACGAAAGGCAACTACTTGTGCAATGAGCTTGGACTTGACCCCATCACCATGGGATCAACCATAGCTTGCGCCATGGAACTCTACGAGAAAGGTTACATGCCGAAGGATGCCACCGATATACCGCTGAGGTTCGGTGACCCTGATATCTTGATTGAGGCGATTAAGAAGACTGCTTATAAAGAGGGAATCGGCGAGCTGCTGGCCAAAGGGTCATACCGCCTTGCGGAGGAGTTCGGCCATCCTGAGCTTTCGATGAGCACGAAGAAGCAGGAGTATCCGGCTTACGATCCTCGTGGATCTAAGGGTATCGGACTCAACTACGCGACATCCAACAGAGGCGGGTGTCACGTGCGAGGCTACACCATCTCCCCTGAGATGCTGGGTGTCCCTGAAAAGCTGGATCCTCTGTCCAAGGAAAACAAGGCTTTCTGGGTCAAGGCTTTTCAGGATGTAACAGCTTTGGTGGACTCTTCAGGCGTGTGTTTGTTCACCACATTTGCCCTGGGTGCGCCTGATGTGGCAAGCATGCTTGAGCCTGCAACAGGCATACCGTTCCCTGAGGAGAAAGCGCTCCTTGCAGGTGAACGCATATGGAACCTGGAACGCCTCTACAACATGAGGGAAGGATTGACAGGGAACGAGGACAGACTTGTGCCCAGGCTTACTGAAGAAAAGATGCCGGAAGGGCCGGCCGAAGGCCAGGTAGTGGAACTCGCTGAGATGTTAGCTGAGTACTACGCGCTCAGAGGCTGGACAGATAAAGGAGACCCGACCCCTGAAACCCTGGAAAGGCTGGGTCTCGAAGAATAAGAGTCAAGATGGGTGTAAGAGGAGGCATAACGTGCGCGTTAGGTTCTTCTTCTTCATGAAGACAGCGACAGGCGTTGACGAAGTGGAGATACCTGCTGACTTGGCTCCTGATATAGAAACTTTAGTCGAAGTCCTGGTATCCCGCTTCGGCCTGCCTCTTAAGAATGAATTGCTTACCGGATCCGGAGAACTCAGGCGGGATATCAATATCCTTGTAAACGGAAGGAATATTGAGTTTATCTCCGGAGTCAAGACCAAACTGAATGACGGCGACACCGTCAGTTTCCTCTCGGCTGTCGCCGGCGGCTAGTTTTACTTTGCTCAAGCCACAGGCTTCGAGGGAGGGGAATTGCCTTTGGTTGATAAGGCGTTCGAAGAAGGTAAAGCAGACTCTGGCTTTAGCAATTACGTGATCCTAGGGAACGGTCCTGCGGGAATCAGCGCCCTCCTTGCCATACGCGAGGTAGACCCTGACGGCGAGGTAGCAATCGTATCTCCCGAGGTTGAGAGGTATTATTCCAAGATTCTCCTAACCTACTGGATAGGCGGAAAAACCGATCTTGACGACGTCTTTCTGGTAGATGAGGATTTTTACGAAAAGAACGGGGTCAGGCCATTGCTGGGTGTAGGGGCTTCTCGTGTTGATCCCATCGGAAAAGTCGTTGAACTTGAAGACGGACGCCGCCTGGCTTATAATTCGCTGCTGCTTGCAATGGGCAGCAGTCCCCAGGTTCCTGATATTCCCGGGGCTACGCTGTCAGGTGTGTATTCTTTAAGGACTCTGGAGGATGCGAAGAAGATCAAGGAGAAGACTCCCACATCCAAGCGGGCAGTGGTGCTAGGCGGAGGCCTTGTCAGTATTAAGACAGTTGAAGGCTTGCTTGCCCGCGGCATAGATGTCGTGCTTGTCGTAACTTCCGGAAGGTTGCTGTCTCAGATCACAGCCCCCGAGGATCAAGAAGTAGTGTTCAATATGTTCCAAGTGCCCGGTTTGGATATCAGGCTAAGATGCGATGCCGCAGCGATTGAAGGAGACGGAGAAGTTGAAAGGGTCCGCCTTTCAACAGGCGAGGTTATAGACTGTGACATGGTTGTCATCGGGAAAGGTGTAAGCCCCAATCTGTCTAGCATAAAAGGGACCGAGATCGAGGCAGGGTTCGGTATTCTTGTAAACGACAGGATGGAGACGAATGTCCCGAATGTCTACGCGGCAGGCGACATTGCTGAAGGCCATGACAGAGCCCGCGGGAAGCATTGGGTAAACGCGCTTTGGTCCAGCGCTGTCTGGCAGGGAAGAGTTGCAGGATACAATATGGCCGGGCGCAGAGTGTCATATCCGGGGGACGTAGGCCTGAATTCAGTCTCGTTCGGTGATAAGTCTTTGATAACCTTAGGGAAAATCCGGCCTGAAGAAGGGGACGAGGCAGTATTGTTCCTGGATAGGCGTAGAAAAGAGTACAGGCGCCTGGTGTTCTCCGACGGGCGGTTGGTAGGAGCTGTGATCTCAGGCCCTTCCACACAAGCGGCAGGTGTCTTACGGAGCCTGATAGCACGGGGTGAAGATACTGCCGGCATAAGGAACGTGCTGCTTGGTGCCAGGTTAAGCTATGGAGATGTTGTGCATACGGGGACAAGGCTTTCCTATTGCGGTCCATTAGGATAGCTATACTAACGATTATAGCTGACTGCGCGATTCCAGTTAATCACGGAAGTACAATCGTCAGCCGCCCAGATCCTGGGCGGCTTCCCTTCGTAAATACAAGGCAAAATTGTATTTTCGGCCTATACAGCTTCCACTCTCTCTATCTCAGGGATCTCCGCCTTCAGTGTCCGCTCAATACCGTTCTTCAGTGTCATTGTGGAAAAGGGACATCCTCCACATGCGCCTGTAAGTCTTACTTTCACTACATTGCCCTCAACATCCACAAGTTCTACGTCGCCGCCGTGCGCTTTTAGCGCAACCCTTATCTTATCAAGGGCTTTTTCTACTTGTTCGCGCAAATCGCATGCCTCCTCTTGTTAACTCAGCCTGAGCATTGGGTGTCTGTCTTCCACGATTATATACCGTAATTATATGGCAAGTCGAGGACAATTACTTGCCTGCCTGACTTCGATCGTCATCTAATCTCGATTTGAATGCTAAGCCTCACTCCTGTCCCTGTGTTAACTGCTGTGACAGTATAGACTCCCGGAGACACCGGAACTCCGCGGTTTGTAGTCTGATTCCATATCTGTATGTGGAGGAGACGCTCTCCCGGGGCTACAGAGATTGTTTCGATAGCAAATGTGAAGAAGCGCCCTTCAGACCACCGCCAAATCTCTCTGCCTGCCCGTGTAACGATAAAGTCATATCTTTGGCTTCCTCTGTAAGTGATGGACACAGGGGATCCTGTGACATTCGTCTTGCTGAGGCTCAGCCTGACAGGCTCACCCCGTGAAAATGTTGTCCTACTTACCATGAAAGTATGCCTAAGCCCGCCTTGGACCAGGGAAACCTGGTTCACTCCGGTGACAGGCGGTCCCGGAGGTGTAGGTGGAGTAGGCGGTGCCGGCGGTGTCGGCGGACTGGGCGGCGGCACAGGCACAACTGTAATCGGCCTTATGGGAACAAACAAGACCTGTCCCACAGTTATCAGGTTTATATCAGGGATGCGGTTTACCGAAACCAGGACCTGAACAGTCGTCCCGAAGCGTCTTGCGAGCTCAGCCAGGGTATCTGCAGGCTGTACAATGTAGAGCCTGAAGCCGTCAGGGACTGTAATCGACGGCGGTGTAGGGGCAGGAGTAGGTGGTGCCGGCGTAGTAGGCGGAGTCGCAGTCGGCGGTGCACCTGCCACCGGTATCTGCAGTACCTGTCCCACAAAAATAAGGTTCGGGTCAGATATGTTGTTTGTGGAGACGATTGACTGCACTGTAGAACCGAAGCGTTGTGCGATTAAGGCAAGGGTATCACCGGGTTGGACTATATATGTAATCATAATGATTCTCCCTTCATAAGTCTTCCTCACAACATGTTATTCCAACGTATAATGGACGTTACTATGTCGGAGAGGGCAAAAAACCTTATTTACGAATTAAGATCCAAAATTTATAAGGTTTACATAGGGAATTGGGAAGGAATCGAGCATAGACGAATAGAACTGAACTCACAGGTAATTACGTTCAACCGAAAAAGACCGTCTTGCTTGAAAAAGGAGCTTTGGATTCTGTGACTTCGCAAGGCCGGGGGAAGCCTGGCAATAGACGGGTAACTATTAGTTGCATCACTGCTTTCCTGATTATTGTAGGCCTCTTCATTCTTAAGGCTTCATACAGCCCCCACGGTGTTCAAGGAGAAGGCCGTGGAGGGCTGGATTCTTTATCTTTGAAATCACCGCTAGAGGAGCAGAGGCCGGATGAGGAAAGTCCCTCTCGGCTTGGCGAAGCATCTCCGATCTTTCAAGGAAGCGACCCTTTGGACAGGCTGAGAGCATTGCGCTCGCCTGCTTTGGAACAGGAGATTCTGGATATTGCCGGAAGGTCTGTAACCCGCGTGGTCCTGGGCGAAAAGCCGGGGCCAAGCGAGAATGATGCCGACAAATCCTCGTCAAGCCCCCTTAAGAGCATTCAAGCGGGCGTGTTCGTTACGATAATAATTGACAACAAAGTCAGGGGATGTATGGGAAGGATTTATCCCGGCGAGCCCAACTTATATGAAGAGATTAAGAGGGCAGCCCGGATGGCTGCTACCATGGACATCCGCCATCCTCCGATAACAGCGGAAGACCTTGATAACCTCGAGTTTTGCGTATCTGTTGTAGGACGGGTCAGAAGAGAGAGTCCCGATGTGATAGTTAACCCGCGTTTGGAAGGGATTCTGATAAAGACAAGTGGGCGCTCCGGGGTAATACTGCCGGGTGAGGCCAGGACAAGCAAATATCAAAAGGAATGGGCTATGCGGGAAGCAGGTATAGGAGCTCAGACTCCGTTCGAGTTATATGTCTTTGAAACAGAAAAGTTCGGGAAAACTCTGCCCGTAAGGGGGTAAAGCAACCATGAAAACACAGCGTCATCGGAATTTATTTGTAACAGGTGTAATCGTGGCTTTGTTTATCGGACTGGCTTTTGCTCTACGCTCGTTTCCGGTAGACAGCAAAGCAGCTGAAGGTCACTTGTACGTGGACTCAGACGTACGGGTTAATACACCGGCTGAGACGCCCCTGATCCGCGTGAGGAGCGAGGGTGCTACCAGAGTTGACTTTTCTGTCTGGAAATTCGATGCAGAAGCGTTTTTTAGACAGCACGGGTCATTATCCTTAACTGAGCAGGTTATGCCGGAAGACGCAGTACTGGTTCGGGAGTTCTGGGAACGTCCTCGTCAAGGCCCGGCAGGATCGGGATTCAGGGTAGATCCGGGAATCGGGTCCGAGGGTAAAGGAGTGTACATGGTCACGGCCAGAGACAGTGAAGGACGTGAAGCCAGCGACTGGTTTATTGTAACAGACCTTGGGCTCGTGACTAAACAAGGTGAGGGTAAACTCTTGGTCTACGCCTACACCTTCAGCAAGGAGGCCCCGTGTGAAGGCGCCAGGATTACCATATACAACGAAAACAGGGAAATCATCGGAGAGGGAACCACAGATCGCGACGGGCTCTTCGCTTTTGATCTTACCGGCACTCCCAGGGGAGAAATGTTCATACTCGGTGTCCGGGAAGAGGACGATGGCGTCAGTTTTGCACAGATAAGTTCTTGGAGGTACTGGGAAGATGCCCGTTATAAGGTGTATATCTACACTGACCGGCCGATATACAGGCCGGGTCAGAAGGTATCGATTAAAGGCATTCTTCGTGAAGATAAAGGCGGAGTTTTTGAAGTTTTGGCTGATGAAGAAGTCACAATTGAGGTTAGAGATTCAACGGATGCGGTTATTTACAGGGCAGACACTAAGACCAACAAGTACGGCTCTGTTACAGGAGAACTTACCCTAGGAGATGAGCCTTCTTTAGGTGATTACCGGGTCCTTGTCAATGTGTGTGGAAGCACGCATAATGGCTGGTTTAAAGTGGCTGAATACAGGAAGCCGGAGTATGAGGTCACAGTCACTGCTGACAAGGACATTTATGTGGCAGGGGATGAGATATCTGCCAGGATTTCAGCTAATTACTACTTCGGCAAACCTGTTGCCGGCGCAAAGGTAAAGTACGCCGTGTACGCCCAACCGTACTGGCGTAGTTATTACTCCACAGAAGACCTGGGCTATTATCCTGTTTTCGACGCGGGTTACGGGTATTATGGCGAGCTTGTAGATTCAGGCGAAGGTGTTACGTCAGATGACGGAACCATGCAGTTTACTATAAAGACAGATAAGATCCAGAGGTCTCAGAGATTGTATTTAGAAGCAACCGTGACTGATGAGAGTTTAAGGGAGGTTACGGGAAGGTCGTCAGTGATTCTCTCTCGAGGCCTTTTCGATATAACTGTCCAGCCTGCCAAATACGTAGTACCTCCCGGAGAGCCTTCAAAGATTCTTATAAAAGCAGAGACCATAGACGGCCAACCTCATGCCGTAGATCTTGAATGGCAAAGCATGAAGGAAACCTGGGATGGGGACAAATCCATCAGGTGGAAGGAGCAATCAGGGAAGGTATCCACAGGTAAGGACGGGAAGGCGGAGTTCGAGTTTACTCCGAAAGAAGAAGGGTCTTACCTGGTGGAAGTCTCTGGGGTTGACGAAAGAGGGAACCGCATTGTTGAGGAAGCGTACGTCTGGGTAGCCGGCTATGAAGGGAGCTGGTCCAGTTACGGCGGGACTGAAATCGAGATCATTACTGACAAGGATGTCTATGAGATAGGTGATGTTGCAAAGGTCCTTGTGAATACAACGTTTGACCATGTTTGGGCATTGATTACCATTGAAGGGCGCGACTTAGCCTCCTGGGAAGTGGTTGAGCTCACAGGACATACGAGGCTGTTTGAGATCCCCATAACCCAGGAATTCAGTCCTAACTCGTTCTTTACAGTCACTTTTGTCCGTGGGAAACAGCTTTATATGCAGGAAAAGGTGATGTATGTTTCAGTAAAAGAGAACTTCCTTGATATATCCATTACTCCGGACAAAGAGACTTATAGCCCTGGCGAGCGGGCTTCCTATACCATTAAGACGCTGGACCATGCAGGCCGTCCCGTGCAGGCTGAAGTCTCAATAGGAGTTGTGGACGCATCGATTTATGCCATCCAGGGCGAGCTTGCACCTGATATCCGGAAAGCATTCTACGGGTCGATATGGAACCAGATTATGACAAACTACTCTTTCCCGCGGTGGTACTATGGAGGCGCAGACAAGGAGGCAGGTGACTCAGATGTCCGAAGGGATTTTCCGGATACAGCCTTTTGGGCGCCTGTAGTTATGACTGACAGAAAAGGCACAGCGAAAGTCAGTTTCACCATGCCTGATTCCTTAACTACATGGAGGGCAACTGTCAGAGGCCATACATTGGCTACCCAAGTGGGGTCCGCTACGCGTGACGTGAAGACCACGAAGGACCTTATTGTCAGGATGGCTGTGCCTAGGTTCTTCAGGCTGGGCGATACTACTTATATATCTACAATCGTCCACAACTATACTGACAGGCAAATAAACGCCAAGGTCAGCCTCAAAGCAGAAGGGGTCGCCTTGGTTGATGGGAAAGAGCGAGGAGTAGACCTGGCTCCCGGCGCGCAGGCTACACTTAACTGGAAGATCAAATGCGACACAGTAGGTGTTGCTAAGTTTACTGCGTCAGCAAGTGCAGGAAGACTCAGTGATGCTCTGGAGCTTAACGTTTCCGTGCTGCCCTTTGGTAACCAGGTTCAGGTATTTGATGGCGGCGAGGTAGGGAAAGACCCGGCAGAAGACGGAGAAGTGAAAATCGTATTTGATGTTCCGGAAGATGTAATAGATAACACATTGAATGTGGAAGTCAGGCTTGCACCTTCTGTGGCTGCCACTGCTTTAGGAGCTCTAGAATATCTAACGTCCTATCCGTACGGCTGTACCGAGCAGACGATGAACTCGTTCCTGCCTAACATTATCGTTTCCAATACCCTTCGTGAACTGGGCATTGAGATGCCTGAGATTGAGAAGGACCTTCCGGATATGGTAAACGCAGGCCTTGCCCGGTTATACAAGTATCAGCACTGGGAAGGCGGCTGGGGCTGGTGGGGATATGACGAGCCTAAAGCAAGGACAACTGCGTACGTAGTGTATGGCCTCAATCTCGCAAAGAAAGCAGGTTACCACGTAGATGACGGCGTTTTAATGCGAGGCAAGAGGGCACTTGGCGTATTCCTTAACAAGCCGAAAAGCGTTGATGACCTGGTATACAACTTGTTCATTATGTCTGAGGTCGGAGAGAGGTTCCTGCCCCGTCTTGATGAGATGATCGTGAGGCGCGAGGAGCTTTCCAACTATTCTCTGGCTCTCCTTACTCTGACTTTGAAGAACGTGGAGAGGCTTGATGATGCAAGGATAGTCCTTGGCGACCTCTTGCAGCGTGCTCGCGGTGATAACGCGAGGACTTACTGGGATGCGTCACAGGAGGAGTGGTACTGGGCCGACAATCGGATTGAGACTACTGCATATGCCCTTTTGGCAATACTGGCTGTAGAGCCTGACCATCCTGTGGCTCCGCAAGTTGTGAGGTGGCTGTCTGAAGCACGCATGGGGAATGCCTGGACATCTACGAAAGACACTGCCATTGCCGTAATGGCGCTAACTGAGTATATGAAGCTCCGTGAGGAGATTAAGTCAAATATAACGGCAAACGTATCACTCAATGGAAAACAGGTGGAAAGGATCGCGTTTTCCGGGAAAAATGCATGGGATAAGGAGAGCGTGATAGAGATAGACCCGAGCCAATTGGTTCCGGGCAAGAATGAACTTGTTGTCAAGAAAACGGGTACGGGAAGGCTCTATTACTCTGTTAGCTGCAAGTACGTGACTCCGTCTGAATCCATGGCAGAAGTTGATAACGGCCTGAAGGTGAGTCGCAATTACTACCGCAAAGTCCAAGGAAGCAACACCTTTGAGCCGATTACAGGCCGTGTGAATCAGGGAGATGAGATTATAGTCAGGCTCACCGTGAGAACGGATAGGCCTCGCACGTACATCATGATTGAGGATCCCCTTCCGTCAGGATTTGAAGTGATCGATAAGCCGGTTGACCGCTACAGCTGGGATTTCTGGTTTGCGCAGAAAGAAATCCGCGATGAGAAAGTAGCGATCTTCAGCACTTATCTTGATGAGGGCGAGAACGAGATAGTGTATTCCATGAGGGCTGAACGGCCTGGAGAATACAAGGTGATGCCGACTATGGCGTGGGGGATGTACTTGCCTGACGTATACGGTGCTTCCAGGAGCCACGATATAGTTGTTGAGATGCCTACCTTAGCGGGTTTTTCTACTACTGTTAAAGAGCCAGAATTGAATAGGAATCACAACATCGCCCTTGCTGCGCAGGCTATTGACGGATTTGTGCTCCAGCCCGGAGAAGTGTTTTCTTTGGACAAGGTATTAGGGCCGAGGCTTGAGGCGCAGGGGTACAAAGAAGCCAGGGTGATCTCAGGAGGCAAGAGCGTGCCAGGAGTGGCAGGAGGTATCTGCCAGGTGTCGACTACGCTATATAACGCGGTTCTCAGGGCGGGGCTGGAGATAGTCGAGCGTCACCCGCACTCACAGCCTGTAGACTATGTGCCACCGGGCTTTGATGCTACGATCAGTGAAGAAAGCGGGCTTGACTTGCGGTTCAAGAACCAACTGGATGTCCCGGTGACTATAAGTGCACGCACAGAGGGACCGAGACTTACCGTCGAGGTAAAGGCTGGTCTTTTAGCCAAGAGGCAAGTGGAGGTGACGCGGGAAGTCTTGAATGTAGAAAGGCCCAGACTCATGGCAGGCGGCAACTCCGAAAATGAGAAGATTTCCGCCGGAAAGCCTGGAATCCGGGTTGCAGTCTGGCGGACTATTGACACAGGCGGCACAGTTGTCCGGGAGCTGATATCGGAAGACTATTATAAACCTATCCACGCAGTGGCATACACTCCCTAGGCATGCGTCAATACACCAAAGCCTATGCATGCGTCAATACACCAGTGACTATGCATGTGTCGATACACCGGCGCCTAGGCACGTGTCGATACGTTAGCGTCTACGCATGCTAGGTCTGCGTCAATGAAGTATGGCCTAGGAATGCGCCAATACACTAGCGCTTAGGTATGCTCCGCATGCGTCAATACAGTATCGCCTAGGCACGCATCAACATGTCAATGCCTAGGCATACTAGGCCTGAGTCGATCGCTATCGCCTAGCAATGCGTGAACACACTAACGCCTATGCCTGCGTCAATACACTGACGATTAGACATGCGTCTATTCACCAATGCCTATGCATTCGTCAACACTCCAACGCCTAGGCACGCGTTAATATACTAACGCCTAGGTATACCTCAATACGCTGGCACATAGGCATCCGTTAATATACTGGCGCCTGGGCATTTGTCAATATACTGGCGTCGAGGCATGCGTCGATACACCAATGCCTAGGCATACGGGCTGGAGTGGTCGAAAACCAACCACCTTAACGCCTTTTGGTGGCAGCTTTTCGACCACAGTTTTGAGCGTA
>FIZM01000021.1 GCA_900019985.1 uncultured Clostridia bacterium
ATTCCAAAGAGGATTATGAAGGAACCTGAATCATTTGAGTAGACTAAAGAGTTCTGCCTGTATACTCCAAGACCTGCCTTCACTGCCAGGTGCTTAAGCGGGAGTTTGGAGGTGACTACTGCGTTTATGCCATGGCTTCGCAGCCAGCCTGCAAAGGATTCAGCCTTTTTGAGATATTTCGGATACTCCTGGTAGTGAGATGAATAAACAGCTATGCCCGGCGGAAACGGTTCTTTGAAAGGTTCATGAGATCCCACCAGAATCAGCACTTGCTTGGCATCTGCTATCACTTCCGCAGGGTCATGCTTTAAGTTGCGCCGAGACCATTCCTCTTCCGGGATTAGGCTTTCATCGATTCGCCTTTGAACCTCCCTGCTCCATTCGAACGGGTGTTCTGCCGGAACTATGCCTACCGAACTAAACCCCAGCTCAAGCGCTTTTTCTGTTGTATCGTTCATATTCAGAGGCGCGGCTATCTCAACTCACCTTTCCCCTACCCTGATTTAATCCCGAAATAAAACGAGCCTGGGGTTTCAAAACAAGTGCTTATGGCCCCGGGCTCGTGCTATAATCAGCTAGGTCCAGCTTCCATGCTTGCTATTTGTCAGTGGCAAGTGCTGCATGACCCGCCGCTGCATGTTCCGCATCCGCATGAACTCGAAGCACTTGTCCTAAAACCGCTTCCTCCGCTGTATGCGAAAGCCGACATAAGGCGCTTAATGTCACTGCTCCCGCACTTAGGGCAAGTTACGCCGGAACTGTCATTTGAAGATCTTAATAATTCTTCGAACTTAGCGTCACATTTGTTGCAACTGAACTCAAAGATTGGCATCATGCGCGCCTCCTTTCCCACGGAAGCATTATACTCCTAATCGCGCGAGAAGTTCAACCGAACCTAATTCTTGCGGAGCCTTGAAAGCTCACTTCTATACTTTGAGTTTAACGGCTCTTCTTTAAGGGCTTCTTGAAGCTCAGCGATTGCATCTTCCTTTCTTCCCATAGCCTCGTATACCATGGCCAGATGGTAGTGGGCAGTTGACAAGGCTTTCTTGTCCGGGAACAGGTTGTCGAACAGTAACGCCCTTCGTATCGTCAGCTCCGCTTCCTCTAGGTCACCCGACCTAAAATATGCCCATCCGAGGCTATCCATATAAACGGGATTTGCGGGATCTCCGTGGACAGCAGTCTCAAGAAGAGTAATCGCCCTCTTGATGTCACGCTCGGAATCTGCAAGGATGAATCCGAGATTGTTATAAGCCGGGAGATAACTTGGAGCTTGTGCCAGCACCGTCTCAAGGGCAAGGATGGCGTTATCGGTATCTCCGGTATGCCAGTAGCACAGCCCCATATTGGATCTGGCATAGAAGTTCTCAGGATCCAGCTCAATGACGCGCTTATAGGCTGCAAGAGCTTTATCGAACCGCCCCTTGGAGTATGCTGATTCTGCCTCTTTTAGCTTAGCCCTCATTTCTTCAGCTTCTTCTATGACGAAGGCATCATCTTTTACGCCTGTGTTTAACTTGATATCCTTCATCACCTGGCTTAGGCTTCCGTAGCTCGTTATCAGGTTAACCTGGGTAGGAAGATACAGTCCCCGTTCAACCTGGGTTACAGTGATTTCTCCCCGCAGGTCTCCTTTCAGGTCGATAACACTCAGTACGTAGCTGTCCCAACTCCCCTTGCTGCCCACATTTGCCTTCTTAAGCTTTAGCAGCGTGCGCTCTCCCAGGATATCGTTGGTTTCTGCCTGAAGGATCAGGTATCTGACATTATCAATCCAGAAGACCTCAGATTCTTTTTGAGGTGCTTGGAGATTGTCTGCAACCAAAACGTACGCGATCCTATCTTCCATGCTTACTTTATCGCTGATAGTGACGTTGTAATGCCTCTGGACGTCATCCCTTGCAAACCGCAGCATGAATTTGAGGGTCTCAAGACCTTGCACAGTCAAGGAATCATATGCTTTCCAGGAACCGTCTTTGTTGACTACCACTCCTGTTATGCCTTGCTGCACTACCTGAGTGCCTTCATAGCTTTCAGGAGCAAGATAATTAATGCTGTACTTGTCAGGGCGCTTATATGTAAGTTTCATTACGATAGTCTCTGATACACCGTTTCGTTCGTAGACAGATTCCAGGATGCACTCAAAGTCCTTCACATGGGCAGATGCAAGGGACATCTGCTTCAGCAAACCTTCTACAGTGAGTTCTTCCGCTGATATGTGCCATGTTCCTAAAAGGAGAGATAGACTGATGGCGATTACTGAAGCTTTGACTATCTTTCTTATGAGACATTGTCTTCTTGTGTTCACAGCGTTTCTTCCCCCATAATCATCGGAATATAATAATCAGGCTAAAACACGCTCTTTGTGTAGTATCTATAAAATCAGAGTTTCTTCTTGTGTATTATAAATTCCTGCTAGGGCTCTTTCTTCTTAATAGCAATTGCTCCTTAGACTTCCAGTTCCAGCATAGTTTGGAGCATGTGGGCATTGACAGCGGCTTGGCCCGCATGGCAGTTGTTGAAAAATACATATGTCTTATCTGTTTTGTCTCGGACCTTTTGGATCTTAGGGAGCCATTCTTCGAGTTCTTCCTCTGAATAGAGGTAATCATATCGCTCTCCGGGATGACTGTGTTTCCACCATTTCTTTGCATTTCTCCCGTGAAACCTTATATAACCTAGGTCAGATGTAGCTTCTGCAACCGGCGGCACAAGCCCGGGAAGTTTCGGTTCATCCACTGCACAGAAACCAAGATCGTTGTTTCGGAGAATATCGAAGGTCTCATCATTGATCCACCCAATATTTCGAAACTCAACAATAACCGGCACTTCTGGCAACAGATCTTTGAACTGAAGCATATATTCGATGTTAGGCTGGGTTTTCTTGAAGCTCCAAGGAAACTGGGCAAGGATGCATCCGAGCATGCCCCGGTCAGTCATTGGCCTAAGTGCCTCCATGAATGCTTCAAATATCTCCTTCTGGGCTGCGGCGTCTTGGCCGTCCTTAAGCTCATGGGTCATGGCTTTGTTGGCTTTTACGCAAAACTCAAAGTCATCTGGGACTTTTCGAACGAGCCCTTCTATCGTTCGCCTTGAAGGCATCTGGTAATATGTAAAGTTTAACTCCACCGAGGGAAACTTCTTAGCATAAAACGCCAGCATATCGGCTTTCTTAGTATTCTCGGGATAGAACACACCTATCCAGTCCTCGTAGCTGAAACCGGATGTACCTATTATAATCATACAGTGTAACCTCCCTCAGTCCGCCCTGCTCTCCCGTTTTTTGCCCTCTTACCACGCTGGATAAGACTTGCACGGGTGATTGCGTCTTCACCGAACTTGTCACGGACCTTATCCATGGCATCTGTCGCGCGTCGCCTCTTTTCGTCCTCCTCAAACAAGGCGAGCTGATGCATGAAATCGTCTTTTGATGAGAGGTTTGATACAGTAACCCCAACCAGGCGGATCCTTCTCCTTCGGTTCCAGTGGTGAAGAAAGAGCCTTTTGGCTGTTTGGTATATATCTTCATCCAGCGATGTGAAGAACGAAAACGTATTTGCCCGTGTCAATGTGGTAAAGTCGGAGTAGCGAAGCTTCAAAGTCACTGTCCTTGCCACGAGTCCGTGCTGACGTAACCGTCTGCCGACTTGCTGGGAAAGATACAGGATGCAGCTTAATATGAACCCCTCATCATCTGAGTCTTCAGCAAGTGTGGTTTCATGCCCTATCGACTTGGGCATCTCCCAAAGGGAAGGGTTAACACGGCTATTGTCGATGCCGGAAGCAAGGTTCCTAAGGAGACGGCCTGCTTCGCCCAGCTTTTCAACAAGCAGTTCGACTGGTGTTTTCGCCAGAGCTCCCACAGTGCTGATGCCCAGCGCCTCTAAGATCTGCGCTGTCTTCTCCCCTACCCCGTACAGCTTACGTACAGGAAGCGGCCATATGACATCCTCTACATCTTCATAACGTATCACAGTAAGCCCATCAGGTTTTTGCATGTCTGAGGCCATTTTTGCCAGGAGCTTGGAAGGGGCTATGCCCATTGAACACGTAAGTCCGAAGCTTTCTCTGATTTCAGTTTTGATTTTCCCGGCTATCTGAATTGCATCTCCGTGAAGGCGTTCGCAGCCTGAGACATCAAGGAATGCCTCATCTATGGAGAACGGTTCGACGACGGGGGTATATTTGCTGTACAAGCTCAGTAGCCGACGGGAAATCTCTTCGTAAAGGGAATGCCGACCTCTGACAAGTATTGCATGGGGACAGAGGCGTCTCGCTTCTCTGACAGGCATAGCTGAGCGGACACCGAACTTGCGAGCCTCATAGGACGCTGTGGATACCACGCCTCTACCGCCAGGATCGCCGCACACAATCACAGGCTTCCCGCGAAGGCTGGGATCAGCCTGCTGCTCTACAGCGGCGAAGAATGCGTCCATGTCTATATGGATCACAGTCAGTTTGTCGTTATTCTTCAACATGTTTTTTCACAGGCCTTAGCAGCTCCCATGTATCTCGACTGGAAAAATGTTAAGAACCAGGCCTTAAGACGGAGTAGACGTGCTGCCTAAAATTAGGCGCATGGGCTCGCCATGTAACCCGGTAAGCTCTTCTGTATGTGCCGGGGCATGCTCCCCTCGGAGGATGCCCCGGAAAGGACTGAGAAAAGATGCTTAAGCTTTTCTAATGGCCTCTGCAGTAGCCCTGTCTACGACAGTAACCGTATCGCCTTGTCTTAATCCTGCAGCGTTGGCCTCATCGGTGTCAAGATGCATATCAAGGTCAAAGTCTTCTCTTACCCTGACTACCACACTGTCAAATATCAAGGGCCTTTCCCCTTCTGTTTTGACCATGATCTCTTCGCCGTCTTTAACTCCGAACTCTTCTGCGATCTCAGGTGTAAAGTGAATGTGCCGCTTTGCCACAATCACTCCTTGCTCTAGCTTAACAGGACCGTACGGCCCGACGATGACGATTCCGGGAGTCCCTTCTATGTCACCGGATTCACGGACCGGAGCGTTGACACCTAATGCGAAGCAATCAGTCCTGGATATCTCCACCTGTGTTGCTTTCCGGGAAGGGCCGAGTATTCTTACGTTCTGGAGTATTCCTTTCGGCCCTACGAGAGTGACCTTCTCTTCTGCTGCGTACTGCCCTGGTTGGGACAGATCCTTGAAAGGAGTCAGCTCATAGCCCGGTCCGAACAGGAGTTCCAGGTGTTCCTGGGAAACATGGACGTGTCGTGCAGAGATACCAACTGGGATTCTTCTTGTGTTAGCCATTTTATCTAAACCCTCCATCCATATGTAAGTTCTAAGTGATGAGATAACCATGACCTCTTAATTTTAACATAATTGCGTTCTCCAAATAGAACGTATTTCCTTCAAAGAGGGATTCTACAGGTTAGAGGCGGACAAAATGAGGCTTAAGCGCCCGTTGACAAATGAGGTGGCCTTTGTTAGAATGGCGGTGCAGCTAAGTTGTGCAGGGGAGTAGCTCAATTGGTAGAGCAACGGTCTCCAAAACCGTAGGTTGCGGGTTCGAGTCCTGTCTCCCCTGCCATTTTTGTGTACAAAAAGCGAAGGCGCTCTCTTCAAAGAGCGCCTCCTTTTGTTCTGTTAGCAGTTCTCCGGTCCATTCCACATGATCACTGATTGAATGAACTCGAGAGATATTTTGTGATATATCTCATCGTTTTGAATGCATAAAAGTGCCTCACGAGCTTGTGGGTTCGGTGCCATCATAGCCAGTTCAGCATATTCTCCTATAGCGTGAACCTCGCTTTCCAGCGCCATGGCAATCCCTCTGGCAAACTCTTCATCAGGAGGAAACGGAGGCATTGGTTCACTGGGGCTTTCAGGTGGCATGGGGATCCACGCGCTTTCCAGCAAATCATCCTCCTCCATAGTATCGCTCGGCCAGTTCCAACAATCAGGATCCATTTCATGTGCGGGTTCGGCTTCCGGGCATATGCAGCTCAACAGCCTGGCGTGCCTTTTTTCTTCAGTGGCAAAGCACATGAGTCTGGCACGAATGGCTACGTGCGGCGCTTCAAAGGCAAGATTCTTATACATACGAGCAGCTTCGAGTTCATCTCTTATGGCAGCTTGTACTGCCCTGCAAAATTCATTCTTTGACATAGCAAGATGCCTCCTTTCGAAGGCATCATATGCGGATTAGACATGCGTTGCCACGCCCTTTTAGTTTATGGAATTCATGCCACCATTTCTCCGACATCATCAGGAACTATCAAGCGGGCACTTGTTTTGGCTACGACTTCATCTACGGCAACACCGGGGGCAACTTCTCTTAGAACAAGGCCTTCCGGGGTCGGCCTGATGACTGCAAGGTCGGTAACGATAAGGTCTACCATGCGCTGGGCTGTGATAGGCATAGAGCACCTGGGAACAATCTTCGGTTGCCCGTCTTTTCTTGTGTGTTCCATAGCAACTATGACTCGCTTTGTGCCGACCACAAGATCCATTCCTCCGCCTATGCCCGGCCCTCCTCGTCCGGGTATCCAGTAATTCGCCAGGTGCCCTCGTTCATCTACTTCAAGGGCGCCGAGGACAGTAACATCAACATGGCCTCCACGAATAATCGTGAATGACATGGCAGTATCAAAGAACACTGCCCCTGGCAGCAGAGTTACATATTGTCCTCCTGCGTTTACTAGGTCCGGGATTTCCTCGCCAGGCTTTGCCAAAGCTCCCATGCCTATGAAGCCGTTCTCTGACTGGAA
>FIZM01000022.1:0-13685 GCA_900019985.1 uncultured Clostridia bacterium
TCTTCCATTTATGAGCGTTTGCTCGAAAAAATCCAAAAGGGTGGCCGAAATTGAACCACCTTTTTAAGGAAATGTGGTTGAAAATCGCCCATTTATGAACGTTTGCTCGAAAAAATCCTAAAAGGTGGTCGAAGCAAACTATCATTCCAAGGAAAAGTGGCAGAAAACCGCTTACCAAGGCGAGGTTCGTCGTGACAATACAGGAAAAACTCCCGTAAAAGAACAGGCTCATTCTGAAGCTACTGACAGATTGAACGAGCGGCAAAAGGAAGGGGTCATTCCGAAACAACAGACAAACTTAAGGAGCAGCAAAAGGAAACATTCATTCTGAAGCAACTGACAGATTGAACGAGCGACAAGAGGAAGAGTTGGTTGTAGGAAGCCGGCATGAATAGAACGAAGGCTTACCCGTGGGAATAGTCCCAGAATTGGACTGCAGCTTATCTTCGGGGATAATGAGCGCGATATTGACGGGGGTATTGACTGACCGCGATATTGACCGGGTATTCACCGGCGTATCGACCGGGGTATTGACCGGGATATTGAGCCGGACATCGATCTGGATAATAAGCCGGACATCGACCAGGATATTGAGCGAGATATTGACCGGGATACTGACCGGGTGTTCATCGGGGTATTGACCGCGAGATTGAGAGGAGTATTGACCATGATATTGAGCGGGACACTGACCGTGATACTGAACGGCGTGTTGAGCGAGCTAGCCGGTTTTTTGCCTGAGAATGTGCCTGAAGGCGTATCCTACCGCACTGAAGATGAGCAACGCCCAGCCGAATCCGGTCAGGTACCGTCCTACCACAGGGGCACCGACCAGCAGCTTTGTAAGGGCAAAAGACCATACGCTTGCCCAGAGTAGATCGGCGAGGAACAGGATTCGCAGTGTGCGTGAGGCATCATCTCCGGATAAGCCCAGCACCCAGAACACCTGACTGTAGCCTACGCCTATCCAGCGAAGAAGCAAGAGAGCCGGATTAAAAGCCCCTTTTTCCTTTCCTGGCCTAATACGCGAAACAACCCGCAACACGCTGGGATAGCGCCTGATAACTCTGTTCCAAATAAAAGGCCTGAATTGCCTGAATGCCGCATAGCTTATGGCATGGCCTGCAACAGTAAAGAAGCCTACAAACAATCCGGCAAACAGCCATGGCCATCCTTCATCATGGGCTAAATTCATAAGAAAACCAAACATGGCCGGCGATGATATAGGCAATCCGCCGGCCATGAGAAGAAACCCAATACCTATAAGCAACAGTGCTCTTGATGATTCACCTAACATATCAGGGAACTTGCACCATCATGTCTAAAGTCAGGCCAAATAAAGGGTTTGCTTAGTCAGACCAAATAGAAGGTTTACTCAAGTAAGCTTAAGTTTACTTAAGTTTACTTAAACAGTGTCATAGCTTCCTCATATAGAGACTGAGGGACTGTCTTAATCTTTGAAGTCACCTCAGTTAATTCTACAACCTTTATCTCTCCCCCGAGGAAAGTAGGCATCTTGCCGAACTCCCCTTTATTGATCAGGTCAACAGCTGCCATACCGAGGCGTGTGGCATGATATCTGTCATGGACAGTAGGCGATCCGCCACGTTGTATGTGACCGATGGTTGCCACCCTAGTAGGAATGCCCGTTCTCTTTTCGATTTCCTTACCTATAACATGCCCTACTCCGCGAAGTCCTAATCTGACATGACCGAAGGCGTCAACCTCTTCTTCTGCGTCATCACCCATGCCTGGCACCTCAATACCTTCGGAAACCACGACTACGCCATAGGGCCTGCCTGACTCTCTGAGTTTCACAAGATGGTTGCACATTGCATCCAAATCAGGCTCAACCTCAGGGATCAGCACCCAATCAGCCCCTCCGGCCATAGCTGTAACAAGTGCCACCCAACCTGCATATCTTCCCATTACCTCAAGAACCATTACACGTCTATGGGATCTTGCAGTATCCCGCAACCTCTCCACAGCATCCACTGCCACAGTTACCGAGGTATCAAAGCCTATGCAGTAGTCAGTGAGGTTTACGTCATTATCCATGGTTTTCGGGACTCCTACACAAGGAACACCAAGCTCACTGAGCTTTGATGCCACTCCGAGAGTGTCATCTCCGCCTATAGCGACTATGGCATCGAGGCCGAGGGCCTCAACATTGGCTTTGCACTTGTCAACGTCCCCTTCTTTCTTAAAGGGGTTCGTTCGAGATGAGCCAAGCATTGTGCCGCCTACGGTTATAATCTCGCGGACCTCTTCAACACTTAACGGCCGGGCGATACCCTGTACCAACCCTTTCCAGCCTTCCTGTATCCCGAGAACCTCGTAACCGTAATCCGCAGCCCTCATAACAACACCACGAATGGCAGCATTGAGACCGGATGAGTCTCCACCGCCGGTCAAAACACCTATTCTCCTAATTTCAGCCATGTTAAGGTATCATCCCTTCTACTTGCTACTTGTTTGCTCCAAAAAAATCGAGTATATCCAGATCCAAGATAGTGTGGTTTCAGTTCAATGTACCAGCCTCTATCAAAGCATCAGCCCTTAACAGAGTACAAGCCTCTATCAGACAACCCTTTATCAGCTCACCCTTAATCAGGCTTTGCCGGAACAACCGAACAGCCTCATTTTGGCTTTTACAGCTTCCTTCACATACTGCCTGCCTACCCCTACAATCCTCCTGGGATCTATCTCATCAGGCTTCTTTGCCAGAGCATCATGCATTCCTTTGGTAAAGGCCTTATTTAGCTCGGTCGCTATGTTAATCTTGCAGATTCCGGCTTTGATCCCCTCTTTGTACCCGTCATCAGTAACGCCTGATGCTCCGTGGAGGACCAAAGGCACACCGGTCAATTCCGCAATCTTCTTAGTCCTCTCAACATCAATCTTCGCTGCCTGAGCCGTCATCTTGTGGACACTCCCTACTGCTACTGCCAGGAAGTCAACTCCGGTCTCTTCCACGAACCTCTTGGCTTCTTCAGGATCAGTCATCAGAGCTTCTACGTCTTCCCACGTAATATTCCCGGCGGTAGGCACCTGTCCCAGTTCAGCTTCCACCGGCACACCGACTACATGCGCCATCTCCACGATTCTCTTTGTGATGGCTGCATTCTCCTCATACGGAAGCTTAGAGCCGTCAAACATAAGAGACGTAAAACCTGCCCTGAGGCACCTGACATTCTGCTCGTAACTGGTGCCGTGGTCAAGATGCAGCACCACAGGGACTGTCGCCTTTTCAGCTGCGGTCCTCACCATGGCGACAATCATGTCCAGACCCGCGTAGTTGATCGCGCCTTGGCTTGCCTGGAGTATTACAGGGGCTTTCTCCTCTTCGGCAGCGTCAATAATTGCCTGGACATACTCTAGGTTGTTGGCATTAAATGCACCTACAGCGTACCCTTCTCGTTGTGCTTTCGTCAGGACTTCCTTGCTTGTAACTAATGGCATGATACAGCCCCTCCTTTTATATACTTATCATCTTTAGCTTTACACTCTTCCATATACTCAACGTATCCCAAAATATCTGCAAGAATCCACCCCGGCTCTTCTTCATCAAGGGGGCACCGAATATCCTGCCAGGCTACCACCACACCGGCAAAACGTGCTGGCTTAACTCCCACCTCTTGCTCAAGATTCCAACCGGTTAGGTATCATAACATAGCATTTGCACGCCAACTCAAGGTATTCTACGCGACGGTTTATATTCCTGCACAAATAAGGAAGCCTACCCTTAAACCCTGTGAACCTTCAACATATTGGTAGTTCCGGGAACCCCTGCGCGGACACCTGCAGTGACTATGACCAGATCCCTCTTTTCTACTACTCCAAGGGCAAGGGCAGCCTCAACAGCGATATCAAGGACATCGTCCATATCTTTAGCCTCGCGGACAAGCATAGGAATGACTCCCCATGCAAGAGCAAGCTTCGCTGCGACTCTCGGATTTGGGGTAGCAGCAATAATCGGCGCGCGGGGGCGGTACTTAGAAACCATTCTTGCAGTTGACCCTGTTTCAGTGGAAGTCAGAATCGCCTTAATCCCGAGGTCATAGGCTATGTGGGACGTAGCATGGCTGATGGCATCAGCGATACTCCTTGAATGGCCTATTGTCTTTTTGCGGATGATATCCTCCCAATCAAGGCCTTCTTCTGCAGTCTTAGCGATCCTGGCCATTGTTGCAACAGCATTTACCGGGTACTTTCCTATTGTCGTCTCTGCAGAAAGCATAACCGCGTCGGTTCCGTCAAAAATAGCGCAAGCCACATCAGTTACCTCAGCCCTAGTAGGCCTTGGGTTCGATACCATGGATTCCAACATTTCAGTGGCAGTGATCACAATCTTACCCATGTTGTTACAGGCACTGATAATCTTCTTCTGCAGCAACGGGACTTGCTCGGCAGGCATCTCAATGCCTAAATCCCCTCTTGCCACCATGATCCCGTCTGCAACCCTTAAGATGGATTCGATATTGTCAACGCCTTCCTTAGACTCAATCTTCCCGATTATAAGAGCGTCAGACGATTCCGCGTCAAGGAGCGCCCGAATCCGCACAACATCGTCAGCATGTTGCACAAATGAGGCGGCAATGAAGTCTACTTCCATCTCAGCGCCAAACTTTATGTCCATTAAGTCCTTTTTCGTCTCTCCAACAGAGCTTATCCTCGCCCCTGGGACACTGACTCCTTTTCTCGACGCCAAGACTCCTGTTGTAGTCACACGGCACCTGGCCTCTTCTTCCAGCACATCCTCTACTACGAGCTCAATCAAGCCATCACTCAGAAACACGCTGCTACCCGGAGATATGTACTCGAGAAACTCAGGATGATTGATGTAAACCTTTGTGTCATCGCCTTCTTCGTTGCCCGGAGCAAGATACAGAATAGCTCCTTCCCTGAGTTCTACCTCCCCGCCGGCAATCGGGCCTGTTCTGATCTTAGGGCCGGCAAGGTCCAGCATAACTCCTACATGTTTGCCAAGAGCCTCTGCTGTTTCTCTGACTTTGTTGATTCTTACAGCATGCTCTTCATGTGTGCCATGGGACATGTTGATGCGAGCCACGTCCATACCGGCCTTTATCATGCCTTCCAGGACTCCCGGCTTATCTGTAGACGGCCCTAAAGTGCAAACTATTTTCGTCCTGCGCACACCCTGTCCTCCTCTGTCACTCTCTTCTATTACACTTCTCGGCATCAGGACCGGATATCGACCGGTTCTCGTTCACATCCCTGAGAGCAAAGTAGCTACACGGTACATTTCTTCATCAATGGGTTTTCTCTTGGAAACCACCTCTTCAATATCGAACAAGCACAGCCTATTTCCCGAGAGACCCACTATCTTCGAGGTATCCCCATGAATCAAGGCTTCCACAGCTCGGCTACCGAACATGGTTCCAAGCAGCCTATCCTTTACAGTCGGGGTTCCGCCTCTTTGAATATGGCCGAGCACCGTAACCCGGGTCTGAAGGCCTGTCCTCTTTCGCACCTGCTGCCCTATTTGGAATCCGATGCTGTCATAAAGGGACATATCAGGCCCGAAATACCCGCCGACCCCTTCTGCCACCACGATTATGCAGTGGGTCTTCCCGCTGGCGTAACCCCTTTCGATGCCTTCGCAAATCTCTTGAATATCAAAAGGCTTCTCAGGAATTAAGATATATTCGGCGCCTCCTGCGATACCTGCGGCAAGAGCAAGATGGCCTGTGTCGCGCCCCATGACTTCCACCACATTGTTTCTGCCGTGGGAACTTGCAGTATCCCTGATCTTCGTTATGGCATCAACAGCAGTATTTACAGCCGTATCGAAACCAAGGGAATAGTCGGTACACGCAATGTCATTGTCTACAGTTGCAGGGATGCCGACAGTGGGAACACCCAGTTTTGAAAGGGCTGCAGCTCCCCTCAGCGAGCCGTCACCGCCAATGACAACAAGGCCGTCAATACCGCTTGCAGCCAGGTTCTCCACTGCTCTTTTCTGCACCTCATAAGATTCAAACTCCGGACACCTGGCTGACCTTAGCATTGTGCCTGCCCTCTGTATTGTATCTCCCACACTTCGGGAGCTCATCTCAAACATATCGCCTTCAACTAAACCCTGGTAACCACGGTATATGCCTACCACAGATAATCCATGGTAGAGTGCTGTTCTTGTCGCGGAGCGAATCGCCGCATTCATGCCCGGGGCGTCTCCTCCGCTTGTAAGAATCCCGATACGCTTCAAGTTTCGTCAGAACCTCCCTCAACATCTGCTACATCAGGTGCAACATGCATATCTTCATTACCTGCAGCTACCATCGGGGCCTCAGTTGCAGGCATTTCACTGACGACATACTTGCCTATCCTGCGAAGCCGCGCATACCGCCGCTCAACAAGCCTGCGTACGGGGATGCCTGACAATTCATCCAGAGCTTTTATAACGGCATCACGGATAAGCCGTGCCATGGCCATGCGATCTTTATGAGCAGCACCTTGCGGCTCAGGAAGCAACTCGTCTATGATGCCTTGCGCCTTCAGGTCAGGAGCAGTAAGCTTCAACATTTCCGCTGCTTCCTGGGAACGGGAACCGTCCTTCCAGAGTATCGCAGCGCAACCTTCAGGCGAAATCACGGAAAAGTAGGCGTTCTCAAGCATTATCAGCTTATCTCCGACTCCGATAGCAAGGGCGCCTCCGCTACCGCCTTCTCCGGTAATCACCACAACAATGCTTGTGCTGAGCCTTGCCATCTCCACTAAGTTGCGGGCAATGGCAATACCTTGCCCTCGCTCCTCAGCCTCTACTCCGGGATACGCCCCCACTACGTCTACAAAAGACACTATAGGCCTCCTGAACTTCTCCGCCTGCTTCATCAGCCTCAGGGCTTTACGGTAGCCTTCAGGATGGGGCATCCCGAAGTTTCTGGCAATATTCTCCTTGGTATCTCTGCCTTTTTGCGTGCCGATCACAGTCACAGCACGCCCGCCCAGATCAGCGATGCCCCCGACGATTGCGCCGTCATCCCCGAACTCCCGATCTCCGTGCAGTTCAATAAACTCATCGAAGATCATATCGATGTACTCGAGAGTTGTCGGCCGTTTCGGATGGCGTGCAATCAATATGCGCTGCCATGGTGTGAGGTTTTCGAATATCTCTTTTCGGAGCTCATCAGCTTTTTTCTCGAGGATAGATATCTCATCAGAAAGATCGATTCCCTTTTTCAAGCTGAACTCTTTAAGATCTTCTATCCTTTTCTCTAACTCTACCAGGGGCTTCTCAAACTCAAGGCTAAAGCTTGTCATCCTGCCTCCTCGCGCCTCCCCCCGTGGAGCGAAAGCAAAGACCCAAGGGTCTTCCTGATGTTTCGCCTGTCTACAATCATGTCAATCAGCCCGTGCTCCAGTGCAAATTCAGCGGTCTGAAACCCGGGAGGCAGCTTCTGCCTTATTGTCTCCTCGATAACCCGCTGTCCCGTAAACCCAATAAGGGCCCCGGGTTCTGCAATGATAATGTCTCCAAGCGACCCGAAGCTTGCAAAGACCCCTGCAGTTGTAGGATTCGTCAGGACAGAAATATAGAGCACCCTTGCCTCCGATAGTTTGCCATATGCGGCTGAAGTCTTTGCCATCTGCATCAGAGAGAACATGCCTTCCTGCATCCTGGCCCCTCCTGAGGCGCAGAAAATCACAACAGGTAGTTTTTGCCTGGCCGCTCTCTCAAAAAGCCGCGTAACTTTTTCTCCGACTACAGATCCCATGCTCGCACCGATAAACGAAAAATCCATGAACCCCAAGAGTGCGGGATACCCGTCTATCCTTCCTTGGCCTGTGATAATTGCTTCGTTAAGCCCTGTAGCCTGCTTTGCAGCCTCAATCTTAGTATCATACCCGGGAAATCCCAGAGGATCCGTGGTAAGGAGGTCTTCATCGTATTCGACGAAGCTGTCTTCATCAAGGGTAATGGCAATCCTTTCCCTGGCAGACAACCTGAAATGAAAACCGCAATCACCGCAAACCCCCAGGTTTGAGGTGAGCTCTTTCTTGTACAGGATCCCTGCGCATTGCCTGCATTTTGTCCATAGGCCGTCAGCGGGCTCTTCCGGCACTTGGCCTGCCTTGACAGTCACAAATTTCTGCTTGCCTTGAAAAATTCCCTTGAAATTGGGCATACAACCACTTACCTTCCGAAAGAACTCGCGATGAATTCGTGAGCTTCCTCAACTTCACTCTCCGGCACCAAGACTTCTACACTTGCCGAATCGCCCATATGAGGCACTCCGACCGGTCGGAGCATTACCAGCAATCCCTCGTTCTCCAGCAATTCCTTGATCATCTCACCGGTAGCCCTATTAGGCGCGATATATACCACAGTCCACACTTGATGTCGCCTCCTTTTCAGGCAAACGGGGGCTTGTCATAGAATTCAGTGTCAGTTCTCTATAGCAATTCTTTCAGGATCAGACACCCATAACTCAGGAGCGACAGACAGAATCGCTGCTCCAACAGGAGTTTTGACTTTTATGAACACCGGGATTTCCCCGGAATTGCTCTTTAGCTTCTTCTTAAGCTTCTGCAAATCTCCCTTGGTGATATTATCGGCATCTACAGGAATTATCACAGCATCTTGGCAAAAAGGCAAAATAGTATTGGCTATCAACTTGAATTCGTCGTCTCTTTGTTCAAGCCTTCCTTGAACCAGGACTAAAGAGTCTTCGTAAATCAATGATGATGCCTCTTCATACACCCGGGGGAATGCAACAACTTCTATGGAACCCGTAAGGTCTTCCAGGACAAAGAAAGCCATGGGTTGACCTGAGGACTTAGTAGTGATCTTACGAAGGGATGCTATGAGGCCACCTATGGAAACCTCGTCACCCTCCCTGTACTCTTGCGACAATTCCGCCACCTGAGAACTGCAGCATCGTCTCAGCTGAGATGCCATGCCTTGAAGAGGATGCCCGGAGACATAAAGCCCCAGGAGATCCTTTTCCATTTGGAGCAGTTCCTTATCACTGAACTCAGGTATATCCGGCATGTCTATTTCGCTTGCTGCAAACCCGTCATCATCTGCAAACAAGTCAAAAAACGACGCTTGTCCCCTTGCCTTCTCCTTCTGACGCCGGGACCCCATCTCCAGAGTCCTGTCAAGCACAGCCAAAAGCGCTGATCTCTTAGCGCCTGTGAAGTCAAAAGCACCGCAGCGAATAAGGCTTTCAATGGCTTTCTTGTTCACAACATGCAGGTCTACCTTTTCCACAAAGTCGGCAAAGGACTTAAAATCCCCTTTCTGCTCTCTGGCTGCGATGATAGCAGCAACTGCGCTCCTTCCTACATTCTTCACAGCATTCAACCCGAACCTGATCCTGTCTCCCACCACTGTGAAGTCTTCAAGGCTCTCATTGACATCAGGCGGAAGGATTTCTATCCCCATCTGACGGCACGCATCCACATAGAACGCGACCTTCTCAGTAACCCCGGATATGCTTGTGAGCAGAGCGGCCATGTACTCCTTGGGATAATGCACTTTCAACCATGCAGTCTGATATGAAATCAAGGAATACGCAGCACTGTGGCTCTTGTTAAATCCGTAACCTGAGAAGTACTCCATCAGGTCGAAGATGTTCTCAGCTATATCAAGGCTCACTCCGCGCTTCAAGGCACCTTGTAGGAATTTCTCTCTTTGAGCAGCCAGCACCTCAGGCTGTTTCTTGCCCATGGCCCGGCGGAGGAGGTCAGCTTCTCCAAGAGTGAAGCCTGCCAAGGTGCTTGCCACCTTCATTACCTGCTCCTGATACAGCATGTTTCCGTAAGTCTCTTTCAAAACAGCCTCAAGGTCAGGATGGGGATACTCGATAGGCATTTCGCCGTGCTTCTGCTTGGCGAAGTCTTGGACACGCCCCAAGGGGCCGGGCCGCCCCAGAGCTAGGATTGCAATGATGTCTTCAAAACATGTGGGCTTAACTTCCCTAAGAAGGCCTTGGAAGAGGCTGCTTTCCAGCTGGAACACACCCAGGGAGTCCCCGCAGCAAAGAGCCTGATACACCTCGGGATCTTCCAGATCGATAGCAGTCATGTCGATTCTTTCGCCGCGAGTGCGGTAAATGTTCTCAAGGGTCTTGCCTATTACAGTAAGAGTGCGAAGCCCCAGAAAGTCCATTTTCAGGACACCAAGAGCCTCCAAATCCTCCATGGCAAACTGGGTTGTAACTGTTTCGTCGTTAGCCTTATAAAGAGGAATCCTCTCTGTCAACGGATCCTTGGATATCACGACCCCCGCAGCATGGGTCGATGCATGCCTTGGCATACCCTCTACTGCCTTCGCGGTATCAATGAGGTTCTTAATCTCTTCGTCCCTGTCATATGCATTCCTGAACTCAGATGATGTCTGAAGTGCTTTTTCAATAGTCATCCCAGGCTCTGCAGGGACCATCTTGGCAATTCTGTCTACGTCGTTATAAGGAATATCCAGAGCCCTGCCTACGTCTCTTACAGCTGCCCTGGCAGCCATTGTTCCGAAGGTGATTATTTGAGCCACCCTATCTGCTCCGTATTTCTCTGTTACGTACTCTATGACTTCTCCACGCCTTTCGTAGCAGAAGTCTACGTCGATATCAGGCATGGTCACGCGCTCAGGATTGAGGAACCGCTCAAAAATCAGCCCGTATTTAATGGGATCAATATCTGTGATACCTAACACATAAGAAAGCAGACAGCCGGGCGCAGAACCTCGCCCTGGCCCGACGTAAATCCCACGGCCCTTGGCAAATCTTATAAAGTCCCAGACGATGAGGAAGTACCCGGCATACCCCATCTTGACTATGACATCCAGCTCGTAATCGAGCCGCCTCTCAAGATCTTCCGTGATTTCTCCGTATCTTCTCTTAACACCTTCCCGCGCCAGATGCCGGAGATATGTCTCCTCAGTAAAGCCTTCAGGCACCGGGAAATGAGGCACTTGCGACTTGCCGAACTCGAATCCGAAGTTGCACTGCTCAGCAACGACCAGCGTGTTTCGGATAGCTTCCGGAAGATCTGAAAACGCAGCCTTCATCTCTTCAGAAGACTTAAGATAGAATTCGTCAGTAGGGAATTTCATCCTGTCCGGATCTTTCACTGTTTTCCCTGTCTGAATGCAAAGCAGGACATCATGGAGCTTGGCATCTTCCTTGTGAATGTAGTGGACATCGTTTGTGGCCACAAGGGGGATATCAAGCTCCCTTGAAAGCCTTACGAGGCCTTTGTTTACCTCATACTGGCGGCTGATTTTATTGTCTTGGACTTCAAGGAAGAAGTTCCCCGGGCCGTAGATATCTTTATACCTGGCTGCTTTCTGCTTTGCCCCTTCATAATCCCCTTTCATCAGCAATGAGGGGATTTCTCCGGAAAGACAAGCTGACATGGCTATGAGCCCTTCATTCCATTTCTCCAGGACCTCAAGATCGACCCTGGGCTTATAGTAATGCCCTTCGGTAAAGCCTATACTGGAGAGCTTTACAAGGTTCTTGTAGCCTGTTTCATTTTTGGCAAGGAGTACAAGATGGTACTGGTCATCATCAATATGAGGGACCTTGTCATGGCGGGTTCTTTTTGCAACATATAATTCGCAACCTAAGATTGGCTTAATTCCGGCCTTCTTTGCAGTCTTGTAGAAATCTATAGCTCCGTACAGCACACCATGATCTGTAATCGCACATGCGTCAAAACCCAACTCGCAGGCTCTCACCATCAGATCCTTAAGCTTGCATGCGCCATCAAGCAGAGAATACTGGGTGTGCAGGTGCAAATGGACAAATTCGCCCACCTTACCCCTCCTTTCACCCACACACTGCGTACGGTCAAACTTCACCGGATACAATCGGTTATTGACTGTGTCTAAATTATATCAGTTCTCGGCAACGGGACAAGTTCCTGCATCTCTATCCTGAATGGCATCTTGAGAAGCGCCAAAAGACAAAAGGCGGATGTCTTATGACCTTCTAAGACATACCGCCTGCTCTTGGCCCTATCATGTAAACAAAGGCTCAACCCAACTTAAGCAGTGTGTAGAAGCCTAGATCGGCCGAAATGAATCCTCTTCAGCGTCTTCTCTCGTGAATTCTGAAACCTCACCCAGTATCTCAGCTGCTTCTTCTTCGTTAACCTCTGTCAAGAGCATATCCAGGAGATCCCTGTCCTCTGTGTCAAACTGTCTCCTGATGCGCCGCCTGTGAAACCGCTTTCGACGGACGACACCTGATGCCATAGCTAATCACCGCCTCCTGACAACAGTGTGTGCATCAAGGCCTCAGGTTATCATCGATTTCTTCGTATAAGGGATCAAGGTCCAGAGCCCGGAGGCCAAGCCGCTCCGCTAATCCTTCTACACTGAACTCTTGTCCCAGGGAGAACAGTCCTTTCAGCACTTCGCCTGTCTCAGGATAAGCATATGCCCTCTCACCGAATTTCTGAACGAGGAAGTTCTTTAACTGACCCTCAAAGATCCATGCCCTGAGGTACTGTGCCACATAAAATCCGTCATCCACATCATCAAGGTAATAGACGCCGGAGTGGCGGATCTTCAGCGCTTCAGAAAGAAGGCTTGAGTATTCCCATGGCATGTCGGATATGTCATCTCCTGAATGGAGCCTAAGTTCGTATAGGAGTTTAGCTGCGTATCTTCTTAACATGTAGAGTTTATAGAGGGTAGCAAATCTCAAATACTCCTCAACACGCAAACCATCTGCGTATTCTGAGAGCCAGTGTTCGTTCATTGAAAGGTACTGAAAGAGAAAGGCATACGATTCTGTTACAGAGTTGTCCCCTAAGTACTTGTATTCAAATACCTGCTCCGGCAAGACGCTTCCGAAATGCCAGGCATGGCCTGCTTCATGGAGAATTGTGTGATAATCATCATATCCTCCCTGAGGCATCAACACCAGCATAACCTCGTCAGGAACTCTAAGAGGCGCACAGAACGCCCTTGGAGATTTGCCGTCCCTTGGCTCAATATCAATGTGGATATTGGGATAGTTTTCACGGCCCAATCCCATGCCTTCGAGGGTTGAATCCAATGTGGGAATGAGGTTTTCCCGCGGAAACATGTTGTCAAACTCAACCCCTCTGAACAGGTACGCAATGTCATGGCGGCTGACATCGGAGAGCTTCATATCAAGATACCTAATCGCTGCTCTTTCCATGTTATAGGTGTAAATGCTGTCAGTTTCGCCTAGGAACTGCTCCATCTTGTCAGCCAGGATGTCGAGGTCCAGGCCTTTAATGTGTGCGTACAGCGAACTGTAATTCGTGTAACCCAGGTCTGCCGCACAAGAATGAAGACACGCAATGCGCTCTTCGCGCAGGGGATTGAGTTCTCTTAGCACTTCCTGTCTCTTGGTTTCCAGTTCTTCCCGGACATGAGGATCCGGTTCATTGGCAAGCACTACAGGAATCATGCGAAAGGGAATCGTCTTCGTCCCAAGCTCCACTACTGCCTGGGTCTCTTCGGATATGATCCTGTCAGTCAGTTCCTTCACAGCCTGGTCCATGAACCCGTCTGCTGCAAACCCTGCAAGGTATAAAGCACGCTTTGAGTCTCCGGATGGATCGTCAGGGCTTAATGAAGGGACGCCCCGTAACAGCTGTAAGACGCTTTCTTTTTCGAAAAGGTCCTGGTATTTCTCGTATATTTCTGATGCATTCAATGTATCCTTAAGTCCGGCACGGTTCTC
>FIZM01000022.1:13709-21437 GCA_900019985.1 uncultured Clostridia bacterium
CAATATGATGCCGTCAAGATGCACAGGGACATCGCAAGTGCCGCCGAAACCTACGTTATTACCTAGAGCAAGGTGGACTGTTCCAAGGACTTTTTCATCTTCCAGGACCTTCCCTGTAATTATAGCACGATCATTCGTGCCTACACCGAGCTCTGCAATGTTCCGTGCAGGCTTACCAAGATCAGCGATTGCATCCTCCAGCATCCTGGCTCCATGCCCGCCTGTGATTTCTGTTACATATCCTGACTCCACTGTCATTTTAATGGGCTCCTCTACCACACCTACTCCTGACATAGCGCCATCTATTACAATCACGCCTTGAGCCGTGCCTTCCACAGGCGCTATAAAAGCTTCTCCGGCCGGAAGGTTCCCGAAATCACCTGGATTATGGTATATACCCGTGTCAGGGTGGCCTGTTCTGCCTTCAAGCGACATAACGATATCGGTTCCTGCCGGAGATGTTATCCGGGCAAGGCTCCCCTTTGACAGGATCTCAGCCATCTTCTCACTCAACCTGGCAATCTTTCTATAGTCCGCAGTCAGAGTCCTTATCGCCGAATCCCGGGTGATTCCGGGCATTGATGCGACTCTCGCTCCGGCTTCATTCGCCTTGCGCCTGGCACCGGTATGAGACAGTGACCTTGACGTCGGCGCCATAATCACGTCAACTGCTTTCATAATCTCTATAACAGGCTCAGGCGGTTCTTCACCATGCTGGGACCTGGCGATCATCTCTACAAAAATGGCTTCAGCTCCCAGATCCTTTGCTTCTTTCCAGAAAGCGTAGCCGATTTCACGCAGTTCCTCATCGGTTATGACAAGCACCTTCTCCCCACCGGAAACCCCCATGCACTGAACCAGCGCCAAATGAGCTGCTTGCCTAAGGTTTTGGCCTTCTCCTTGCTGTATCATTCCTATGACCTCCTGGTATGTTTTGAAAAAAGGGATCAGCAAATGCCTTCCGTTGCTAGTATAGGTGATAACTTCTCTTTCATGCAGTCTTTTCCTTCATATCGCTCCGATTCAGCTTGCCTCGTAAAGGCCCAGGACAATGCTGAAGCCACTTTGAAACTGCACATAAACACAGGAAAAGACAAGATAATAATAGAGAGCGCTAAGTTCTCCACGAAAGGAGTGATAAGCCAAATGGCAAAGAAGACGGCAAAAGACTTATTCATTGACAGGAGGGTGGCGATAGATCCTGTGCCTCTTTCAGGCAAGAAGAAAGGCACGATAATGTATAAAGGGCTGTTGTCGATGTCAGGAGCTGACTCAATATATCTTTACTCCGGATATGACGAACACTGGGCAAACGCAAGCCTTACCCCTATGACAAAAATAGATGATACTACCTGGTCTACTGATGTGACAATTGACAGCGACAAGAAATTCTTCAACTTCTGCTTTAAAGACGGTGCGGATCATTGGGATAATAACTCCGGCCTTAACTGGGGAGTCACCATTGTCTAGCCGGGGAAAAGCCTCGGGGTTGCTGATTTCCGCAACCCCTCTCTCCACGGTTTTAAGGTATAATAATGGTAAGCGCCTTCGCATAAAAAACGCACTAAGTGCATAGCTCATAGTGCATATATGCAAATCAGTTGGCAGCTTACCGGAGGAGAGAATGTGTTTGGATTGCTCCCGATGATTCTAATATTTATCCTGCTGTTACCGGCTTTTTTCTTCCTTTTCTACTTCAACATCGCTGCAATATCCTTCACAAAGCTGGGACTTTCTCCTCAAGGCGCTATGCTCCTGTTTACCTTCTCATTAATTGGCAGTGTAATTAATATCCCTGTATCAAAGCAAAAAATCGTAGTTGAGGAGAAACCTCAGATGGTATTTCCGTTCCTGTTCTACTATCCTCCAAGGGTTCGGCATCAAGTCATTGCAGTCAATGTAGGCGGAGCGATCATCCCTACGGTGTTTGCTCTATATCTCTTAACCTCAGGGAAGACTCCTCTGGTTCCTGCATTGATATCCACGACCATCGTAACGCTGGCGACTAACGCAATGGCAAGGGTTGTTCCGGGAGTTGGAATATCTCTACCTGCCTTCATCCCGCCGTTGGTAGCTGTAAGCTCAGCGTTACTCCTTGGAGGCGAATCCGCTGCTCCTATAGCATACATAGCAGGTTCTCTCGGAACACTTATCGGGGCTGACCTATTGAACCTGCATAAAATCAAGAACATCGGTGCTCAAGTTGTAAGCATAGGTGGAGCAGGAGTATACGACGGAATATTTCTCGTGGGAGTTATAGCAGCGTTTCTCGCAGCCTGAGCTGTTCTTAAAGTGCCTGATTTAGCGTGTAATGCGCATTAACACAAAAACAGCCTGCCTTCAGAATCGGAGGCAGGCTGTTTTTATTAGCCGATACGTTTATGGAAATGAAAAAGTACAAAAAATGGTGGCCCCGACGGAATTCGAATCCGTGTCTTCGCCTTGAGAGGGCGATGTCCTAGGCCGCTAGACGACGGGGCCACATTAAACAAATCCGGATAAAGATTTTCCAGAGAAAACTCTGGCTGGGGAGGGAGGATTCGAACCCCCGCATACAGATCCAGAGTCTGCTGTCCTACCACTAGACGACTCCCCAGCACATTGTTGACTTAACAAAACGATTCTAGCATACCATAGGCTAAGCGTCAAGCCTCGCGAGTTTCTTAAGGGCTGAATCGATCCGCCTGCAACAGGCATCTTTTCCGAGGATCTCCATGACCTCGAAAATTCCGGGGCTTACAGATCGTCCGGTCAAAGCCACTCGGAGAGGATGGATGACTTCTCCGGCTTTCCGCCCGACTTCTTTAGCATATCCCCTGATAACCTCTTCCACAGCCTGTCTGTTAAACGGGCTTGCTGCCTCAAGTCTCGCCTTGAGCGCTTCAAATGTCTCAGGCACGTAATCACGGGTTAAGAATTTGCTGATAGCCTCATCATCAACGGCAAACTCGTCAGTGAAGAAGAAATCCCCTTGACTGACAATGTCACCCATTGTCCGTATCCTCTCTTTCAGTATGGAAACAACGGCACGGACCTTAGAAAGTTCTTCATTGCTTGGCTCCTCAGATACCAGCCCTGCTTTTCGCAGATGATCTATGGCAAGATCAACTAAGACCTCATTGTCTTGCTCACGAATATAGTGGCCGTTCATCCAAAGGAGTTTGTCCGGGTCAAAGATAGCCGGATTCTTGGAGACTTTGTCCAGTGTAAACTTTTGGATAAGCTCTTCCCTGCTGAAGATCTGCTGTTCAGCATCGTACGCCCATCCAAGGAGCACCAGGTAGTTTATGAGCGCTTCAGGAAGATACCCGTCGTCCCTGTATTGTGTAACTGAAGTTGCGCCATGACGCTTGCTGAGTTTTGTCTTATCTTTCCCGAGAATCATTGATACATGGGCAAACCTTGGAAGTTCAAAACCCAAAGCCTTATACATCATGATCTGCTTGGGAGTATTAGGCAGATGCTCATCAGCGCGGATCACATCTGTAATCTTCATCAGCGCATCATCTATTACAACAGCGAAGTTGTATGTAGGATACCCGTCAGACTTCAGAATGACAAAGTCGTCAATATGCTCGTTTTGGAAAACCACATCTCCCCTGACAATGTCATTTACAACGGTTTCTCCTTCAGGCACCTTGAACCTTAGTGCAGGTTTCCTTCCTTGTGCTTCGTATGCGCGAATCATCTCAAGTGAAAGCTGTCTGCACCTACCTGTGTATCCCGGCGGCTTACCTGCCTTCATAGCCGCCTCTCTGGCTTCACTGAGCTCTTCAGGTGTGCAGTAACACCGATAAGCATGGCCTGACTTGAGGAGTCTCTCGGCGTATTCCCTGTAGATGTCGAGCCGCTCCGACTGGAAGTACGGGCCGTATTCTCCCCCGACAATAGGGCCTTCGTCCCAGTCCAGCCCCAGCCATTTGATGCTCTCGATGATTGCGTCTGTTGAGGCATCGGTTGACCTTTCCACATCTGTATCTTCAATCCTCAAGATCAAAGATCCGCCATGGTGCCTCGCAAAAAGCCAGTTAAACAACATTGTACGCGCGCCTCCGATGTGGAGATACCCTGTCGGAGACGGAGCGAATCTGACTCTAACTTTGCTCATAATCGAACTCCCTTCAAAACGCGTCACTGACTTGCATTATATACCAGCATCAATACGCGTTCAAGGGATGGTGAAATGTATGGGAGGTATCTTGTTGCCGGAGGTTGCGATGGCCGAATCTTGATAATGCCTATCTAAACTTCGCCTGCTCACCGCAGTGTATCTCATAGCTCCAGTTTCGCCCAGAGTTGTTGTCCCAGTTGCCTGCATTGTCTACAAAGCAAAATTGCAGCCTGGAACATTGTTCAAGAGGGATCTCAACCGATGCCTTAAAAGTCATGTCTCGTACCTTTGACATGGGGATATCACAGACTCCGCTCCACCGGTCATGTCCGTAGCCCATACGTAATGTTACGTGCTCTGCACCGGACTTTGCCAACAGCCCGCTGTACTCAATGTCAACTTTGTCTCCTGCGGTAATCTGCGTCGGGGAAACATACACTCCGTCATCCGCCCAAGGAGAACCGGCCATATCGTGAGCTTCTCCTGCCGATTCATGAGACAGCCCGATGAATTCGTCTGACACCTCAACATCAGGCCGCCTAATCCTCCTGCTAACCCAGTCAATTATCCCTGCCATAGTCCCAAGGCCTCCTTAACTGCGATAATTACTTTAAGTCGTGTACATAGTGTCTCTGAGCTGTCAAAACAGTATAGATGCAATTTCAGGTTCATGTCTCATCTTCAGGCGGTCCTGCTTTTTCTTTGACACGCACAAATTCTCTGAACTCGACCTTTGCAAATCTTCTTAGCCTTTCCTTCACCCCGCTGATGCTCCTCTCTGTCACCAAAAGATATACAGCAGTACCTATAAAAACCAGAAGGATCAACCAGACTACAGTAGAAGCCGCAACTCCGCCCTCTCCTTTGGCCTGACGCGCAGCGGTTCCTCTAGCGGTTTGGCCTGAAGGCGTCACACCGTAAAGAACAGCAGGGATGGAATTGATGAAATTCACCATAACCCTCTCCGCTGCCTCTCTGCTGTTCTCGTGGGACCCCATTTCAAAAAGAAGTGCCCTGGGTGAAAGGTCTTGATTGAAGGTGCCGTCGCCGTAGAAGATGCCCCTTACAAACCCTGGAAACTCCTTGTCCGCAAAGTGCTTCAACGCAAGGGCAAACTGTTCGTTCGCTTTGAGATTCGGATTCTGCCTGCCTAGCACAATCATAACTTTTGCGCCGGGCTTGCCCATTACTGTGGTGGCATAAGCGCTGAGAGGTGCAGCATCCCGGTGAAGGTCCAAGAGTGCGTCAGGATTTTTTTTCAGCAAAGAAATGGCTGTCCGCCGTGAACGCATGTAGGCTGAACCGTCATGGGGAAGGTGCGATTCCCATGAATGGACAGTCTTTAGGCCTACTGCGTTCTTGAGGCTGGCTGAGATGACTGCACCGACGTCGTATACGTCGCCATGCGGTGTAACTGACGGCGAGCCGCTGGTAGGAACATACGATTCATCACTGTGCGTATGGTAAATCGCGACAAGGCCCCCTTGCGGCGCACGATCCGCTGCCAAGCCAACTCCCGCACGGAGGAAGCCAAGCCTCAGAAGGGCTTGAGCCTGAAAAGCCAAAGCCTCTGTTTCTACATCCACTGTTTCGATAAAATCAGCCCAGGCAGTATGGCCTTCAACATTTACCACGCGGTATCTGCTGTTGTCTTCATCGATGAACTCGTCCCCTGCTACCACCACATGGCAAGTCTCCATCAAAACCTTTTTCGTATCGTGGTCAATAATGGTGTACCACTGAGACGTATCTTCGTCTCCTGCAAAAACCGTCCACGTTGTCGGAAGAAGCAAAACCATGAGGATTACTCCGATTAAACAGATCCGTCTTGCCACTGATATCTCTATTCCTTCCTGTATAGACTCCTCTTTTGGATTATTACCTCCTTAGTATGGAGTATCAGAAGGAAAAAGATGAGCCCTGCGGAACTCGAACACAGCAGGGCTCATTAAAATATTGCAGATTCAAGAAAGGCTAACACTGGGATATTACGGATTCAGGAAGCTCTAACACTAGGCTTTTGCCACAAGAGCTTTTGCCCTTTCCTCAGCTTTCGCAAGGACTTCCTGTTCATCTACGCCTACAAGGACTCCGTCTTCCATGACTGTCTGCCCGTTGATGATGACGGTCGCAACATCATCAGCTCTTGCAGAGTAGATGATATGTGAAATCAAGTCGTGCCTGGGGTGCATATGAGGCTTGTTCACATCAAGTAGTATCAGGTCAGCCTTCTTCCCCGGCTCTAAAGAACCCATTTCAGAATCCATTCCCATAGCCTTCGCCCCTCCGAGAGTGGCCATGGCAAGGGCTTGCCCCGCAGGAATCACAGTTGGGTCATTTTCAGCCAGCTTATGTAGGAATGCAGCAAGCCTCGCTTCTTCAAGAAGATCAAGATTGTTGTTGCTTGAAGCCCCGTCTGTGCCCAGCCCCACTTTTACACCTGCTTTTAACATGGCAGGAACAGGGGCTATACCTGACGCAAGCTTCATATTGCTGGTTGGGTTATGGGCAACTCCCACCCCTTTTGCACTGAGGATCTCGATATCCTTTGGCGAGACATGGACACAATGGGCAGCAAGGGTCCTGAATTCAAAAAGGCCGATGCTGTCCATAAGCTCTATAGGAGACATCCCGCCGTGCCGAGCCTTGGATTCCTCCACTTCCCCTCGGGTTTCAGACAGGTGTATATGCATGCCTGCGTCATATTCTTCAGCAGCTGCCATCACTTTCTCAAGGAAGTCCAGGGGACATGTGTACGGAGCATGGGGGCCGAACATCACTGTTATGCGGCCGTCTGCCTCTCCGTGCCAGGCCTTATATAAGTCTATGTTCTCCTGTAAAGCCCGGGAAGAGTCAGGTGACGCGCCGATAAGCCCTCTTGCCAGGCAGGCGCGGATACCTGTATCTCTCACGGCCTTCGCGGCGGCATCCATAAAGAAATACTGGTCTGCAAATGTAGTTACACCTGCTCGAATCATTTCGATGCACGCAAGCATTGTGCCCCAATAGACATCTTCTGAATCCAGATGAGCTTCAATCGGCCAAATCTTCTCCTCCAGCCATTCCATAAGGACCATGTCATCAGCGTAACCCCGAAGGAGTGTCATGGCTGTATGGGTGTGGGCATTGACAAAGCCGGGAAGAGCAATCATGCCTGATGCATCTATACGTTTTTTTGCGCTCCGGAATTCAGGGGGAGCAGGGGACGGACCTGCATACAGGATCTTTCCGCAACCTATGGCAACAGTGCCTTTGTCTATAACCGTAACCGTTTCGGCCTTGCCTGATGAAACAGGCGAAATCACCGTCATGCCTTCAAGGACTATGTCCACTTTCTTATCGCACGCAGCCTCAGTCATCTCGATTCCTCCATTCCCCGGATATATCTAGTCTGCCAGGCTTCTGAGCACACTAAGAGCCCTCCTGGCTCTTGCAAGCTCCAAAACAGACAGTACGTACCAGCCTTTCTCCCGGTATGCAAGGCCCAGCAAAAGATGGGTATAATCATTGGACGGATCTATTTCCAACGCAGCTTTCAGCACGTCGATTGCCTCATCGAGCCTGTCCACCATCGCCAGGCTGTAGGCATAGTAATGGTGGATCCACACGTTCATAGG
>FIZM01000023.1:0-125 GCA_900019985.1 uncultured Clostridia bacterium
TCCAACGGCTCCACAAGATATTTAGCGCCGCGAAGTCGTACCTCCACATCTCTTGGCCTTGTCTCAACTGTGAAGTCCGGTGGCAAGCCGTCTACCTCGACATTTGTGGTAATGAAGCGTTCTAC
>FIZM01000023.1:249-2765 GCA_900019985.1 uncultured Clostridia bacterium
GGAGATAACTCCGGTTTCTTCCGATACCACAATGGACACTGCATCAGACTGCTCTGACAAGCCCAGAGCTGCACGATGCCTGGTTCCAAGTCTCCTGCTGATATTCTGGTTTTCAGAGAGGGGAAGATAACAACCTGCAGCCATTATTCTGTTGCCGCGGATTATCACGGCACCGTCATGCAACGGGGAGTTAGGCATGAAAATGTTCAACAAAAGCTCTGTTGAAACCACAGCATCGATTCGCGTTCCTGTCTCCATTAACTCTGCAATGCCTGTGTCTCGTTCAATAACGATAAGGGCTCCAATCTTATCTCTTGCCAGGAGTGTCGTTGCTTTGGCCACGTTAGAAATCATAGCCAATATGTCCTCTTTCTCCAGCAAGCCCAGGGGTCCGGTAAACATCCCTCCCCTGCCTATTTGCTCAAGAGCTCTCCGGAGTTCAGGCAAGAACACGATGGGCAAGGCGACAAACAGCATGGTGATTGTCTTTTGCAAGAGCCAGTTTACTGTGCGCAGCTCCAGCAAATCACTGAGCATTGTGGAGATAAAAATGACAGCGATACCCTTGAGGAGAGATACAGCCCTTGTTCCCCTGATGATGCCCAGAAGCTTATAGATGACATAAGCCACAATAAGAATATCGATTATTGAGCGCACTGCATTCGTAGCGTTTACCCTTGCCAGACTCTCCGTAAGCCTGGCTAACGTGAAGTCAAACGACATCTGCCTCCCCCTTGGCTCCCCATGGATACAGCCTCTATCACAAATATATACTATACATTAATAGAACCCGATGCAAGGCTGATAGATCATTATTAGCCAGACAAACCCCTGATTCAGGCTAAGATCTCAGGCTCCAAATTTGCCCAGCTTCAGCCCATGGGCAAGTGCCAGCGGCATGGTGCCAAGTGAAGGAAAGACCCCGAGGTCCCCTTTTGCGCATGCAGCTTCACTGAATTCCTCAACCCGTAGCGGCCTCACCCACTCGGAATGAATAAGGAACGGAACCGGATGCCAGCTGTGTGCCTTCATCTTTGCAGGAGTTGAATGGTCGCCTGTTACGATGAGCACGTCAGGCTTAAGGCCTAGTATTGACGGAAGGAGGGCGTCAAACTCCTCGATCACTTCGACTTTCCGCTTGAAATCGCCGTCTTCTCCTGAGCTGTCTGTGTCTTTTACATGGAGGTAGAAGAAATCGTAATTGTCGAATTGAGCCTGAAGCGTTTCCACCTCATCTTTGAGGCTTGGCCCTGTTTCAAGAATCTCCATACCCACCAGCCTCGCAAGGCCGCGGTACATGGGATAGCCTGATATAGCTGCAGGGGTCAATTTGAACACTTGAGACATACCGGGTATGTCAGGAAGGCCGGCAAAACCGCGGAGCAAAACCATGTTTGCAGGATATTCATTCTTCAGTACTTCTCTGACTTTTTCAAGCCATTGATTAACAAGGTTTGCAGTGTAAGCTGCGTCAGGTGTCCGCGGAGCCGCATCTTTAGGCTTTTCACCGACATGCTGGGGGTCTGTGTCATAAAGCTCGCCGGACAGGCCTTGTCCGCGGAATAGCGCGACAAAACGGTGGAACTTTCCTGATTCAAGGATCACTTCTACTCCTTCAACATTTATAGAGCGGAGCATTTCCACAAGACGTCGATTCTCTTCAGTTGGAATCCTCCCTGCACGTCTGTCAGTGATGACCCCGGAAGAGTCATCCACTGTGCAGAAGTTCCCTCGGGCTGCAACGTCAGAGGGCTGTAGCTCCAGCCCGACCCCAAGAGCTTCCAAAACCCCTCTGCCTATGTCATACCGGAGCGGGTCATATCCGAATAAAGCGAGATGGCTGGGCCCGCTTCCCGGTGTAATGCCAAGAGCAACAGGTTCAACTAAACCGCAACTGGAAACAGCCGCCAGTCTATCCAAATTCGGTATGTTTGCCTCTTCCAAAGCAGTTCTGCCAACGCAGGGATGAGGCAGCCCTCCTATTCCGTCCACAACTACCAGGATAATTTTGGTTTCGGTTTTTTGACTGAGACTTGATACAAGTTCAATGTTGACCACGTTGCTGATGCCTCCTCCTGTGATGCGTGAAACACTCTTAACTTAGACGTAATTCGTCATGCCCTTACATTATCCTCTCCACAGTCAGGGAAAGGGCATACTACAATTAAACGATCCAGGTCACAGAGGCGGATTGACCGGCAGAAAGCGGTGGTAGATCTGGAAAACGGCTCGAGGGAGACTGGAAACCGCCGAAATAGACAAAGCATCATCCGTTCGTGGCGATGGTGGCTGGTTTTTGTCATCTTTTTGGTCCCTGTAGTTGCAGTGCTCGCCGAGATCCGACCTGTCCCTTTGATAATAGGCGGAAGCGTCTTCTACGACACAAACGGTGTAGTCATTGCGTCAACAGCAGCACCAGACAGGATTGACATACGCCTTTCTGATATGTCCCCCTACCTTCCCCGTGCATTTGTTGCCATCGAGGATTCCCGTTTCTATCAGCATCCCGGAGTGGA
>FIZM01000024.1:0-2379 GCA_900019985.1 uncultured Clostridia bacterium
TTCTGAAAAAAATGGTGGCGGGGGCTGGATTTGAACCAGCGACCTCCGGGTTATGAGCCCGACGAGCTACCAGCTGCTCCACCCCGCGACGTTATCAGCAACGGAGCAGTCAATTGCTTATGACAGCTACCGTGCATTAGTTATTATAGCAAATAGGTCTGCCTTGTCAAGTCATTTTGCCTTCCTACTTGATACAGCTTTTCGCGTCTTAACAAGATAAGACATGGAGTCCTCATGTCTATCGATTGCAATAGACATGAATAAAACATCTACAACTGCCAGCTGCGCAATGCGGGATGCCATTGCCCCGCTGCGGAGGGCAGTCTCATGAACTGAGGTCAACAAGACAACCTCAGCAAGACAGGCAGCTGTCGACTCAGGGTAGTTTGTAATGCAGATCGTCCCGGCGCCGGCCTGGCGAGCGAGCCTCAGCACTTCAGCCGCATCAAGGGTCTCTCCTGAATGGGTTATTACTATCGCCACATCTCCCGGCTGCATAAGAGCTGCCTGCACCAGCTGGTTATGGGTGTCTTGATCGAACTTCGCCTCTATCCCAATCCTCATAAACTTTGACTGAGCATCATGGGCCACCAGCCCTGAAGCACCCACACCGAAAAAAACGAGCTTTTCGGCATTCTTGATTATGTCCACTGCTTTCTCCAGCTCAGTTTCACTAAGCACCTTGAGCGTATCGGAGAGAGCTTGTGCACTTGTTTGGAAGATCTTATCTCTGATAACCGCTACGCTATCTCCAGGCTCGACTTCTCCGAAAGCATTGGCAGGTGTCGTCGCCAGATCCCTTACAAGAGCCATCTTAAGATGAGGGAATCCCTCAAAACCCAAACGTTGACAGCATTTGATCACAGTTGATTCGCTTACTCCGACCTCAGCCCCTAGTTGTATTGAAGACATTTTAATGACTTCTGCCGGGTGAGCAAGGATGTATTTGGCTACCTTTTGCTCGGAACGAGCCAAAGAAGGATAGCGTCCCCGGATTAACGGAATGCAGTAAGACATGGATTCTGCAGGTTGAGACTGATTATCCATGTAAACCTCCTTTAATATAAGAAATCGCCACCCTAGTATAACAAAAAACCGCTCCGGGTTTCTCTAAACATCTCAGCATCATGACGCCATTTATCAAGCATATAATGGATATCTCCGTCTTCATCAATTGCTTTGCGGAGCTCGTCAGTTCCGGCAAGGATATCTATATGGAGCCTGCCTCGGGACATCTGCTCCAGAGACTCTACCCATCGAAATTGTTCTGGCCACAGGGCTTTTATAGTCCTGAGGATCTCTATTCCGGCACCTATAGGTTCAAAAGCCTCCCTGTCAGTTATGTGAATCTGTACCCCTTGACACAACTCATCCTCGTACTTGGAAAAGGTCGGCACAAAATAGCACGGTCTGAAAGCACATCCGGGAAGTCCTTTCGAGTTAAGCGAGTCCGCCAACAGTATGCCGTCTATCCACGGCGCGCCCAGAAGCTCGAAAGGCCGGGTAGTGCCTCTGCCTTCTGAAACATTTGTCCCCTCGATGAAGCATGTTCCCGGAAAGACTGTGGCAGTATCAAGGGTCGGCATATTGGGCGAAGGCAAAACCCAAGGTAAACCAGTTTCATCATACCACATATCCCTTCTCCAGCCTTGCATCCTTATAACCGCAAGGTCGCATCGAATGTTCAGTGCTTCGTTTGCCCACATGGCAAGTTCTCCGACTGTAAACCCGTGGCGTATGGGAAGCCCTGAGAGCCCCAAAAAAGATGTGAACTCTTTTTCAATAATGTTGCCGCCGACAACAGTCCCGCCTATCGGGTTAGGCCTGTCAAGCACAACGAGTTCCTTCCCGTGTTCGGAACATGCCTCCATAGCAAAAACCATTGTAGTTATGTACGAATAAAACCTTACACCTATATCTTGAATATCGAATACCAAAGTATCTATTCCATTTAACATCTGGGATGTAGGCTTTCGCGTCGCTCCATATAGGCTGTATACAGGCAGCCCGGTGGAACCGTCCAAGTACTCAGGGATATCCAGAGCATCCTGGACCTCTCCGCGCAAGCCATGCTCAGGACTGAAAAGCGCAACCAGACGGAAGTCTTTATAGAGGACATCAATGGTTTGCCTGAGATTTTTCGCAACACCTGTGGGATTGGTAATAAGGCCAAGCCGTTTTCCCATAAGATGCTCTCTCTCTTTACCGTCCAGTCCAATTACATCAACGCCGGTAAGGACCATTGTACCCCTCCTCCCGCCACCGGTTTCACACGTTGCCTCCGCTCTTTTCATTACACTTTCGCACTCTGCTTTCGGTTTTTTCTTATTCCGCGTTTTCTGCTTATCCCGGATCTTTTGCTTATCCGGGGTTTTTGCT
>FIZM01000024.1:2390-29642 GCA_900019985.1 uncultured Clostridia bacterium
ATCCGGGGTTTTTGCTCATCCGGGGTTTTCTCCTCATCCCGAGTTTTCTGCTTATCCCTTAACAGCCCCGGCAGTCAGACCTTTAATAAACTGCTGCGACAACAGGATATAGAGAACGAGCAGCGGCAGACTTGCCATTACCATTCCTGCGAAAACCAAACCCCAGTTTGTTTCGTATTGTCCGAAGAACACAGTCATCCCAAGGGGAATGGTCTTCAGGGCGTCATTTCGCAGGAAAATCAGAGGGAAAAAGAAATCATTCCACAGCGGAACAAAGTTCATAAGTACTACCGTAGCCAGAGCAGGCCTGATCAGAGGCAGCATTACTTTGTAGAACACCTGAAACTCATTGCAGCCGTCTATACGCGCTGCAAACTCCAGTTCCTTAGGTAAAGTCCTGAAGAAACCGGTCAGGATAAAGACAGACATAGGCATTCCGCTTGCAACGTAAGTCAAAATCAAAGCAGCATGCGTATCGTGAAGGCGCAGATTCTTCATAAGCAAAAAGAGAGGCAGCACTCCGAGGCGTATCGGCACCATAAGGCCTGACAGGAAGTAGACGTACAAAGGATTGCTCCAGGGAAAATCGTACCTGGCAAGGGCATATGCAGCAAGTGATGAAAGGCCTGCAATCAATGCCACCGACGTAACAGTTACAAACAAGCTATTTTTGAGATAAACCGGGAAATTGGCTCTCTGCCAAACAGCTACGAAGTTGTTCAGGTTCCATTCCTTCGGCAATGCGAACGGAGCCATAAATATCTCGCGAGTGCTTTTGAAAGATGTCACCAGCATCAGCAAAAGAGGGTATGCAACAATGACTGCGTAAACACCCATCACACCGTATATCAACAGCCACTTTGTCCTTTGCTTATCCGTACTCACCCTACATCTCCACCTCTTGTCGTCTAACAAGCCATACTCCAAAAACTGAAACCACGCATATGACTAAAAACATCAAGACCGCAATGGCTGATCCTAATCCAACCTGCCCGACTTCTCCACCGGTCGTAGCGTCTCCAAAAGCAGTCCTGTAGAAGAACGTGCCTAAGACATCAGTGGAATAGAAAGGACTGCCGCTGGAGCCCTGCATAATGAAGATTAATTCGAACGCATTAAAGTCGTAAATGAAGGTCAGGATTGTAACCATACCGATAGTAGGCACGAGCAACGGAAGTGTCACATGCCTGAATACTTGCCACGGAGTGGCGCCGTCAACCAGGGCAGCCTCTTCCAGCTCCACAGGAATCCCCTGCAGTCCGGCAAGGTAGACGGTAATAGGAAAACCCAGCCACCTCCATGCATTCACAAGGACAATCGTAGGCAGAGCAGTCATCATATCTCCCAGCCAAGGCCTGGTCAGATTCTCCAGGCCGATAAGGGTCAAAAACTTATTAATCTGCCCCCAGGTGGGATTCAGCAGAAGGAGCCAAAGAAATCCGACAACTACCTGGGACAAGGTATACGGGGCAAAATATACTGTTTGAAAAAGCCGAAGAAGCCTTCCGCCTTTAGTCAGCATCACCGCAATAAAAAGGCCGAAGGTAGTCTGAATGAGGAATGTGACCACGAAGAAGAAAACATTGTGCTTTAATGCTCCGACCAGCCGTTCGCTGTAAGGACGCTCAAAGAGCACCTTACGGAAATTATCGAAGCCTGCAAAGCCTCTTCTGATATACCCGTCCCACTCAATGAAACTGTATCCTAATGAAGACAGTAACGGATACACCATAAAAACTGTGTATACTATTAGCGCAGGCGCCAAGAACATAAAGTAGATTCTCCGGCGTGAACGTTTGCTACTCACTGCAATTCCCCCGTCAACCGGCGTTACACTGCCCTATACTTTGGCATGAGGAGGCAGCAAGCATGAAGCTTGTGCCCCCTCCTTCGTATTACTGCTTACTTCTGAAACGGCTCATACCATTTGATCAAGCCTTCATGGATCTCAGCGGCAACATCTTCAGGAGTGAGCTGGTCAGAGAACATAGCCTGCAACCCTGCCTGGAGGATAGTTGAACCGTTGGGCTGGTCAAACCTGAACCCTACAACCATCAGGTGAGGTGTAGCCTTCTCATTGGCAAGGGCCAGCATCTCAGCTAATACCGGATGTGTAGGCTTGACTCCCGGAACCGCTGAAGGCTGACTCAGCTCGTCAGTGAACATCTGACCGTACTGCTCTGTGGCTAGGAAGTTGATGAACTTCAAGCATTCTTCTTTATGCTTTGTTATGGCGTTAATGCCGTAGGAGCCGTCCATATAGACTGCTACGTAGCCGCCCTCTCCCGGCTTTTCTCCTGGAACCGGGAAGACCCCCAACTTAATATCAGGGTTGAGCCTCTCGAGGGTAGCAGTCTCATAGGAACCGCCGATCATCATAGCTGCCATTTCTTGCGCGAACATCATCTGCATATCCGTATAGCCGATTCCCATGAAGTCTTTGGGCATATAGGGTCTAAGCTCTAGCATCTTGCCTAGCGAGTATATGAACCTTTCATCCAGGAAGTTGGTGTCACCGTTGATGACTGCATCTGAGAAATCATTGCCGCCGTAGAAGTTGGGAGCCACTCCTCCGAAGAGAGTCTCAAGGGTCCATCCTTCTTTTCCTCCGTTGGCAAGGGGTACAATGCCTGCGTCCTTTATGGTTTGGCAAAGCTTCAGGAATTCATCCCAAGTCTCGGGCTCTTCAAGTCCCAGCTCATCAAAGATCGCCTTATTGTAGAGTACCTGTACGGTCTGTATCGCAAACGGCACTCCGTAAACCTTTCCTGTATGACGGTTTGATGCTCCTCTTAGAACGTCTTTGTCGAATTTTGCAAGATCCGGCACCTCGGCTTCGGTCAATTCCATCAGGTAGCCTGCTTCTGCAAGGGCTTCCATACCTCCGTATGAACGAAGGTGGATGATGTCAGGACCTGTGCCACCCTGAAGTGCGGTTGCGAGAATCGTGTTGTACTCTGTATTCTTGAACGGGATAAACTTCACTGTAATACCAGGGTTCTCAGCCTCAAATACCTTTATGAATTTTTCGTACGCATCGATGTCCTCAGTCCGCCAGCTCCAGAAAGTCAGTTCCACATCGGCAGCAGAAGTTGATGCCGCACCTACTGCCAGGCAGAACAGTAATATCAGACACACCACAAGACCTCTACGTACTTTCATGGAATTTTTTCCTCCCTCGTATTAGATATTTGTCTTCGGACTCCATCAGTCTCTCGAAGCCAAATCCTGAGGTTGAACCCTACTTTTTCTCTTTCTTCCCATCCCTCCTATCTGACTGTGAATCTGACTGTGATTCTATCCCACTATGATCCAATGCTTTCTTCGGACTCTTTCAACCCGACTGATCCTTGGCTAAATCCGTGGCCCGACGGACATCTCCTTCTGCCTCTTCAAGCGCCTCGAGAGCAGTCTCTCGAGAAACACCTGCAAGAGCCATTACAATACCGGCCTTGACGTTTCCGCCTGACTCCTCAAAAAGCCGGGTGCTCTCATTGAGGTTCCGGCCTGTAGCCATACTGATGATACGGATTGCCCTGTTCCGGAGCTTTTTATTTGTAACACGAAGATCCACCAGCAAGTTATCGTATACCTTGCCTAATCTCACCATGGACGCAGTGGAAATCATGTTTAAGACCAGCTTTTGCGCGGTGCCTGCCTTCATTCTCGTTGAACCTATCAAAACTTCCGGACCGGTAACAACAGGTATCACAACATCCACCTCAAAGTCGAGGTCTACCACGCTTGTGCAGATAATGGCTACAGTCGCACAACCGGCATCCCGCGCAGCCCTCAGCGCACCCCTCACATAAGGTGTCACACCGCTGGCAGAGATACCGACGACCACATAATCCGGGGTCACCCTCTCTGCTACGTCAGAGTAACCCAGCGCTTCGTCATCTTCAGCTTCCTCAACTGCCTGAAAGATAGCGTCTTTTCCGCCTGCGATTATCGCGGAGACAGTCTCGGGATCGACCCCAAAAGTCGGAGGGCATTCAGCTGCATCTACAATTCCAAGCCTACCGCTGGTTCCTGCACCGACATAGAGAACTTGCCCGCCCCTTTTCAATCTGTCGACTACAATATCTACAGCTTTGGCAATCTCAGGAATAACGTCTGCAACAGCATAAGGGACAGTCTTGTCCTCATCATTGATTACTTTCAGGATCTCAGCTGTATCCATTCTGTCAAGGCCTTCGCTTCTTGGGTTTCGCTGTTCGGTTACAAGGGCTTCGTAGTCAGTCAATGGCATTACCTGTCCTTTCTATATGCTGTACAAGTCATGCTTTATGCTCTACAAGCCATACTTCTACGCGATATTTCATTTTTTAATTCTGCGTAACTGGAAAATTTCCTTCCAAATTCCTAAGCGTTTAGAAGAATGTTTTCTTAGCGAAGGAAGCCCTCTAAGAAATGGGGTGCACAAGAACGGCGCAAAATGACACCAAGAATGACTCAAGAATGACTCAAGAATGACTCAAGAATGGCTCAAGAATAACACAGGAATGGTACAGGAACGGCACAAGAATAGCAAAAAACAAGCTCCGGGGAGAATCCGCCGGAGCCACAAACCCTAGAAATAGATGGTGCCGGAGGCGGGAATCGAACCCGCACGGGCCAAAGGCCCAAGGGATTTTAAGTCCCTTGCGTCTGCCTGTTCCGCCACTCCGGCACTGATAGCCACCAAAAAGATATTATGTTAAGCCGTCATCGCAGTACATTATAGCACTGCAATCTCCACACAACAATGTAAATTTGTACTAAGGCATTGCCAAGGGAATAACAAGTAGCAGACAGCCCCTAACAACTCTAGACATTACATTGCCCTTGCCTTCCAAAACACCTAATACTGTTCAATCAAACGCAGATCACATATGAATCCGCGGGCATATTGTGCCAACTGCTGTTTTGCCGGTTTATTCTCTAAGCAATCGGTAAACCCACCTGCCCACAGGGTTCTTCCCTCGTGCCAGGTAATCCGCGTAGTGGGCATGGAGGCACTTCAAGCCTGTGCCGCCCCTTTTGATACCGCCTATCCCAGACTCCGTGATCACCTCGTACCAAGAAGGCCTGTGGGCCTTAACCCATCTTAACCGGTCTTCCGTCAAGAGGCTCTGCCTGAAATCAGCGTATGATTCGGCAGCCTCTTCGTATTCTTTCTGTGCATCAAGGTCCTGCGCCAGGCGCTCCTCCAGCTTTGTAATCCATCCTTCAGCCTCAAGCGCGGACACGGCTTTAATAGCACCTGGACAGGTGAGCCAGAAAACAGTGGGAAAAGGTTCATAAGGCTCATCGATTCCACGCCTCGCGCTTACAATAGGCCTGGTAACAATGGTCTCCGGCATTCCCAACGGACACCGGGTTGCCACTTTCAAAAAGCCCCTCGGCGTACGACCTAATTGTAATCGGACAATGTCTTCATCTCTCATAAATCTCTACAGCCCAAACCTGATAGCTCCTTGTAGCTTCCCACACACCGACAAAGCACTATTCGCAATATAAGCCGGTCGCAAGAATGCGCCGGCTTTCGATTTCTGCCCGCAAGAGTCAGGCCGCTTATGAGAGTTCAGACTTGACTCATCCGCCTATTCGTGTATATCGACTACCGCGACCGCCCCGCTTAGAATCCTGACTCCTCTTGAGGTCTGACAGCCGCTCATCGCTTTCCTTAAGAAACTTAGACAACTTGTCTTCAAAGGATTGCTGAGCAGCAGATGGTGTCCGCCGGCTACGCATCGGCCGATAGTCCGGGTTAGCCTGCTTAATTGAAAGACCGATCTTGTCACCCTCGACTGATAGAATTTTCACCTTTACAACATCATTTTCTTTTAAGTAGTCATTGATATCCTTTACGTAAGTGTCAGCAACTTCGGAAATGTGGACCAACCCTGTCTGACCCCCAGCCAGTTCGACGAAGGCTCCGAAGTAGGTAATCCCCGTGACACGGCCTTCGACAATGCTGCCTACCTCAAGTGACGGCATAACCGGCAAATTCCTCCTCATTAGATTGTGGCGGGCGATACTTCACCCAAAGTCATATCTCATTATACTTGGCTGGCATGTCCCGTGTCAACGAGGAACGCCTCGTATTCGCTTAGAGAATGCCTGCTAACACATGGGTCAATCGAGGATTTTCGAAGGGTCTCGACCGGGCCTCTCTTCCACCCCTGAAGACTCATCAGCGGCGCTGGGATCTGTGACAATAAACTGGATCTCACCGGGTTTCACCAAGCCCAGTTTCTCCCTGGCCATCTTCTCAACATATTCATCGCTGGACAGATACTCTATTTCCTCAAGGAGTTCATCGCATTTTTCCTTCCATATTGCGATCTCTCGCTCAACTACAGATATCTGATACTCCATCCGGACCAGTTCAAGATAATTCCTGAGATAGAGGAAAGCCATGACAAAGACGAAAAAGCCCACCAATATCTGGCGGACGCGTTTCCGTGTTATCCAGCCTGTGCGAGTTTCAGTGTTGTCAGTCAGAATTATCTCTCCCGTAACCCGGAATATCCATTGATGCCTTATTCTGTTTCTTCATTGCGCTTAGGATTCCTTCCTGCAAAAACAGAGTTTTTCCTTGATATTTGCCCAGAACGTATCGAGATAAGTGCAAGCTCTGCGGAGCCTTTTCCACCATGTCAAACTTGCCCTCTTTAATCTAAGTGTCCCTTCTCTGAAACCGAAGAACATCTTTCTTCGGACATACCGCATGTATTCATAAGTGGATACACAACCGCCGACAACACGATTCCCTACAATCACCCTGTACACGCTGAAACCCATGGCGAACCCAACCAGCATGTAAAACCTGACCTCTCCCCACGAATAAGCGAGGAGAAACCTGAAAACCATCGTAGCAATGAAAAGCCAGAACACTATGTCAAATACTGCTGTGAATACTTTGCCCGGCCTGACAGCCCACCTTGCCACTCGGTACAAGTCAAACAAAGCCCCTGTAATTATGCCTGCTGACACCGTAACAGCAAGCCCTATTAACTGAGACTGGACGGTTCCTGTCACTTGAACAGCCTCTCTAAGAAACCTCTCGCCTTCTTCCCCGTTTCCTCAGCATACTCAAGCCCCATGACATAGCCTTCTATTTGGAGGTTTCCTTGGTCCAGATTGAGTTGTTTTATATGAAAGTCTCTTCCGTGCAAGATCAGCATCCCTGATGTGGTCTCCAAGATTACTTCCTGGTCGTCAAAGCTTTCCACATTGTTTACACCGTCAACCACTATCGCCTCGCGCTCGCTTATCGTCAGCTTGTGTTGGAACGGCGTGGATATGCGCTTTCTATCATCCAGCATGCGTGATCCCTCCCTGGCCCTGCTCTCTATCGGAGGTCTTGTCTGTTAAATGATTATTACTATACAAGCTGAAATAGACCTTACCGAGAAAGATAGACTCCCGGGATACAGAGTGCACAATGAAAAATAGAGAATGGGGAACGGCGAATGAAGAACAGTAAATGAAGAACGGAGAATAAAGAAAGCCTTGAAGAGGCCTTGAATTGCGGATACTTGTTATGAGAAGCAAAAACCCGGGCCGACAGCTGACGAGCCGGGTCTCTGCAAGTGCAAATCCTGCCGTGGACATTGGGGCCGCGGGCATTTGGGACTCTATTCAGAACAGATCAGAGCCGTAATGGATCACAGATCCTTCCCTTTCGATTCTTCCCACAGGATGTCCATTTCTTCCAGAGTCATATCTTCCAGATCGCGGTCGCTCTGATCGACCTTATCTTCTATGTATCGAAATCTAGCCATAAACTTGTCCACTGCCTTTCCAAGGGCAATCTCAGGATCGACTTTTAAGAACCTGGCGACATTGACTAAAGCAAAGAGAACATCCCCGACTTCTTCTTCTATTGCGTCGCCGTCATTGGACTTGCGCGCCTGTTCCAGCTCGGCAAGTTCTTCGCCGACCTTGGACAGGGCGCCCTCTATATCAGGCCAATCAAACCCTACCCTGGATGCCTTAGCCTGCACTTTGACAGCTCTCATCAAAGCAGGCATAGCACCTGCCACATTGTGAAAGATGGAGACTCGTCCGTCTTCTTCGTGACCTTCAGCATATTCCTTCTGTTTGATCCTTTCCCAGTTACGAAGGACTGCGTCGCTGTCCTTTGCTTCAACATCACCGAACACATGGGGATGCCTTCTGATCATCTTTTCCGAGATTCCTTCGATAATATCGCTTATACTGAATTTTCCCCGCTCATCTGCAATCTGGGCGTGAAACACGACTTGCAGCAAGACATCGCCGAGTTCTTCGCAAAGGGCATTATCATCCTCATCATCTATTGCCTGGATTACCTCGTATGCTTCCTCAATCAGATAGGTCCTGAGGGACCTGTGGGTCTGTTTGCGGTCCCAAGGGCACCCGTTTTCGCCTCTGAGAGTGCGCATGATTTCAACTAAACGTTCCATGTCGCAACGCTTTTCCGTTTCCATAACTACTACCTCCTCAGCAGCTTTAACCTCTCAAGGAGCCCTGCAACTTTGCTGCCTCCGGGAAATATCTCCAGCTCATGACGGCCGATGACCCCTGTTAATAAAAGGGTTATCCCGTAGACTACCACTGCAACAGCAATCCCTACAAAGCATCCGACAGTATTGCTGCCTGTTGCCATGTATACCTGGGAATACGCAACCTTTGACAATACCACCATTAAGAACACAGCAAAAACCGGCTTAAGTACAGTATTAGACACATCAAGTGTAAACCCTAGCATCTTAGTGAGGGTTGCGACATTCATCAGCCCTGCAACTGCAAACGCCGCAACAGTTCCTAAGGCGGCACCCTGTATGCCGAAGGCAGGTATACCTGTAAGCGCAAAACTGACAACAAGCTTGGCCAGTGCTCCCTTAGCAAGATTCCTGACAGGAACCCCTACTGCACCAAGGCCTTGAAGGATCCCTGAGCTGATTTGCTGGATGGCAAGGAAGACCGTTCCGAAGGCGAGCGGCCTCAAAGGAACTGCGACTTCCGCAGGCCATCTCAGCATTACCGAGAACTCCTCTGCGAAGATGAAAAGGCCAACAGCTGCAGGAAAACCGAAGAGAAACCCGAGCCTTATCGATTCCTGAGCCCGCGTAGACAATGTGGCCCTGTCTCCTTTTGCCAATACCTCGGAAATGGCAGGCACTGAACTTGTGGCTACAGCTGCCGTAACAAGTGTGGGAAAATACATAAGCGGTTGCGCCATTCCGGTCAACCGTCCGTAAAGCCTTGTTATCTCATCAGCGGCGAACCCTGCATGGCTGAGCCTTAAAGGAACGATACCGATATCCAAAAACTGCATGATAGGCATTATCGCAGCTGCTAGCACCACCGGAAAAGAAAGCTCAAATATCCTGCGAACCAGAGCTGACCTGGACGCCATGTAGTCATCCTTAGGATGACTCCTTGAATCAGCGCCTGTTGGAATGGTTTTGTCTCCGCTCCTTATGGACCATACAGCCTTCCAGGATCCGGGCTCATGTTCCCGCCTGATATATGTGAAAATGAGTACGACTAAACTTGCAGCCCCTCCCAACACAGCTCCTAAGTTCGCACCTGCAGCTGCATATTCCACTCCTCTCGGCAGAAACAACCATGCCAGCCCGATCATGGAAGTAACCCTGATTATCTGCTCTACCACCTGTGAAAGTGCACTTGGCCCCATATTCTGCAGCCCTTGGAAGAAACCTCGAAACGCTGAACACACTGAAAGAAGAAACACAGCGGGAGAGACAGCGATAATTGCCAGAGCAGCCCTGCTGTCACGTGCAACATATGTGGCGATGGGCTTAGCCCCAAGAGCAAGGCTGAGAGAAAACAAAGTCCCTGTGAGAACCAGGATAGCTGTGGCGACTTGTAGAATCTTCACTGCTCCTTGCCTGTTCCCGTAGGCCATTTGCTCAGCAACAAGTTTGGATACTGCAACCGGGATTCCTGCGGTGGATATCACAAGAAACATTCCGTACACAGGATACGCCATCTGGTACAAGCCGACACCTGTATCTCCAATCAGGGTCGGCAAGGCTATCCTGGAGGCAGCCCCTAAAAACCGGTTAATCAGACTTGCGCCTGCCAGAAGGGCAGCACCTTTTATCATGGACTTCTTTGTCATCGATTCACGCTCCCGGACGGATGGAAAATGCCGGCGCTCGAAAGCATTGCTTATGGGATGGACATGAGATAATTCTACTACACCGACACAGGAAAGCAAATAGCAGCAAGCTCGTCCGGCCTGCTGCTATCTTTCTGCTTTATTCGCATCCTACAGATCCTGTTTACGTAGATGAGGTGCCTTACCTCAAAAGCATCAATGCTCCATCTGTTTTGCCAGGAAGCCCGCTGCAGTCTCTACCAGCTTTGTTTCAAGGTCTGTCATTTTGACGTTTGGCTCCATTGACGAAAGGATGACAGCCCCAATCGGGTCTCCTTCAGCTATAATAGGAGCTATGACCTGACTTGAGAACTTACACTCCTTATTGTCCTCAATAACCGGGCATGTAGCGCAGTACTCCTCAGTGCCCGGGTCATTGATTACAAGAGTCCTGCGAGTCTCCATAGCTTTTTCAACAGCAGGAGAAATCCGTCTTTCAAGAAACTGCTTCTTCGGTGCTCCGGCCACGGCAATAATCACGTCACGGTCAGCGATACAGGAAATGTGGCCTGTAGTTTCATACAACGAATCCGCATACTCCTTAGCAAAATCGCCCAGCTCTCCAATGGGAGAGTATTTCTTCAGTATGACCTCGCCTTCACGATCAACGAATATCTCTAACGGGTCGCCTTCACGGATCCGTAACGTCCTTCGAATCTCCTTCGGGATAACAACCCTGCCTAGATCGTCGATACGTCTTACAATGCCTGTAGCCTTCAATCGTTATCCCTCCTCTCAGGCTAAACACTCTGTGTCTTGTCTTACTGCTCTTAGCCTACTTCGTAAGTGGCATTTTTATTCAGTTCTGCCAAATAAATTCGATCTTCGTGAGCACACTTGAGGACAGTCCTGTGACTAAACATATGATATCCAATTACGCGGCAAACATACAGAAACATCCATGTAACAGAAGGGATGAAACGGGCAAAGAAGCATATGGAAATATTAGGCCGGCGCGTCTTACAAGCGTTGTGTTGCTGTGCCCCGCAAGGAAGTCTTGAACCTTGCGCCCGGCGCCGAACCTCCTGCCACCAATAAGGTGTTCTCGATGAGCGTCAACAGGGTCGCATCATCCACGCCTGCCCGCCTGATCCTTACAGACGGACTTCTGCCGAAATTGACAAGAACCCTCCCGCGGTTCGCCCTGACAACTTCCATAATCCGGTCCTGGGATACCTGAGCTGAAGGCAGCAGTCTAATGACAACATTCTCCCGCTCCGTAGTGATTGAGGAGGCTCTCAGATCCCTAGATAAGATCTTGATGCGAGCTATGCGCAAGAGATTCCGGGAAGGTTCAGGCAAGTCTCCGAATCTATCCTGAAACTCTTCCTCCAAGCCGCGCAAATCCTCCAGGGTCATAGCAGCGTTTATCTTCCGGTACAGGTCAATCTTTTGCCTGGGATCTGATACATAATCATCGCCGATAAATGCACTTACCGGGAGATCCAGGAACGGGTCTTCCTTTGTTTCCTCTTTTTCCGTCCCTTTCAGTTCTCGCACTGCCTCTTCTACGAGCCTTGAGTAGAGCTCAAAACCTACTGCAGCAATATGGCCATGCTGCTCAGGCCCTAAGAGATTGCCTGCCCCGCGAATCTCCAGGTCTCTCATGGCTATCTTGAAGCCTGAACCGAATTCGGTAAACTCGCGTATAGCAGAAAGCCTCTTCTCAGCCACCTCAGCGAGACTCGCATCCTTGCGGTACATGAAATACGCGTATGCAACTCGGTTGCTTCTGCCGACCCTTCCGCGGAGCTGGTATAACTGGGACAGCCCCAGATAATCAGCGTCAGTGACTATGAGAGTATTGACATTTGGTATATCGAGCCCGCTCTCAATGATAGTCGTTGACACCAGGACGTCAAACTCTTGGTCCAGGAACCTTAGCATTATCTCTTCCAGCCGGTCTTCGTGCATCTGGCCATGGGCTACGGCAATCCTCGCCTCCGGGACAATCCGGGCAAGGGCAGCGGCAACTGCATCTATGGTCTGAACTCGATTATGCACAAAGTAGACCTGTCCTCCCCTGGCAAGCTCCCTTTGGATTGCCGCTCTAATCACTGCATCATTGTGCTCCATGACGTATGTGCGCACAGGGTACCTGTCATCAGGCGGAGTCTCGATTACACTGATATCACGCACACCCACAAGCGCCATATGAAGCGTCCTCGGGATGGGGGTTGCTGTCAGAGACATGGCATCAACCGTCTTTTTCAGCTCTTTCAGCCTTTCTTTATGCGCCACACCGAATCTCTGCTCTTCATCGATGATGAGCAACCCTAAATCGCGAAACTTCACATCGGGCTGGAGAAGCCTGTGTGTTCCGATGACAATGTCAACCCTTCCGTCTTTTAGACGTCTTAAGATACGCTTCTGTTCAGATGGAGACTGAAACCTCGAGAGCACGGAGATGTTCACAGGATACCCTGAAAACCTCTCTTTAAAAGTGGCGAAGTGTTGTTGAGCCAGAATAGTCGTAGGCACTAATACAGCAACTTGCTTCGAATCCATCACTGCCTTAAAAGCAGCTCGAATCGCTACCTCTGTCTTGCCGTATCCTACATCTCCCAAGATCAGGCGGTCCATGGGCTTGGGCTGCTCCATATCGGCCTTCACTTCTTCAACTGCCTTCAACTGGTCAGGAGTCTCTTCATAAGGAAATGCCTCCTCGAACTCCTTCTGCCACGGGGTATCAGGGCTGAATGAGTGCCCTTTCAATGATTCCCGGGCTGCGTATAGCTTTAGCAACCCCAAGGCCATGTCTTGCACTGACTCTTTGACCCTTGTCTTCACCCTGTTCCACTCTGCACCTCCAAGCTTATACAACCTGGGCGGTGTATCTTCAGGGCCTACGTATTTCTGCAGCATGTCAATTTGGTCAGTGGGGACGTACAGCTTATCTTCGCCTGCATAGCGGATCATCAGGTAATCTCTTTGGGTCCCTGCAGCTTCCAGCGTGATAACGCCTTGGTACTGCCCGATACCGTGCGCAATGTGCACCACATAGTCCCCGGGCCTGAGATCTGTAAACACGGAAAGCCTGGCTTTGCCTGTGGCAACAGGCACAGGCCTCCTCTTTCTCTTTTCCGCACCGTAAAGCTCCAGGTCAGTGAGGGTTACGAGACGGAGCGACGGAAACTCAAACCCTGATTCAAGCCTTCCCACAGTGACTATGACATTGCCCGGTTTGACTTGCTCTGCGATAGAAGGGACATACACGGCCTGAACCCCGTTCTCTGCCATTACTTCGACAAATCTTGCAGCCCTGTCCCGTGTGGAAACATATACAACCACAGAGTAGCCTTTTTTCCTCCAATTCCTGATATCCCTGACCAGGAGTTCGAGCCTGCCATGGTATGAGCTTGCTGAACTGACATTAAGGCTGTGCACACGGCCTGACTCGCCAAGGTCCGCACCTCGTGCCAATAGCACAAGTTCAAGCCTTTGCTCTTTAGATATCCTGGCAAGAGACTCCTGGACGGAATCAAATATCCCGGACTCCTCCGGAAGGACTACTCCGCTTTCAATCAAAGATGTGTACGTTTCCCGGATCTCCTCTTCAAACGCGGAAAGAGACTCCTTTATACGCGAAGGTTCATCCAATATAACCAAAGGTGTAGCTGCATAATCCAGGATCGTGTCGCATTTCGGGTAAATGATAGGGGCAAACTGCTCGCTAGCATCGAATGACAAGCCTTCCCTCAGCCGTTCCAACCCCCCGGATATCCGCTCTTCCAAAAAGGTTGCTCTGTCCTCGAAGCCAAGATCCCGCAGCCTCCGAGCCTGAAGCGCCAACCGGCTTTCGATTGCTGAGAATCCCGCATCCTTAGCATCATCAACGATGAAGAATTCCCCGGCAGGGGGTATTGCAACACGCCCAAGCTCAGCTACTGAACGTTGGGTCTCAAGGTCAAAGCTCCTTATGGAGTCTATCTCGGTATCAAAGAGTTCTATTCTGATAGGTATAGGCCGGTCCAAAGGGAAGATATCAATGATATCGCCTCTTATGGCATACTGTGCGTGCGACTCCACCATATCAACGCGTTCATATCCTGCTGCACTCAGTTTCTTTGCAAACTCGTCTGTCTCGATTTCATCTCCTACTGCCGGTTGGAAAATGGCATGGGAGAACACGTGAAAAGGCATAAGCTTACGTGAGATGGCTTTTGCAGGCAGGATGAAAACCTTGCGCACCCTCCGGGCAAGAGCGGACATCACGGCAATGCGCTGGGAAAGCACATCTATGCTTTCCCTGGCGTCTTCGTGAGGCCAAATCTCCCGATGGGGAAAGACCAGGACCTCATCAGGCGACAACAAGGTCGCAAGGTCCTGCTCAAGCTTGTCTGCACGCTGGGGACTATAGGTTATCAGTATGAACGGCCTCGTAGCAGTGCTACGGTACAATGCAGCGATTAAGTACGACTTGGCAGTTCCCGAAAGTCCCAGAACTACCTCTCGTGCTCTGTCTTTTTCTATTCCCCTCAGGATATTAGCAAACTCCTGGGATTTAGAGATCGCCGACAAATAGCTATTCAAACGTGACGCCTCCGGAGTAACGTATAAAAAAGAAGGTACGTAATTTGTACGCAAAGCCAAAAAGGGCTTCAGCCCAAAAAATCCGCCGTCTAAAGCCCAACTCATTATATTCTCGGCCCTAAAAAGGAGTCAAGTTCAATATGAAACGGACTTGAGCCGAGTACGACGGATTCTCGAGACTCTGATTACTCTGGCAATCCCGTGATCAACTGCGCCCCTGGAATTCTCAACTTGAAAGACTATAACCGGTGACGCAAACTCCACCTTCAAGATGCTCCCCGGGACTACCCCCATTGCCAGGAGCCTTTGTAGAGCATTCTTCTCAGCTCTTTTTACTTCTACTACTTCTCCTTTTTCACCCGGTTTCAACTGACACAGAGAAACGATCTCTCTCACCTTATTATCTCTGTCGCTTCGTGTATCATACCTTACTCGCGATATCCTGCTTCCGGTCGGATGCACTACAACGTCAACCCCAGTGCAGTCAAAGATAGCTTCAAAACGACCCCTGCAACAAACGCAATCACCATTGTGCTTGCTGCTATTACTATTGCAGCAGGCCCACCCCGCTCCTTCCACATTACGGCAAACTGTGCAACACAGGGGACAAAAAGGGTCAGGACCACACAAGCTACCACAAGCTGGACCCCGTCCAGTGTGCCTCCTCGAAACAAGTCATAAAGGCCGGCTGCACCATAATCCCTCCGCAAGAAACCGAATAAAAAAGCAAAGGCAGCCTCTTCCGGAAGCCCTAACATAGCGATGGGAATCCGCAAGCAGCGTACTAATGCGTTGAGCATCCCTGTGATTCTTCCAATCCAAATAAAGAGGCTGGTTCCTATAAATATCGGGATGATCTCTAAGAAGTACCATTTCATCCTCACCATGGTCTTGGCAAGGACATTGGATATAACCGGTATTCTAAGAGGAGGGACTTCCATGACAAACGATGTCTCGTCTCCGGGGATGAGTCTCTTTGCACCAACTCCTGCTGCTATGAAGACAAATGAAACGGAAACTGCCCAGATGGTTAATGCAAGAGGCCTCTCTGACAGCATACCCACGATCACGCCGAGCTGCCCTGAACAGGGCACAGCAAGGGCCAGGAGAAACGTAGTGATTATCCTCTCACGGTTGGACTCCAGAGTCCTTGTAACCAGTGTCGCCATGGTATCGCATCCCAGTCCCAAGGTGATGGGGATCACTGCGCGTCCTGTCAGGCCTACAACCTTAAGGACCCTATCGGCAAGAAGCGACAGCCTCGGCAGGTATCCCGTGTCCTCAAGCACGGAAAATGCCAAAAAGAAAGTACCCACAATAGGCATAACTACGGCTATGGCATAGCGTAATCCTAAAGTGATCATTCCGTACTCGCCGACAACCAGCTCTCTCAAGCCTGCGCTCTTGATGTATCTCTCCACAAAGGACATGGCTAAAGGGTTTACAATACTTCGAAATACCTTGTCCTCCAAGAAATCCACGGCCAATCCGGCACCGAATTTCCCTACAAATTTGTATAATCCGTAGTAGAGGACGAGCAGAAGGATGGGCACACCTGTAACCGGCCATATGGTTATGTAATCCAGAACCTTCAAGACAGGGTTTTGCGGTTTCAAAGAAACATAAGTCGTACGATCCGCTATTCTCCGGGCTTGGCTCTCTCTTCTCAATGCAATAACATATGCAGGCGGAAGATCGTAGTGTTTCTCGCATTCGTCGATAATACGGCAGATACTCCTGTAGCTTCTGCGGTTCTCCTGTTTCTTTACAAGTGCATGGGTGTCTTTATCTCTCGATAACAGAAGGAGTGCTATTGCCCTGGCAGAAAGCCGGTAGCTCCCTCTGAGTTGAAGGATGATTTCGCGCACCGCGGACTCTAATGGGTCTTTGCCTGCTTTGCCTGCTTTGCCTGCTTTTAGGTTGTGGGATGCAAAGATCCGAGACATAATGAGCCACCCTGCATTTGAGCTCGCTCAGGCCCCAGCCCCTTGAGAGAGCTGTCCCTACCACAGGGATCCCAAGGATCCGTTCAAGGCCCGGGATGTCTATTGTCATCCCTATGCGGCAGGCTTCGTCCAGTATGTTTACAACGAGCATCAGGGGAAGATCTGCCTCCAGGAGCTGCAAGGTGAATCCCAGCATTCTTCTGATACAACGAGCATCGACCACATGCAACACTATATCGAAGTCTTCATTGAGAAGGAGTAAGAGGGTTACCCGTTCATCTTCGGTAACAGGCAGAAGCGAATATGCACCAGGGGTGTCCACCACGTCAAACTCAATCCCTGAGATGTTTGCCCTGCCCCACATGACTTCCACAGTCGTGCCGGGGTAGTTGGACACTGTGGCATATGTCCCTGTGAGAGCGTTAAACAAGACGCTTTTTCCGACGTTGGGCATTCCGACGATGGCTAATCTCTTTCGATCCATGGGAATTATCCCTTCCGGACTCCTCAGGAAAGGTGGGTGCAACTCGTAGTAGTATATTAAGTTGAAGGCCCGTTTGTGCCTTGTCGCCTGCAGCCATAGCTCCATGCCCAACAGACTGCTTATCAGTTCTTGCTTCGCGTCTTTCTTACCCTTAATCCTAGCTGTTCTTGACCTCTTTCAGGCATTCACTGCAATATCCGTATAGAATAAGGGAGTGATCGACGATGGCGAACCCTGTGTCCCGTTGGATCACAGTTTCAATATCTTCAAGCAGGTCTTCATTGAATTCTAAGATCTTACCGCATTTCAGGCAAATAATGTGATGATGAGGGTGCTCTTCGTAACCTGGGTCGAATTCATATAGAGCCCTGTCGTCGCTGAACATGAGCTTCTTAACGATACCCAATGCCTCAAAAATCTCGAGGGCACGGTAGACAGTGGCTATACCGATTTCAGGGTACGCTTCCTTTGCCTTACGGTATATCTCGTCAACGTTCATGTGGGTATCCCGGCATTCCATTATAACCCGGAGTATCGCTTCACGCTGGGGCGTAAACCGATAATCCTTCTCAGCCAAAAGTTCTTTGATATGCGAGAGTCTCCCGGACACTCGCCTTACCTCCTTCATAAGATCAGGCTTCCACTATATCCTTGACCATCCGTGGTAACACGAACGAGGCTTTATGGAGCTCCGGAGTATAGTACTTAGTCTCCAAATCAACAACACGCATAGATTCAACAGGATCATATTTCTTTGATGCTAAAGTAAATGTCCAAAGCGCGCCGGGATATGTAGGCATAACCGTGACGTAGGTCTTGACTATCGGGAATATTCCCTTTAAGGCCCCAGACACCCTGGCAAGCAAGTCTCCGTAGAAAAACGGCGACTCTGTCTGGGCCACACATATCCCGTCGTCTTTCAAGGCGTTGTATATTCCGCGGTAAAACTCTTCAGTAAACAGCACGACGCCGGGTCCGATAGGGTCTGTGGAATCGCACAATATGACATCATATTCCCTTTGATGAGCTCTGACATGCTCAAAGCCGTCACCTATCATCACCTGACACCTGGGGTCATCCAGTTTACATGAGGTGTTCGGCAGGTACTTCTTCGCAGCCGCGATTACCCTCTCATCGATCTCAGCAAGAACCGCTTTCTTAACTGAATCATGCTTCAGGATCTCCCGGATACCGCCTCCGTCTCCCCCACCGATAACCAGGATTTTCTCAGGTAATGGATGGGTGCATAGAGGCACATGGACCATCATCTCGTGATAGATGAATTCATCCATATCCGACGTTTGGATACAGCCATCAAGCACCAAAGCCCTACCCGCATCGACAGTCTCAATAACAGCCAGATCCTGATAATCCGTTTTTTCCCGATGGACCGTACCTTTAACTTTTAGAGCAAGCGCCATCCCGGGAGGCTCGTCCTCGATAAACCAAAGGTGCAATTCCATTCCCCCTACGATAGTCATATTCCCCGTTCGTCCCGCTATTATGGACATATGCTCATAAGCCTGTCAACGACGGGGTTTTAGCGTCTCCTAATCTCTTTTAGGATTTCGCCTATGGCTCTGTCTTGAGACACCGGCTTCACAAGCCGACTCCTCTCCATCTCTGCCATGCGCTTCTCAAGCTCCTTGGCTTCCCGTGACTCCGGTCGAATAATCCCTATACTTCTTTCCACAAGACCCCTGATAAACGGTACTCTCGGAAGATCTTCGCCGGACTCCATCTTGAGAGCCACTGAGAAAGCGAGCCTGGCATAATCGGTTTTGCCATCTAAGACAAACAGATACGCAGTCTCCTCCAGCCTTCTCTGATAGGCGGATCTCATCTCACTGGAGAATTCAGTCTCGATATAATCATCTACGGTTTTTTGTAGACGCTCTTCACGGACACTGTCAGATGTGATTATGACGCTGCTTAAAATCTCCCGAACACGCTCAGGATACTCTCCGACTTCGTCTTCGCTAAGGCGCCACAAGCACTCTTCGAGATCCAGGAGGCTCGCAGACTTTGATAAGGCTGACAGGTCAGATCTCACTTCCTCCTCATCCATGAGTTTATATATAATTGGCTTTTCAGGAAGGTCAGGCATGTTATTTACGGTCCCCAGGAAGATCCCGACCCCGTCCGGAAGGGAAACGCCTGATTGGATCGTATTTTCATAAGCCTCATTCGCAATGTATCTGCAATGATCCGGCTCGATCTCAAATAGGCCGGATAGGCCGGATCTCTCAGCCCTAAACTCATCAATCCACTGCAGAAACCCACGTTTGCCTGTTTGTCTTACAAAGGAGTCATGTATGCCCTTTTCTTGAGATATGGCCCATATCGTCTGGAACAAAGGCCTGCCCGGAGGCCTTAAGCCCATAACGAGAAGGCGCATTCCGGCAGCATCGTAATGAGAGGCATAGGCCATCTCTACTCTGCCGGAACGAGCAAAGCGTGGCACCTCACCTTCAGGCTGCAGCGTCTCGTCAGGCTCAATCCCGCTGGATCTTAGCCGATGCAAAGCATGGCCTGCCTTTTTCCGAACAGCCTTATCCTTTGCAGACTCTCTGATCCTAAGCAGAGCATTGGCAGAACATACATCACGCACTGTACCCAGAGCATCGCACGCTGCGCTTGCTATGCCAGAATCAGACCCGGCTGCAAGCTCCTCTAACACCGGAACTGCCTCACATCCGTAGGCACCTGCTGCACCGGTTAATACCTTGCTAAGCTCTTTATCGGACAAACCTGACAGATCCTGGTTCAGTATGTTGCTTTGAAGATCTGCTCCGTCTTGGACATGCTCTGTCACTGTATAAGTCCTCCCTATCTAAAAGGCATCTCTGCTAGCAGTATTCTTTCCCAGGATCTAAATTCCTCCATCCAAAGATAATGAGACGCAGGCTCGTGTAGGAATTTGGCTCATTGCATAGAATTAGCATAGACAGGGGGGATTACGCTGAAGCGGTTAATTACTTTAGGCATTGTAGTCTTTTTTATTGTATTTGCAGTTGCACACAGTCTACGAGCACCCTCTGACAGCAGAAAAGACCATCCGTCCTCCTCCATTACAGTGGCAGGCTCCACTTCTGTCCAGCCGTTCGCAGAACTGCTTGCAGATGAGTATATGGATGAAGCCGAGAACATGATCATTAATGTCCAAGGCGGTGGATCCAGTGCAGGTGCAAGGTCTGCACTTTCCGGTGTGGCGGAAATAGGAATGCTGTCCCGGAAGCTCCAAGGCGATGAGAAAGCGCTGATTCCCACAACCATTGCTTATGATGCAATAGCAGTGGTGGTCCACCCTTCTAATCCTTGCCAGGATCTCGGCATCGAAGAGATTCGAGACATATTTGCAGGAAATGCTACTGACTGGTCAGAAGTACAGGGGGAAGCTCGAAAGATCCACCCTGTCGCACGCGAAGAAGGATCCGGCACCCGTGGCGCATTTGACGAAATAATCATGGGAGAAGTCGAAGTCTCTCCCGGTGCAATAGTCCAGGATTCCAACGGTGCAGTAAGAGAAATCGTTGCCGGTGATCCCTCTGCCATAGGCTACATTTCTCTTGGCCTTGTGGACAAGCGGGTGAAAGCCATAGCCGTCCAGGGCGTATTTCCAAGTATCGACACAGTGGCGGACAATACCTATAAGCTGGTAAGGCCTATGATCCTTGCCACCCGCGAAAACCCTGTAAAAGAGGCAGATAGCTTTATCAGTTTCTGCCTTAGCGAAAAGGCCCAGTCAATGCTGGCACAAGAAGGTTTAATCCCGGTTGCCGCGGTTCAGTCAGGAAAGGCTCAACCCGGGGAATGACAGGTTCGTTCTTACATGCTTACCACATTGAGCTAAGGAGGATGCTGGCAGTATTATGCGCCGCAGCGAAACACTGGTCCAATGGTCCCTGGCTCTAGTTGCGCTTTTTGCAATAGCAGCCCTTGCACTCATCATCATATTCATCTTCAAAGAAGGATCGCCTATCATAGCAAGACTGGGCATCGTAGAGTTTATCATGGGAACTAAATGGTCTCCCTCAAGGGGAACATTTGGAATACTGCCCATGATACTTGGCTCTTTTTGGGTAACCTTATCCGCACTGGTGATCGGAGTGCCCATAGGCCTCGCCTCCGCGATTTTCCTCGCTGAGATGGCCCCTTCCGGAACAAGCCGGATCCTGAAGTTCGCCATACAGCTCCTGGCGGGAATTCCATCGGTGGTGTTCGGTTTTATCGGGCTTGTCATCCTTGTCCCTCTCATAAGACAGTGGCTGGGAGGGCCGGGGTTTTCCGTTCTCGCAGCCGGTATCGTCCTGGGAATCATGATTTTGCCGACAATAGTCAGTGTTTGCTATGACGTGTTCAAAGCTGTCCCCCAGGCTTACAGAGAAGGCATGATCGCTCTTGGGGCCACGAGATGGCAGACTATAAGGATGGTCGTGCTCCCCGCTGCAAGGCCTGGCATCATAGCAGCGATTATCCTTGGCATGGGACGAGCTGTCGGAGAGACAATGGCAGTGATAATGGTGGCAGGAAACGCTACAAAGATCCCTGTGTCCCTTTTGGAGCCGGTAAGGACCCTTACCAGCAACATCGCACTGGAAATGGGCTATGCTGTGGGTGAACACAGGGAGGCACTTTTCGCCACAGGGATTGTGCTCTTTATTATCATAGCGATTCTAAATACCCTGGCGCGCGTAGTCGCCAGAGTTGAAAAGGTGTAGAGATGACTGATAGACGCATTACTCTTCTTTTCGCAGGCATAACAAGCCTGACCCTCTTGACCCTGGTATTTATCATAGGATACGTCATGATAAACGGGTTGCCAGGACTGACTCTTGAGTTTCTTATTGAATCACCTCGGGAGATGGGAAGGGCAGGCGGAGTTCTCCCGGCAATAGTCGGGACTGTGCTCCTTACTGCAATAGCGCTGATTATCGCGGCTCCTGTCGGAATACTGACTGCTGTCTATCTGACTGAATACACCCGTGATTCATGGCTGCCCAGGATAGTCCGGTTCGGCACAGAAAGCTTAGCCGGAATCCCTTCTATCATTTTCGGCCTCTTCGGGTTTTTGTTTTTCGTAATATACCTGGATCTCGGCTGGTCCATTCTTTCCGGAGCCCTTACTCTGTCCGTGATGATACTGCCGACAATAGTAAGGACATCTGAAGAAGCCATCAGGGCAGTGCCTGATGCATATCGCGAAGTCAGCTTCGCTCTTGGTTCAACCAGGTGGCAGACGGTGACAACCGTGGTCCTGCCGTCAGCGAAGCCGGGCATCGCAACCGGAATAATGCTAGCCATGGGGAGGGCAATCGGAGAAACCGCTGCCGTTATATTTACAGCAGGATCATCACTTAGATTGCCAAGATCCCTCTTAGACCCTACAAGAACCCTTCCTGTCCACTTTTACATCCTTGCGAGGGAAGGCATATCGTTAGAGAATGCATACAGGACAGCCTCTGTGCTGATCCTTCTGATACTGGCGATTAACATAGCTGCGTACACAATAATGGACCGGCTTGCCAAAAAGGAAGGCTGAGCCGGCAAAACGGAAAAAGAAAGCTGCCTCTCACCGGGAGAATGATTGAGGTGATACCGGAGCCTATGGGCGACATCGAAACAGTTAAGGCCAAAGACTCAGCAGAAAGAAATAACAACCGTATCCCTGAGCGCGGAAGCGCTGTGAAAATCCAAGTCCGTGATTTCAGCTTCTTCTACGGAGACCACCAGGCACTGAGAAACATAAATCTTGAGATCAAGCGCAATCAGCTCTTCACAATTATGGGCCCTTCAGGGAGCGGAAAGACTACATTTCTTCGTGCCATAAACAGGCTGGGCGACCTGATTCCAAATACCCGGCATAAAGGATCCATTAGAATTGACGGAGTAGACGTATACGATTCAGGAATCGATATTACTGAGTTGCGAAGAAACGCGGGCATGGTTTTCGCACTTCCGGTGCCACTCCCAATGAGCATATTCGATAATGTCGCGTACGGCCTTCGAATGCAGGGCACCCGAAACCGGAAGAAACTTGAGGAGATTGTAGAGAAAGCCCTGCAGGATGCTATTCTCTGGGATGAGGTAAAAGACAGGCTAAGCGACAATGCATCTCGTCTTTCCGGCGGCCAGTTACAGAGACTCTCCATTGCACGTGTACTTGCCTTGGAGCCTGAGATTATCCTCCTTGATGAACCTACATCAGGATTGGATCCTATCTCCACGTTTAAAATCGAAGAGCTCCTCTGGAAACTGATTGACCGGTACACAGTCATCATGGTAACACACAACCCGCTCCAGGCTGCACGCATTGACAGCGATACAGCCTTTTTCTTGACGGGAGAAGTTGTAGAAACCGGATCTGCATATGACATCTTTACCAGGCCGAAAGATAAGAGAACCGAAGACTACGTTTCGGGAAAATTCGGATGATGTTTTAGGCCGAGAGACAGTTCGTGAGGTTTATAGGTCAAATGGAGCACAAAAACGATTGTAAGATAAGAATAGATGACTTGAACTTGCACTTTGCAGATAACCATGTGCTGAAAGGCATTAATCTTAACATCCCGAAAAACGCTATTACTGCGTTAATCGGGCCTTCAGGATGCGGTAAATCCACGCTGCTTAGATCCTTGAACCGGATGAATGATATCCTTCCCGACGTGAGGGTCGAAGGCAGGGTTTTCCTGGACGATGAGGACATCTATGCTGACACCGTAGATCTTACACATCTCCGTAAGAGAGTAGGCATGGTGTTTCAACGGCCTGTAGCCTTCCCTATTTCAATATACGAAAACGTTGCTGCAGCCCCCAGAGTCCACGGAGTCTCACATAAGGAAACCCTTGACAACATTGTCAGATCAAGCCTGGAAAGAGTAGGCCTATGGAATGAAGTCGCTAATAAACTGCGCAAGTCCGCGCTCAGCCTGTCCCTTGGACAGCAGCAACAACTATGCATAGCCAGGGTTATCGCAAGCGAACCTGAGGTAATCCTGTTAGACGAGCCTTGTTCTGCGCTGGACCCCATGTCCACAATGAAAATCGAAGAGCTCATGAGACAACTTGCAAGCAACTATACAGTAGTCATTGTCACCCACAGTATGCAGCAAGCTGCCAGGGCATCTGATTACACGGCGTTTATGCTTCAAGGGGAAATCATAGAGCAAGGCCCTACAGCGGAAATATTCACTGCGCCAAAGGATAAGCGGACTGAGAACTACATAACAGGAAGATTTGGTTAAGTAGCGATCCGGATTCAGCCTAGACGTACACCATTGTGACTAAAAGAAAGGAGGAGCTGGAAGCGGTGAAGCCGAGAAAGAGATTTGACGAGGAACTGGCAGAACTTGACGGGCTAATCCTCCGCATGGGCTCCATTTCTCAGGATATGTTAAGCAGGATGATGCGTGCACTGGCAGATAGAGATGTAAAGCTTGCCGAAGATACAGTGCGGATAGATGACGAGGTGGATACGCTCAATTTCGAGATCGAGACAAAGTGCATAAGGCTCATTGCGACTCAACAGCCTCAAGCCAGAGACCTCAGGCGGATAATAGCTGCTCTTAAGATTTCAGGAGATGTTGAGAGGATCGCAGACTATGCAGTTGATATCTGCTTAGTTGTGAAGGAGTTTGCTGACAAACCTCTGTTCAAACCCCTTGAAGACATCCCGCGCATGCAAGAGGTAGTAAACAGAATGCTCCGGGAAACCTTGGACGCTTTTGTCGAAAGGGATTTGGAGCTTGTCTATAAGATGATCGCTGATGATGAAATAGTAGACACACTCTATGAAAATTTATACGTTGAGCTGAAAAACTTCATGAAGCAGGATCCTTCCTTAGTGGATCAGGCTGTGCCGTTAATCCTGATTGCGCGCTACTTAGAGCGCATAGCTGATCACATCACTAACATAGGAGAACGAGTATTCTATGTAGAAACCGGCGAGCTTAAGGAATTGCATGATTAGAGTCGGAGCGGCAAAGCAGGCGCAGAGTGAGCCTCCACACGCCTTCCAAAAGCTAAACGGCAGCTCAGAGAGCTGCCGCAAACGACCCTATCACTTACAGGAGCATCCGCATCCTCCCTTGCCTGCTTGCCTCCATGCTGCATCCATTGTGTTACGCATAAGCATGGCAATGGTCATAGGCCCTACACCGCCGGGCACAGGTGTAATATGGCTTGCGATTTCTTTCGCCTCATCAAATTTTACGTCTCCTACCAGTATCCGCTTGCCTTCTTCAGTTCTCCCGACTTCGTTCACTCCGACGTCTATTACTACAGCGCCTGGCTTTATGTAGCTTCCGTCAAGCATTTCAGGCCTCCCGATTGCAGCTACCAAGATGTCTGCTTCTCTGCACACGCCGGGCAGGCCCTCTGTGCGGGAGTGGCAGATAGTCACTGTCGCATGGTTGGCCAGGAGCAACATGGCTGCAGGCTTGCCCACTATGTTACTACGGCCTACCACCACTGCCTTTTTACCCTTAATCTCTATCCCTGTCTCCTTTATGAGCCTTAGGACGCCCAGAGGTGTGCACGGCACGAAGGCTTCTTTACCTACAACGAAGTTTCCGACACTTATCGGATGAAACCCATCCACATCCTTGCGTGGATCTATAGTCTCCAGCACTTCTCCTTCGTCAAGGTGATCCGGTAGAGGCAGCTGCACAAGGATGCCGTGAATCTTCTTATTATTATTGAGATTCCGGATTGTACCAATCAGCTCCTCCTGAGTGGTTGATGCAGGCAAAGCGTATTCTTCTGAATATATACCCAAAGCCTCACACATTCTCTTCTTACTACCCACATAAACACGGGATGCCGGATCATCTCCTACGATGATCACAGCAAGCCCAGGAGGATAACCATGGACCTTCTTAAATCTCTCTACCTCTTCGGCCACCTCGGCTCGAACTTTCTTCGCTATAGCTCTTCCATCAATGATCGATGCTGCCATGTCTTACAGTCCTCCTTGAAGTCTTCATATTTTTGCACTGTGTTATACACTTTACAAGCTCTTTAAACCTTTCCCCTCTCGCCTTGTAATCACTGAATAGATCAAAGCTTGCACACGCAGGCGAGAGCAGAACTACATCACCGGGAGATGCCTCAGAATACGCAACATGCACGGCTTCATCAAAACCGTCAACTACCAGTGTTCTTACGTTACGCCCCAGTTTTTTCTCTGCTCTTCTTATAGCAGACTCAATTTCATGTGCAGTATCTCCCACAAGCACCGTTGACTTAACGCGCTCGGCAATGACTTCTCCCAGGCTTTCAAAGGACAAATTCTTTCCGGAACCGCCGGCAATAAGGACAATGGGAGCGGCAAATGACTGAATGCCTGCAATAGACCTGCTGGGCGCCGTCGCACTGGAATCATTGTAGAACTTAACACCGCGTTTCTCTGCGACAAATTCGATCCTGTTTTCGACCCCGGTAAAATCCCTTGCTACGCTGCGCAGGTATTCAAAGTCGCATCCGGCAAGAGCCGTAACTGCAGCTACAGCCAGGAAATTCTCAATATTGTGCCCACCGGGCACTTTAATGTCATCGAAACTGAGAGCTACCCCTCTACCGGCGCCCTCGATATCAACGATGACCTCGTCTCCTCTGACATACACCCCGCCCGGGACTTTTTCACGTCTTGAGAAGAATACACATCTTGCAGGACATTTGCTGCCCATAGAACGCGTCCATGAATTGTCCAGATTCAAGACTGCATAATCCGAAGGCCCTTGGTACCTGAAAATACCCTCTTTTGCTTCAGCGTATTCATCCATGGATCTGTGATGATCCAGGTGGTTAGGGGAAAGGTTCAGGATCACACCTATATGGGGGCTCTTTCTAAGAGGCTGCAATTGAAAACTGGAAAGCTCCAGAACAACGACGGAATCAGCGGTTATGTTGAATACTTCGGAAAGAAGCGGATTACCAATGTTTCCGCCGACAAAAACCTGTTTTCCGCATGCTCTGAGAACTTCACCCACCAAAGTAGTTGTAGTCGTTTTTCCATCGCTTCCGGTTATTCCTATAACAGGTGCCTCGCAAAGATCAAGAAACAGCCCGACTTCATTTGATTGCCAAACGCCGCATCTGCGAGCCTCAACCAGTTCAGGCAGGTCAAGAGG
>FIZM01000024.1:29675-32819 GCA_900019985.1 uncultured Clostridia bacterium
GCTTCCACAAGGAACCGGATTACAGGCGCATTACTTACGCCAATACCCAAAACAGCAGCCTTCTTACCTCTGAACTTCTGAATATACTGTTTTTGCCTCTCAGTCAATGTATTCCTCACCTTCCGTTGAAGGCGCCGGACTCGTCAATTAACAAGATTCAGTTTCTATCTACAGTCTATCAATAATCCTGGTAGCCGCAAGTCATATCTAATAGTAGTCTGCCATATTCTCAAGTCATATCTAATAATTTGTTATATTCTATAGTGTGACTTACATCTCCTGCCTGATAAGTGATGAGTTAACAAGTTGCGCATTCTGCAAAGGAAAGATATACTCAAGGTAGATTTCATCAGGAACTTTTTTGATCCGGATTCGTTTTCGCAAGTATAAGTGAGGTCTCCAAGCATGCCCGGAGGTAAGGTCAAAATGGGGTGGCAGAGAAATGTTGAACACACAGGCAATAGCTAGTGCAAAGTATCGCGAGAACGATATAGAGGCCTTTGAAGAGCTGGTCCGAACCTATGATCATAAGCTCTACCGTGTCGCCTTAAGGTTGACCGGAGATCCTGATGAGGCTAAAGACCTGGCCCAAGAGGCATTATTCCGGGCTTACCGTGCGTTTGACAGATTCAAAATGGGCACATCCTTTGAGAGGTGGCTCTTTCGTATAGCATCTAACCTGTACATCGATAAACTGAGAAAACGCGGTAAGTACAGGTTTGAATCCCTTGATGAACCTATTGCCACCCAGGACGGCTATGTAGAGAAGGTACTTCCTGACTGGACTGAAAACCCTGAAAGAATCGCACAACAAAACGAGCTTTCAGACAAGATCCTAGCCGCCCTTCAGTCTTTGCCTCTGAACTACCGCATGGCAGTGGTCTTGTATGACCTTGAGGGATTCTCTTATGAGGAAATCAGCGGTATCCTCCAATGCTCTATCGGCACAGTGAGATCTCGCATACATAGAGGACGCAGGCTCCTCAGAAAGAAACTGGCGCCATACGTATACCAAGAAACTGAGGTTGAAGTCGGATGATGGGAAGAATGACTTGTGAGAAAGTAAGGAGTCTTCTTTCTGCATATCTCGATAAAGAGCTGGCCTATCACGAACTCCGCCAGGTCGAGCTTCATCTGTTGGACTGTGAAGCTTGTCAGAGAGAGTGCCGTGCACTCAGGCGAACGAAGGACCTCCTTGGAATGCTGGAGGAACCTGAGTTGCCGCGGGAGTTTTGGCCTGAGCTGAGAGAACGGATGAGCCTCCATCCAAAGCGTAGACTGTATCCGGGATTTCTTTTGAAGGCACTTGCCCCTGTTGCAGCCTTGCTGCTTTTGGCAATTCTGCCTTTTACCCTGGATTCACATATCGGAGCCTCAAAAGATACAGCCGTTGCTGATACAGACCTGGTTGAGCCGTACATCAGAGAGTACGTCATCTCAGGATTTGATAGGCCGTTTTCAGACAAGACTTCCCTTGGATTCGTTGCCACCGATCACGCAGTCAGCATGTATTCATCTGACCTCTTCAGCTCCTATGAGATGTCCGCAGCTGATGAACGAGTCATCACATCGAATCCTAACGGACGAAGAATTCAAGAGGTTTTTCGGCGCGTAACGTTTCTTTCATCTAGATGATGACATGGATTGTCCAGAGGGTGAGTGTCTGTGGTTTTTAGGAAGGTAGTTGCTGTTCTAGTATTGTGTTTGGTGATAGCATTATCTGAATCAGCAATAAAAGGAAACAAAACCGCATTCGCGCGAACCCCGCGTTTGCCGGAACTTGACAGTGTAGATTCTACAGGTTCGCAAACTGCGATAAACCTGATTGAACAGGTAGCCAGAAACAGCGAATACGTGAGTTTTAAAGCAACGCAAACTGTGATAATCTGGCATCCCGAAGGCACAAGCGCTTGCATATCTAACATAGTGCACAAAGCACCGAACCTCACCAGAACAGAGTACTTGCTCTCCTCAGCAGCACCGGGCGAATTCAGGACTGTGATCTCAGACGGCGAATCAATCTGGCATTATGAACCATCGCTTAAGGTAGTGTTTCAGATGCCGGATGTAGCTTCAGATTTTCATGACAACGCAGATGCTGAGGAGTTTAACACAGCAAGGGATATGGATCTGATAAAAGCCAACTATGAGGTTTCATTGATTGGCACTGAGAGTCTGGCAGGAAGGCAAGCCTACGTAATCCGATTAGAGCCTCGCCATCCGGGCAACCCTTCCAGGAGAATATGGGTGGACAGGGAGTATCCTTTCATCCTGAAGACAGAAAAGTACAGGCCTGACGGGGCCATGTCATCTGTATCCTTCTACAACCATATTGAGTTCTTTCCTGCATTGACTGACGATATCTTCCGGCTGGATACACCGCCTGATGTCGTCACAGTGGAACTACCTGCATCAGACAATCTGATGCCCCTGGACGAACTGGAAAAGGAGGCAGATTTCGCTATTCCTGTGCCGGAATTTCTGCCGCCGGGTTACGTAATCGAAGGGGGCTTTCTCAGCATATACCGAACATTTCCCGCAGCACATATCCGCCTGACTGACGGACTGAACACCATATCGTATTTTGTCTTGCCCAGGATTGAAAAAGACAGCAGAAGACAGGATACCATATTGAGCTTCTCAGATTCATCAGGTGCCAGGGTGCTCAGGTGGAAAGAGCGAGGATATGAATTTACGCTCGTGGGCGAGGTAGACGAATCCCTGCTGACAGCGATGGCTCAGACTGTGAGGTTTGCACCGCAAGTGTCAAGGGAACCTCAGCCTGAATCGTTTTCCCAGTACGTTACCAAGTTCTTCTATCAGTTTTTTTGGTTTGATAGATAAGTAGCGAGTGAAAGGAGTGGCATTTATGCGCTGTGACAATAGCAATTGGAAGAAGACATTTACCTCACACTTTCTGGTTGCAGTAATCAGTGTGCTCATTACAGGACTTGTATTCTTGCATGTTGCAGGAGACGGCCAGACGTTTGCTGCATCTGATATAGCAGTTCATGAACCTACGTCTTCTGCTGTCCAGATAGAAAGCACGCCTTCTTTCCAGATAGCGGCCCAACCCGGCGGGTATCTGATGAAGAGCAGCATTGCGGATGTAGCGGAACGCGTAGGCAAAGCAGTAGTCAACAT
>FIZM01000025.1 GCA_900019985.1 uncultured Clostridia bacterium
GCCAGGCGGTCAACACACCCTAAAGCTCCGGACAAAAACGCCTTCAGGACGTATCTGCCTGCCTCGCTTGGATGATTCGCTCCGGTGATTACCAAGACACAGCTGCATTCTGCAAGGTCTGCTATGGCTTCCCACGTTTTTCCGTGGTGCCCTGAAAGGCCTACTATTACTACTTTAGGTTGTGTTTCCCTTGCAAGGGCTATTGCATCTTCCGGGGTCTCAGCTTCTCCTATAATTTCAAAGCCTTGCTGTCCTTCTATGTTCTGTCTGATGCCGGATCTAAAAAGCGGACTTGCGTCTGCTATCAATACGCGGATCTGACAAGACTCATTGCTTTGCCCGCGAATCGTCAAGACCGCTCAACTCCCTACCTCTACTTTCGCAGAAACAAAACTAAAAACCTAAGCCCTTCCAAAACAATCTGGCTTTGGCCATAAAACTCTCCTTTGCGGCAAGAGCAGCCTCAGAACCGGGCTCTATCGGCACATACTCTCCGTTTCTGTTCAATGATTCCTGTGCCTTCTCAAGGACACTCACAACCCTGGCACCGCTTGCTGCGTCAGTCTGAGGATGCTTGCCTTCTCTGATACATTCGAGGAAGTGAAGGCACTGGTTGCGAAGGGGTTCACTCATCTTAAGCTTAGGGATATAAACATCGCCATAGGTGAAGGTGTATTGAAACTCGGAAAAACCGTTAAGAGGGTCATGGCCGTTGGATGCGTCTCCCCCGTTTTCCATTCCATTCGAAGGCACCCTTGAATTTTCACGTTTTCTCAACAGATCCCGCCTGGAGTTTACACCTTTGCTGTACACCTTAACCTTCTCCAAGGCTTCTCCGTCGTCAAACACGATCATCTTCTTTTCCCCGATGATCGTTGTCCTGCTGGCTTTGCACGGGTCCAACCAGCTGACATGGATATTTGCGATTATGCCTGACGCGAAGCACAGCGTTACAAAGACTACGTCTTCTACACCTTCATTAACAAAGGCTTTGCCGGTAGCAGCGACGCTCACCGGTTCTTCCTCAAGGAGGTACAGCAGGCTCGCAATATCATGAGGGGCTTTATCCCACAACACACTGACATCTTCCCGTACAATACCCAGGCTTGTCCTAGTAGAGTGCAGGTAAAAGATCTTCCCTAGCTCACCGTTGCGAATGTACTTCTTCACAAGGCGCATGCCCGGATGATAATCCATGATATGTCCAACCATCAAAACCCTGCCGGTCTTTTCAGCTATGTCAACAAGTTGATAGCCCTCTTCCGACGATAAGGTGAAAGGCTTTTCCACAAGCACATGTTTCCCTCGCAACAAACATTCCCTGGCTATAGGGTAATGATTCGCCGGAGGCGTAGCAATCACCACTGCATCTATCTTAGGATCGCCTGCAATATCTCTGTAGTTCTTAGTCAACTTAATTAACGGGTATCTTTCACGAATAGAAAGCAGAGTCTCGGGATTTATGTCGCAACAGGCTACAAGCCTTGCGCCGGAGATCTGCGCAAAATTCCGAACATAGTTCCTTCCCCAGTTGCCACACCCTATTAGTCCGACATTTATCACTTGATTGATAGCCTCCCGCACCCCATGCCCTAAATCCGTCTTGAAACCGGTTAACACCGTCACAGGCACTTCTTTGATTATCAAGCAAGACTTTAGCAAACCATGTCTAATGCTATTTCTACATGGTATTTAGGATTTCCTCTTTCTATTATGTCCTCACGCAATCCGAAAGGTGTCGAATTATGAGTTTCCAGGGCGAAACTTGTAGCTAGAAAGCATCCCTCTTGAGAGCATCAACTCTGTCCAGCTTCTCCCATGGGACATCGCCTTCCGGCAGGTCAGTCCTGCCGAAATGCCCGTAAGCAGCCAGCGGGCTGTATATAGGCCTCTCAAGCCGGAAATGGTCGATTATCGCTGCAGGCCTTAGATCAAAGTGCTTCCTGACAAGCCTCAGTATCTCTTCATCAGGGATCCGTCCGGTCCCGAAGGTTTCTACATCAATGGATATAGGCTCAGCCTTTCCAATGACATAAGCCACCTGTACCTCGCATTTATCTGCAATACCTGCAGCCACCAGGTTTTTTGCCACCCACCTGAGTGCATAAGCCGCAGTCCTGTCGACCTTAGTCGGGTCCTTGCCTGAGAAGGATCCGCCGCCATGACGGGCAGCGCCGCCGTATGTATCTACAATAATCTTGCGCCCGGTCAGGCCTGAGTCAGCTTGCGGGCCGCCTATTACAAACCTTCCGGTTGG
>FIZM01000026.1 GCA_900019985.1 uncultured Clostridia bacterium
GGTCAATTGTAAAAACATCTGCATGCCAGGAGAAGAGCGGATCGATGTTAAAATGCTCTTCTGGAGTCACACTAATACTCTCCAGTAGTTTTTTCGTGCAGCAAATCTGCATTTTCCTCCTCCCATTCTGATATCTCACATAGCCCTTACTCAGTACGAACCTCACTCGGGTAGGACTCAAAAAACATCTCCACAACCCCATCCAACTGCCCCGCAATCTCCGAAAAAGGAACGTTCAAGTCCAGCGTTTTCACTACAATCCTGTTCCCGCCGAGCTTCACGTCGCAGTCCGGCGCAATGCTCTCACCGGTCTTGGCGTACAAAAGCAGCCCCGACACATTTCCGGTTCTTTTCTTGTCCTCATTCTTGACATAGGCAAATATCTGATACAGATTGCCAGAATGGAGGGTGTGGCTGCCAAACGGCGTAGTCTGCATTGTCCGACTGTAGTATTTGGTATCGATGATCAAGGTTTGATTTCCATGTTTAAGCATAATATCGGTGTTCATAGATGGAAGGAACCGCACCGACTCTTCATCTGTGTCCCATTGAACCTGCCTCGGTGCAGGGTGGAGCTGCGGGTGGTGGCAGCGGTAGTATTCCAGGACAAATTTCTCAAACAACCTCGCCATATTGATGTCTTTAAGGAACGCCGCCATCTTGTAGCGTCCTTTTTCCGTTGTCAGCAGCAGGCCGCTGATCACAAAATAGCAGATGTTCAGCAGCATTTCATAGCTGCGGTTGTGGCGGTGGAAGGTGAGGGTACTCCAGTTAATGCTAAACGGTTCAATTGGATCGATGTCGTGAAAAAAGAGCAGCACGCGTTTTAAGGCCTGACGGCGCTCTTCCTTCACATTCCCGGCATGCAGGAGTATTTCGGCGGTCGCTTTCAGGATCTGATTGAAGGCATTATTCTCTGTCAATTGGTCGTATTCGCAGGCCAGCAGTGTTTTCTGCTGCAGCTTATGGCGGATGGTGCGCTGCATATCCAGTTTGCCCCTTAAGACAGGCAGGTCATCAATTTGGGGAATGTACTCACGGTACAAACCCTGCTTCAGCTGCTGTGTCAACCCTGCGGCCAAAATCCCGGCGAAAAGGTCATGGATATTTTGGAATTCTTCTGCTGCGATGTCTTCATAGTGCGACTGCCGCAGCACCTGATAAGCATAGGAAAGCATGTAGAAGATGTTCTTAATAAGAATGCCTTTCCTCTCAATCATTGAACACACCACGCAGGACATTCTCCCAATGCCTGATTATGTCCGCGTCGTCGAACCAGTATTCGTTCAGCATTGGGATGATCTCGTATTCCACAACCTCCTTCATCCACTCTTCCGTGCAGTTCTCCGGTGTGCGGTTGCAGAAATAACTGTGGCCGATGCGGAATCCCTTGCCGAGGGAAGTGTCGCTGTATATCGCCCTGTTCAGTTCTTTGATGCGCTCGATCAGAGCATCGAAGGTTTCATTATTCAGCTGCTTCTGATAGGCGCGGAAGCCGTCCGAATCGAACGCCGGATCCATGGCAAAGAAGCTGAAACGCCGGCGCAGAGCATAGTCAATGAAGGCAAGGCTGCGGTCGGCCGTGTTCATCATGCCGATGATGTGGATGTTCTCCGGCACAGTGAACGGCCGCTTGTCGTAGGCAAGGGTCGTCTTTGTGCCTCGGTAGTTTTTTTCGATCAGCATCAGAAGCTCTCCGAAGATCTTGCTCATGTTGCCGCGGTTGATTTCGTCAATGATGAAGAAGAAGGGCTCGTCCGGCTTGTTGGCGGCCTTCAGGCAGAAGCGGTAAAAGATACCGTACTCCAACTCGAAGCTTGCACCTCTTGGTTTGTAGCCCATGACAAAGTCTTCGTAGGAGTAGTTCTGGTGAAACTGGATGAACTCGATGTTGTCATCTTTTTTCGCTCCCATGACCGCCCAGGCCAGACGCTTGGCAGCATAAGTCTTTCCGACACCAGGAGGGCCTTCCAGAATGAGGTTCTTCTTATTGCGAAGGAGTGATTCAAGGGTGTCGTAATCAGCGTCGGAGAGATAGACCTCTTGCAGGAAGTTTTGTTTTGTGTATGGTTCTATGCCGTCTGTTTGCGGCAGCGGGTTCTCTTCCCGGATTAAGTCGAGGATGAAATCATATTCGTCTTTGGTGAGTTTGAACAGGCTTCCTTTTGGGTTGGCGAAAAACTCCATGTTCTCCAGTTCTGGGCAGCATTTCAGTTCTTCGTAGCTGATGGGATTGACCAAGCCCTCGGTTTTCTCGAAGTATAATCTTTCTCCGTCGTTCTCCGTGACAGTGCCTAGGGCGACAACCTGTTTTGTGGGACTGGCATCGTATCCTATTATTAGATCGCCGGTTTTTGCGTCAAGGAAGTTTTGGAATATCCGCCGTTTGTTGCCGCGTTCATTATAGAAAGAATAACTCTGGACCCCGCCTACGTGTAGATCCCCGAAAGACCAAATCTTTGGATTTGCAGTCAGCCACCAATACCGAATGTCGGATTCATCCGCATCATCTGCATAGAGCTTTATATCGCTGAGGTCATATCTGTCCAACGCTTCACTCAGCTCGGGGCGAAGCTTCCAGATAAACACACCTTCAGTTTTATCTTCAGTGAATTTACCCAAATAAAGAATTGGCCACCATTTTTCGTTTTGAATGCCAGGTGGGAGGGGGCAGTTTGCGAACTTGGCAACGCGTTTGGCTAAAGAGATAGAACCAGCGTTGTAGAAACCAGGACTTTCACCATATTTGACAGACAGTTGCTTACAAGTAGCCATACCACCACGATGCTTCATGCGTTTCATTATTTCTAGACTGCTTTTGCTGAATACTTCTCTGTTTGGCAGCAATTCCAACCACTGTTCCACTGAGATGTTTGGACTGTAGTCATTAGGGAACCATTCGGTTTTCTGTTTTTCCTTCGCATAAACTCGGCTGATATAAAAGCCAACGTCTATGGTGAGAGTCTTAAGTGCACGATCTGGATAGCAGGTGCTGTCCAGGTTGGATTGCAGTAGCTGTATCAGTTCGCTGTCCTTGGCAAGTTCCTCACAGACTTGGTCATAGAGTTGAAACCCTGTGATTAGACTTACTGTCCCTCCGCCTTTCTTAGGAAGCAGGCTGGGGTTGAGGATTCTGGCAGCCTCCACGTACTCCGAGTACTTATATATGTAGTATTTATCAGGAAAACGCAGCCATAAGTAGGTGCTTACTGAATTGATGTTTTGCCAATGATTGCGCCATGTGCCGTCGTTGTACTCTTCCATGAGCCTGTCTGCAGTTGATACAAATTTCTCAACCCTTGCCGCCAAGTCTTTACTTTCATCAAATAGGTCAAGAAACATGGAACGCACAGCTTCGGCATCAGCTGCGGCAAATTTCAGGATCATCCGTCGAGGAAAGTTTTGCCTCGATGCGAGCAGATTGCCTGTCTTGCTTGTAGCTTGAGTAAACATTTCCAAAAAGTCAGGAGCATTGATATTCCAGTGCTGTTGAAAGTGATGGACTGCTTCCCACTTGTATTTCTCGTTTTTCCACCATGCATCAAAGCCTTTCTTATAATCAACAAGAATTTCCTGGAGTTTCGCGGTATTGATCATCGCTGTGACCTCCTTCGATTGATCACATGTCCCACTATGTTTCCAATCCAATTTCGTAAATAATAAGTTCTCTTTCTTTTCTGTAAACACCTGCATCGCAGCATGTGCCAAGGGATTAAGCCTTAACTAAATAA
>FIZM01000027.1 GCA_900019985.1 uncultured Clostridia bacterium
GGTGACGATGTGGGAGAGTAGGTCGCCGCCGGAAGCTTTTTTTATTGTACGAAACCTCCCGCAGATGACGTCCATGCCGAAGAGAGCCGCAATGCCTTAAGGGACACTCCATATGTCTTATCAAAATACATGCAGGCTTGCACTGATTTCAGTTCAAATATGGAAAGAAGGACAACCATAGATCCGGCAAGAAATATGAAGAGACTATGGTGTAATATGCTGCTGTGGTTGTGCTTAATTATTTTAACGAATGCTCTTATATGAAAGGCAAAGGAGCTGGATTCAAAAACGGAATGAACTAGGAGTGGGAGAAGTATGGCTACTGAACTATCATTGTCTGAAATCCGCAAACGTGCCAGAGACAAACTGGGTAAAATCTGCAGAGTCTGCAAGGTGTGTGATGGCAGGGCATGCAGAGGAGAGGTGCCGGGAATGGGCGGTATCGCCACCGGATCCTCGTTCATGCGCAATGTAGATGCACTGGCTGAAATTAAGATTAATATGAGAACTCTGCACGGGATTAAGGAAGCTGATTGCAGCATATCGTTGTTTGGGCGTAAATTTGCACTGCCTGTTCTCGGCGCACCCATTGCAGGAGTCAAGATAAATTTCCAGGAACTGATGGGTGAGTGCGAGCTTGCTAACGCTATGGTAGGAGGCTGTCTTGATGCAGGCACTATAGGCATGACCGGAGACGGTGGGGATCCAATCATGTTTGAGGCGGGAATAAAAGCAATTGATGAGTTCGGAGGGCATGGGATTCCTATCGTAAAGCCACGACCAAATGAGCAAATAATTGAGAGATTTAAGCAGGCCGAGGAAGCCGGTGCTATTGCTGTCGGGATCGATGTTGATACTGCAGGCTTTGTAAATATGAGGCTTCTCGGTGCAGAAGCAGGCCCCAAAAGTGAAAAAGAGCTTAAGGAGCTTATCAGTTCAACGAGCCTGCCGGTAATCATAAAAGGGATTATGACCCCTGATGAAGCGAAGCTTGCTGCTGACTGCGGTGCAGCAGGGATCGTTGTCTCCAATCATGGAGGCAGGGTTCTCGATCATACCCCCGGAGTTGCAGATGTCCTAAGCGAGGTCGCAAGGCCGGTCAAAGGCAAGCTTATCGTCTTTGCCGACGGAGGCATTCGGAGAGGCGTGGATGTACTAAAGTGCCTTGCCTTAGGAGCTGATGCAGTGCTTATAGGTAGGCCTCTTGTTGTGGGGGCTTTCGGCGCAGGAAGAGAGGGAGTAAAACGCATTCTCAACAAGATTCAGACAGAGCTTGAAACTGCCATGCTCTTAACAGGGTGCGCATCTTTACAGGATATAGGTCCACGCACGATTAGGATTTCATGAAGAGAGCTGACTGTGATCTCTCTTAATGAAAGGAAGGAAGAAACTTGATCCTGACTATGGGAGGTGTCGCGGCAGATATCCTCGTGTCTTTAAAGGCTGAACCCAAACCCGGCACCGATGTTTCAGCAGCGATTCAGGTACGCCCCGGCGGAACAGCTTCAAACGTTGCGTTCTGGTGCTTGCTCCTTGGCCACGAATCAGGAGTCTTGGGAGCAACAGGCAAAGATGCCCTTCGAGACATTGCCGTATCAGACCTCACTGAGGCCGGGGTCAATCTTTTCTTAGAATCTCATGACGACCTTATGACTGCATGTGTAATAAACCTCGTAGGCCCACGAGGTGAGAAATCCTTCATTGCTCAGCGCGCCGCTGATGAGGCGATTTCCCCGGAAATAATCACGGACGATATAATGGAGCAGGCAAAATGGTTGCATATCGGCGGCTATGCGCTTTACAGCGATCTTTCACGTCCTGCTGCGGAAAAAGCCATGGAGCTTGCGCTTTCTCGAGGAGTTCCGGTTTCCCTGGATCCATCATCTTGGTATCCCTTGGAAGAATTCGGAGTCTCGCGCTTTCTGAACTATGCAAGGCATTCGACCCTCCTTATGCCTAACTATGAAGAAGGTGCAGTTTTGGTAGGGAAGAAGCCTCCGGAAAAGATGGCTGCGGAGTTTCTGGATTATGCCCCGCATGTAGTGGTGAAACTGGGACAGGACGGTTGCGTTGTTGCTAATGAACGCTGTGTTCGTGTCTGCCCTACCGAGCCGGTAAAGGACCCTGTTGACACTACCGGTGCAGGGGATTGCTTCAATGCTGCGTTTATATGTAAGTTTCTCACTCACGAAGATATGTGGCTTGCAGCGTGCTTTGCCAACTCCCTTGCAGGCAAAGTTGTGACGGTTATGGGAGCGAGGCCTGATGTGAGTGTTGCCAGGGAATGGGTTAAGAGCTTAGAATATGCACCCGGAAAAAAGGGGCGCCTGCTATGAACGAATACCTTATAGTCAGTGACGAGGTTAGGGACGCAATAGAGAAGGATCTGCCTGTGGTTGCTTTCGAAACTTCAATTCTGACTCATGGCTTACCCCAGCCGCACAATGTAGATCTGGCTAAGGAAGTAGAGGCGATTGCCAGATCCATGGGGGTCGTTCCTGCCACAACCGCAGTTATCTGCGGCAAGCTGAGAGTCGGGTTAACCGAAGAGGAGATAGAGCTCTTGGGGAGAGGACAAGGCATAGCAAAAGCAGGGTACAGAGACCTGGGAGTCCTATTGGCAACAGGAGGTTCAGGCGGAACGACAGTCGCTGCCAGTATAGCCTTGGCGGAAATGGCAGGCATCCCGGTTTTTGTTACAGGCGGCATCGGGGGTGTGCATCGCGGTGCCACAAGCACTTTTGACGTGTCCAATGATTTGTTCATGATATCTAGGACCGATGTAGCTACTGTCTGCGCAGGTATGAAATCCATCCTAGATCTTGGGCTTACCATGGAAGTCTTGGAGACCCTCGGCATCCCTGTCATTGGGTATAACACCAAGGTGCTTCCTGGGTTTCATGTAAGACAGACTCCGTACAAACTACTGTACGAAGTAAAGGAGCCGGAGGATATCGCAAAGATCATGATGTCTAAGTGGAAGGCTGGCATAAGAGGAGGAATCCTTGTTACTGTGCCAGTGCCGCCTGAAGATGAGGTCGACCCTGCTTTCCTTGAAGATGCTATCTCCAAGGCCGTCCATGAGGCGAATGAGAAGGGGATTTTGGGCAAAGACGTAACCCCCTACATTCTACACCGTTTGGGGGAGCTTACAGGCGGGGCTACACTAACGGCTAATCTTTCGCTAGTACGCAACAATACACGCGTAGGTTGCGAAATAGCAAGGTCTTATAGTAGTTTGCTGCGGGCCTAGCAAACCTGCCGTTGCCTGTATGGATCGGCGGTATCTCCTTATACAGGCTGTTATCTGCTTTTATCAGCGGTTATCCGTGTATGTCGACGGTCATATGTTTATATATCAGGGGTTATCTGTTCATGTCAGCAAAGGTGTCAACGTATGGCGCAGGAGCAGAGATTTCGGTCGAGATATCCTCCTGTATGATATAATGAATCAAGATCTGCGTTGCCTGTCTGGCATGATTAAAACTGAATACGTAAACCGCACAGGAGTCTTCGTTCTGATAGGCTACACGTAGCCAATGTGGCCGATAGCTGCAGGTGCTAATGCACAGGGGGTGTCGGAAATAGGCGTTGTCACAACGATTGAGGGTAAGTGCAAGAGGTGCTATGCATGCGTCAGGAATTGTCCTGTAAAGGCTATTAAGGTGGAAGACGGCCAAGCAAACGTAATGGAAGACTTATGCATCGCCTGCGGCTATTGTGTAAGGGTCTGTGCTCAGCACGCAAAGCACATCAAGGAACACTCCATTGGTGTGAAGAATGCGCTTGCAACAGGTAAAGCCTATGCGTTGCTTGCGCCTTCCTTTGTAGTGGAATTCCATAGAGAACTGAGGCCTGGCCAGGTTGTATCAGCCCTAAGGCAGCTGGGCTTTGCAGGCGTGTATGAGGTTGCATGGGGTGCGGAACGTGTAACACAAGAGTACATCAAGATTATCGAAGACGATCACGAACCCGGCATAATTTCCACGCCTTGTCCTGCTGTAGTCAACCTCGTCGAGGTAAAATACCCTCACCTCGTTCCGAGGCTTGCTCCTGTTGTTTCGCCTATGGTGGCTGCCGGGAGAATGATAAAGAAGGAGCATAAGGGCGCCTATACCGTTTTCATAGGGCCTTGTGTAGCCAAGAAGAGCGAAATACTGGATGCGTCGATTTCCGATTCCATTGATGCGGTTCTCACGTTCACAGAGCTGAGGGAGCTCCTGGACGAGTTCCCTATGGATTTAACAGATCTTCCTGACAGTGATTTCGACAGGGAGGATGCATATTTAGGCAGGCTGTATCCGGTATCCGGCGGGCTGCTCAGAAGTGCGGCTCTCAGTGCGGATATGGTCGACAATGAAATCCTCGTTATTGAAGGCAAAGACAATTGCATAGACTTTCTTGAGGCATTGAGCACTGAAAAAGACTGTCCTGAATTTGTAGACATGCTGTTCTGTGAAGGATGTATAAACGGCCCGATGATGACAACGGATCTTCCCAGCTATGCACGGCGTGTAGTTGCTGTGGATTACGCAAAGCAGTCTGAGCGAACAGGTTCGAGCATAAGTCAAGCTGATCCAGAGTTCCCCGAAATTGAAGCGGCCCGTACGTTCTCACCTAAGAGCATAGACATGCCTGATCCTACAGAAGAGGACATAGAGAGAATACTGCGGGAGCTTGACAAGACTAAACCTGAAGATGAGCTAAACTGCGGTGCATGCGGATACAGTACGTGTCGGGAAAAAGCTGTAGCAGTATTCAGGGGACTTGCAGAGAACAAGATGTGCCTCCCGTACCTTATAAACCAACTTGAGGTGCACAATATGGAACTGGCAGAACTCAAAGCATACCATGAAGACACAATTGATAGCATCATAGAAGGCATCATAGTCGTAGATACTGATATGGTCGTTACCGGCGTAAATAAGTCCGCTGAAATGTATTTCAACTCAGAATCTGTGGGGAAAGACGTATTTTCAGCATTTCCTCAACTGGATATCCCCAAATGCAGGCATGGTTTCGAGCGGGCCATATCTCTGGGCGAGCCGACAGATGTGGGGGAAATGGTCTTTCGACTCGGTGACGATAAAGTGACTTTGCACATTAAGATCAGCCCCTTGAAGAGCAAGAACGGAGAAGTGTACGGAGCAGTTCTCTTAAGCCAAGACACCACTGAGAAGCGAAAGCTGGAAAGCCAGCTGATCCAGTCTGACAGGTTAGCTGCTTTAGGACAACTTGCAGCCGGGGTCGCCCATGAGATCAATACTCCGCTCACTTTGATCCTGGGATATGCTGATGTCCTCAGGGATATATGCGGTTCTGACGACATGAGCGATGCGTATTTGAAGACTATTGTGGAGGAGTCAGAAAGGATTTCTGATATAGTCCGCAGCCTCCTGAATTTTGCAAGGCCTGTTAATATGCCTGCAGGCAAATGCAAGGTAAACGAGGCTTCCGAAAGGACTCTTAAGATCTTCGGTGGGCAGCTTGAGAGGAAGGGCATTCAAGTTACAATTGAGCTTGATGAATCTGATCCTGAAGCCAGGATTGACGCCGGGGAACTGCAGCAAGTAATCCTCAATATGCTTCTCAATGCAATGCAAGCTATGCCTAACGGCGGACATCTGGGAATCAAGACACGCGCGTCCGGGGATATTGTGGAGATAATCATATCTGACACAGGCATTGGGATTGCACCTGAGAATCTTCCGAAGATATTTGACCCGTTTTTCACCACGAAAGAAGTGGGTAAAGGGACAGGCCTTGGCCTTTCCATAAGTTACAACATCATCGAGAGGCACGGAGGGACCATTAAAGTCGAAAGCCAGCTGGGTGAGGGCACTACTTTTACTATTGTTCTTCCTTCGAATGGAGTAGAGTGATATGGAGACTCCCACAGGCAAAGTGCTTGTCGTAGATGATGAACAGAAAATGTGCGAGTTTCTTGAGCTTGTATTGTCTCAGGACGGGCACCAGGTGTTGGCTGCTACCAGCGGAGAGCAGGCCTTGGACATTATAAAGTCTAACCCTGACCTGGATGTGATCGTCACAGACCTCATGATGCCGAAAATCACAGGAATGGAAGTCCTGGAAGAGGCAAAACGCATGCTGCCTGATACTCCGGTTATTATGATAACCGGATACTCTACGGTGGAAAACGCTGTCCAAGCCATGAAGGCCGGGGCTTTTGATTATCTGCCGAAGCCTTTCAAAGTGGATGAAGTGAAGCTCGTGGTAAAGAAGGCCCTGGACAGGCGGGCCATTACCTTGGAAAACAAGAGGCTGAGACGGGAGCTTCAGACGATCCGCGAGCGATCAGGAGAGATTATCGGCACATCCGAGAAAATGCAGGAAGTCTTTAGATTGGTGGAAAAGGTCGCAAGAACCGATGCAACGATCTTGATTCGCGGAGAAAGCGGAACCGGTAAAGACCTTATAGCCCGTGAGATCCACATGCAGAGCCTTAGATCGGAAGAACCTTTTGTCAGCATAAACTGTGCCGCGCTTCCTGAGACGCTTTTGGAAAGTGAGCTCTTCGGCCATGCTCGCGGCGCTTTCACAGGAGCGCACATGACAAAACGGGGATTGTTTGAGGAAGCTGACGGTGGGACTGTATTCCTTGACGAGATAGGCGATATCAGCCTGGCACTCCAGGCGAAGCTTCTTAGGTTCCTTCAAAATAGGGAGTTCATACGCATAGGTGAGACCACTGTAAGATCTGTTGATGTCCGGGTCATAGTCGCAACAAACAAAGATCTGGAAGCTGCCATTGAAAGAGGGAGTTTCCGCTCAGATCTTTATTACAGGTTAAATGTAATAACTATACACCTGCCCCCACTGAGAGAGCGTAGGAGTGACATACCCCTTCTGGCAAAGCACTTTGCACAGAAATTCGCGGCCAAGAACTTCAGGGGACCGATAACCTTGTCCCCGGAAGCCATGGATGCATTAATCAACTACGAGTGGCCCGGCAATGTCAGGGAGCTGGAGAATGCCATTGAACGCGCTGTAATACTTATGGAAGGCGACACTCTCGATCTCTCTGACCTTCCTGATGAGGTAGTCGGAGGAACTAAGCCGGTAGAGTCAGAGGGGCAAAACGAGATAGAAGACAGAGGGTTCTATGATGCTGTTGATGATTACAAGCGCAAGCTGATCGAGGAAGCACTTGAAAGATCCGACGGTGTTCAGGCGAAAGCCGCGGACCTCCTTGGCCTTAAGAGGACTACGCTTAATGAAATGATGAAACGACTCGGCATGTAAAGAGTAAAGGTATTTTTCAAAAACAGAACGGATGAATTGACTCTGAGGGCATTGGATCCAAAACTGTGGACATAAGATCCAATATTTTGGCTCCAATGCCCTCCTTGTATTATGTGCGCAGCGGGAGTAGAATATGTTAAGACCCAGCTTAAGGCTGGTTTGAGCGCTGTTTTGCCCCCCACAATCTCTTGGCGGCAGACTTGGCACGATACTTGCATCTATATGAGAGTGAAAACACTACTGGCAGTTGAAAACAGAAGGACTGCCATTTCTAATGGAAGAGATTGTGAAAAAAAGCACAAAAGGGGGGACGTGTCATGTCAGCACTGCCACTGCGAAAGGAAGAGAAAGTCAGGTACTGGGTGCCTGAAGGAATTGATGAGGAGCTAATCGACGAGTACTTGGAGGCAATAGAGAAGTACGGTCCAGGATATCCGGACAGCGGCTGGTTCAAGCGAGCTGCAAAACTCGAAAGAGAGGTACAGGATGCTCGTCTCGAGGCAAGGTTTGATGAGAACTAGCGCTTGTATGAGTAAGGGGTGATAGCACTATGAGTCCATTCATTCGCGCACATATACTAGTATGTTCAGGAGCAGGATGTGTATCTTCAGGGTGTTTCAATGTTTACGATTCACTGATGCATGCTCTTGAAGAAGAGGGAATTTTGGACGAGGTCAAGGTGATCAAGACGGGCTGTATAGGTTCTTGTGACTTAGGCCCTACTGTCTTGATATACCCTGACGGAGTCTTCTATCAGAAGGTTAAACCTGAGGATACTAAGGAGATTGTCGAAGAGCACATAGTTAAAGGCAGGCCTGTTGAGAGGCTGCTTCCGAGGCAAGCTGAAGGTGAGATTTGCGAAAGCATCTCCAGCCTGAACTTCTTTAAGAAACAGGTTAAAGTCGTCCTCAGGAACTGCGGAGTCATTGACCCGGAGAATATATACGAGTATGTAGCCCGCGACGGTTATGAAGCTTTGGCAAGGGTTCTTACAGATATGACACCGCAAGATGTCGTTGACACCATTAAGCAATCAGGTCTCAGGGGACGGGGAGGAGCAGGTTTTCCCACAGGGCTCAAATGGGAATTCGCCCAAAGGGTTCGTTCTGACCAAAAGTATGTAGTTTGCAACGCTGATGAAGGAGACCCAGGTGCATTCATGGACAGGAGCCTGCTTGAAGGGGATCCTCACAGCATCATCGAGGCAATGACTATAGCAGGATATGCAATCGGAGCTAGCCAGGGATATATCTACGTTCGTGCAGAGTACCCCCTGGCAGTGAGCAGGCTGACCCATGCGATAAAACAAGCCCGCGAGTTCGGGGTGTTAGGCAAGAACCTCTTTGGCTCCGGGTTCTCATTTGACTTGGATATCCGGGTAGGCGCTGGAGCATTCGTATGCGGAGAGGAGACGGCTCTTCTGGCATCCATGGAAGGCAAGCGCGGCATGCCAAGGCCAAGGCCTCCGTTCCCTGCTACTGCAGGACTTTTTGGCAAGCCTACCCTCATTAATAACGTTGAGACCTATGCCAACATCGCGCCTATAATCCTCAAAGGCCCGGAGTGGTTCAGGAGCATAGGTACAGAAAAAAGTCCCGGCACAAAGGTCTTCGCTCTTGCCGGAAAAATCAATAACACAGGGCTTGTGGAAGTCCCGATGGGCACGACCTTAAGAGAAATCGTGTATGAAATCGGCGGCGGAATCCCGGGCGGAAAGAAGTTCAAAGCAGCCCAGACCGGCGGCCCGTCAGGCGGCTGTATCCCTGAGTCCCTGTTGGATATCAGTATGGAATACGATACATTGACAGCGGCAGGCGCGATGATGGGCTCAGGCGGATTAATCATCATGGACGAAGATACCTGCATGGTGGATATTGCTAAGTTCTTCTTACAGTTCACCCAGGATGAGTCTTGCGGTAAGTGTGTACCGTGCAGAGAAGGGACAAAAGTCATGCTTGACATCTTAGACCGTATGACTCAGGGAAAAGGCCAGCCCGGGGATATTGAAACCCTTGAGTCCCTTGGAAAGACAATAGGGAGTACCGCCTTGTGCGGACTGGGACAGACTGCGCCTAACCCTGTTCTCAGTTCAATAAAGTACTTCAGAGATGAGTATGAAGCCCATATTGACGAAAAGCGGTGTCCTGGAGGAGTCTGCAGAGAGCTAGTCAGGTATGAGATAATTCCTGAGAAATGTAAAGGTTGCAGCCTGTGCGCAAAGGCTTGTCCTGCTGAGTGCATACACCCTGTGGCAGCCGAAGAAGCAGTGGCTGAAGCTGCAGGAGGCGAAGGCAGAAGCAAACCGAAACGCAGAGTATATGAAATCGATAACAGCAAATGTCAAAAATGCGGTGAGTGCATGAGCGTTTGCCGTTTCGACGCTGTGATCAGGAGGTGAGCATGATGGCAGATGAAAGAAAGAAAGTTACTTTAACAATCGACGGAATCCAGGTTGAAGCATATGAAGGAGAAATGGTGCTGGAGGCGGCACGGCGCGCCGGTATCGATATTCCCACCCTCTGCTACCATCCGGCGATAGGGCCGATAGGGTCCTGCAGAGTGTGTGTAGTGGAAATTGAAAACGGCAAAGGGCTTCCTGCATCGTGCGTAACTCCTGTCAGGGAAGGCATTGTCGTACGCACTAACACTGACGCAGTGCGCGAAGCCCGCCGTACTGTCGTCGAACTGATACTGGCATCACATCCCCAAGATTGTCTTTCCTGCGAGCGGAACGGCAAATGTGAGCTTCAGGACCTGGCAATGCGCCTTGGGATTAGAGAGGCCAGGTTCCGCAGGGAGAAAGAGCATAAAGAGAGCGACACATCCAGTGCTGCGCTGGTAAGGGATATGGATAAGTGCATACTCTGCGGCCGCTGCGTGAGCGTATGCGGAGAGGTGCAGAACGTAGCTGCCCTCGGCTTTGCATACCGAGGCACAGATGCGATGGTAACACCTATGTTCGAGCGGGGACTGGCAGATTCAAAGTGTGTATCATGCGGACAGTGTGCCAGAATATGCCCGGTCGGAGCCATCTACGAAAAAGAAGAGTGGCAAAAGGTCGCTGAGTTGATAAACGATCCGGATCTGCATGTTGTCGTCCAGGTAGCGCCTGCAGTCCGGGCATCGATAGGTGAGGAATTCGGAATCCCTGCAGGTACACCGGTAACCGGTAAGCTTGCAACAGCCTTAAAGAGGCTGGGATTTGACGCAGTGTTTGATACGCAGTTTACAGCTGACTTGACGATTATGGAAGAGGGTACTGAACTCCTTGAAAGGTTGAAGACGAAAGGGCCCCTGCCTCTGATTACGTCTTGCAGCCCGGGATGGATAAGATATGCTGAAACCTTCCATCCGGAATTCGTCCCTAACCTGTCGTCATGTAAATCACCGCAGCAGATGATGGGTGCAATCATCAAAACATATTACGCAGAGAAGACAGGTATTGACCCGGACAAGATCGTTTCTGTCTCAATAATGCCGTGCACAGCCAAGAAGTTTGAAGCTTCCAGGCCTGAAATGGATGCATCAGGGTACAGGGATGTAGACTTCGTCTTGACTACGAGAGAACTGGCGAAAATGATTAGGCAAGCAGGAATCAGGTTCCAGGATCTCCCCGACGGAGAATTTGATGCACCTCTTGGAATATCAACCGGTGCAGGGACGATATTCGGTGTTACAGGCGGTGTAATGGAAGCGGCCCTGCGTACGGTATATGAGATTGTGACAAAGAAACCCCTTGGCAAGATTGAGTTCTCTGAAGTCAGGGGTCTGGATGGAATAAGGGAAGCTGAGGTAGACCTGGGTGGCACGAAAGTGAGAGTTGCCGTAGCTCACGGCCTGAGCAATGCAAACAAGCTCCTGACCCATATTAAAGAAACCGGCGAACACTATGACTTCATCGAAGTCATGGGGTGCCCAGGCGGCTGTATTATGGGTGGAGGCCAGCCAAGGTCTATGGATCCTGACATCGCAATGAAGAGGGCGGCTGCACTCTACACTGAGGACAGAGGCATGGAGTTAAGGAAATCCCATGAGAACCCTGCAGTCGTTCGCCTTTATGAGGAATTCTTAAAGAAGCCCGGCAGCGATGTAGCACACAGGTTGCTGCACACGACTTATGAAGGCGCTGAAGAGGCTGCCGAGGTCAGCAGGAAGGAGGCTATGTAACATGGCATCCGAAGTTGCGGCAAAGCATCCGAAACCGGATACTGTCTGCGGAGAATGTAAGTGTCAGGGAAACCTTCATGACGATAGGTTTGACAAGCTGCAGGATATAATCGACAAATATAAAGACCAGGCAGGTTCCCTTATCCCTGTGCTCCACGAAGCCCAACAGCTCTTTGGGTGTCTGCCCGAAGATGTTCAGGTATTCGTGGCTAAAGGCCTGGGTATTCCTGAGAGCGAGGTTTACGGGGTGGTAACTTTCTATTCGCTGTTCTCCCTGAAACCGAAAGGCAAGTGGACAATCAGCGTTTGTCTTGGAACAGCGTGTTACGTGAAAGGCGCAGCTGATTGCATGGAGGAGCTGAAGAAAGAGCTTGGTTGTGACGTAGGCGGAACAAGTGAAGACGGCCTCTTCACCCTGGAGGGAGTGCGTTGCGTAGGAGCATGCGCCCTTGCTCCTGTCGCAGTAATCGGCGATACCGTCTACGCCAAGGTTAAACCCGAGGATATCAAGGGAATTCTCGCTGAATTCGTGGAGGCTAACTCTACAGAAGCTCGTGCTTCGTAGTTTAATATAAGGTCGCTTAAGCGGCTTTGTGAAGATAAATCTTAGCAGCCTCCCATAACCCATAACTCATAACCCATGGATCCCATGTCACAAGGAGAGCGCCCCTGATTTAAGGCCGGGGCGCTTTCCCTTTATGCTCATTCAAATCACTGTCATAGGTTCAATATGCCGGGTAAAAAGGTTACCAGGGGAGGGAAAAGGATCACTAACAGCAGGACAATCATTGAGACTCCTACGAAAGGCCAGATATTTTTAAACATCTTCTCCAGCGGGACTTTTCCCACAGCAGAAACAATGTGGACGCAAGCACCCATAGGAGGTGTTATCAAGGCAATCGTTATATTTAGGGTCATTACTATCCCGAAGTGTATCGGGTTTATCCCTGCCATCATTGCAACAGGAGCGACTACAGGCGTCAAAAGTATCAAGGCTGCAACCTCTTCCATAAACATCCCGATGACGAAGATTATCGCACTTAGGATCAACATCAACACAGTCGGGTTATTGCTGACATTGACTAACATCATGGCAACCTTTTGAGGAACCTGTTCCCACTTTAACAGCCAGCATAAAGCTGCTGCACCGCCCATGATGACAAAAATGACACTTGTACTTCTCACTGTTTCAAGGATAGCCTCTATGAACAGCTTTACCGTGAGTTTCTTGGTAATGAAGAAGCCCACTATTGCTACATAGAAGACTGCCAGGGCACCGGCTTCAGTAGGTGTTACTATGCCCAGGAGAATTCCACCGATAATGATGATTGGGGCAATAAGCGCAACAATAGAGTGTCTTGTAGTTTCTGTTATTTCTTTAAGACTCGCCCGCCTATTCGATACAGGATAGTCATATTTCACTGAATAATAGTGGTTCATTATCATGAAAGCCACTCCCAGGAGTAAACCGGGGATAACGCCGCCTGCAAAAAGGGCTCCGATGGGCTGATTTGTCATGGCACCGTATAATACCATAAAGATACTGGGAGGAATGATTGGTCCAATCAGTGAGCTGCCTGCAGTGATACCGGCTGCATATGACCTGTCATAACCTTCTTTTGCCATCGCAGGTATTAAAACCGAACCTATGGCAGATGCGTCAGCAGCGGCAGAGCCGTTAATCCCGGCAAACACTATACTGGCAACTACATTCACATGGCCGAGACCGCCTCTCAGGTGTCCCACAAGCACCCTGCAGAAATCGAGCAGTTTATCAGTGAGAGCGCTTCTGTTCATTAAGTTGCCTGTCAGAATGAATAACGGAATTGCCAGCAAAGTGAAGACATCCATTCCCCCGAAGAACTGCTGTGGTATGACGCGCAGCAGTGAGAGATCCCCTAAGTATAAAATTCCTGCAAAAGAAGCGATTAACAGGGCGATAAATATCGGTATGCCTATTAATAATAAAAGCAAGAATATTATCAACATCAAGGCGGTCATGAACTTTCCTCCTCGTTACGCTGTGAATAAGCACGGGTAATCTCCACGAGGACGTACTGTATCACAAGCAACGCCATTCCGATGGGCAGCGCCATAAGCGGTATTGCTCTGGGGATTCCCAATGCAAGGGTCCTGGATCTCCAACCGCCCTTTGCATACTGAACAGAAAGATATGTCATCAATAACAAAATCCCGGTAATGAGCGCATTTCTTATCCACCTTACTAATCTCCCTAAAGGAGCAGGCAGTCTCCTTGCGAAAACAGAGATATGCACATGTTCGCCGTAACTGAGAGCAGCTGTCGCTCCGAACATAACTGCGTAAATCAGAGTGTACCTGGCTACCTCTTCAGTCCAGATAAGGGACGATCTCAAGAAGTACCTGAAGAAGATGGAAATCAACACGTCTACGACATTTATCAGGAGGAACACCCCAGCCAGCCCCAGGCTGAGGTGCTTAATGAGATTTGATAGATTTTTGCTTACTGTAAAGATTATGGATTGCCCCGTCTTACTCACCAATCATAGCCTCCCTGTTGGCTTGTTCAGCGCTTTTGAGGGCAGCGTCTATATATGATTTGCCTACTTCACTTTCAATCCACTCAATATAAGCAGGCTGGCCAAATTCCTTAAACATATCCATTTCTTCAGGGGAAGGCCAATAGATCTTCATGCCCTTGTCAAGTAAGAACTGGATCCTTTTGTCTTCTTTTGCCTCAACGCTTAGCCGGTTAATCACATTGGCAGCGTGTGCAGCAGCTTTTATAACATAACGGTCTTCAGGAGACAGGCTTTCCAGCCATTCGTTATTGATGACAAGCCACTGGCAGGAGTACTGGATATTAGCCATTGTCATGTAACTTTGGACCTCATAAAGGCTTCCGGAAATAATGTAAGTGGATGGGTTCATCTGACCGTCTACAACACCTGTCTGTAAAGCCATGTAAACTTCTGTCCACGGGATAGGTGTGCCGCTGGCGCCGAAGGATTTGTATAAGGCCAATTGCCCGGGATCCATTGCCCTGAATTTCATCCCTTTGAAGTCTTCAGGCTGCCGAATTTCTTTTTTGTTGTTTGTGAAGGCGATAAATCCGCCTTCCTCAACAGCTTCCAAGAGTGCGACACCTGTCCTCACCTGGAATTCCTTCTTAGTCATTTCCCAGTATTCGCTGTTATCGAAGAATAGATGGGCAGCGTGAAAACTGTCAAACATAAAGGGAATTGTTGCTGCGGCAATCTCAGGATAGACAGACATTATCCCTGCATTGGATGCTACATTAATCTCTAATGTGCCGTCCATTACCAGTTCCATCCGCTGCTCTTCATTGCCTAGCTGGCTGTCAGGGTAAAGAGTGATAGTGATGCGTCCATTTGTGCCTAATTCCACAAATTTCTTAAAGTTTGTTGCAAATTCATGGACAGCATTTATCTCGGGATCAGGTGCGTCATTATAGCACATCTTGACGTTCATTACCTGGGCAGCAGATGACACACTCCCGACAAGTAACATAAAGACTAATACCGCAACCAGCGTTAAGCCTTTCATCCTCACAGTTGCAATCCCCTTTCTATTTCTATAAATGCCATTACATTCACTATAAATGGTGAGCATAAAATATGAAAGACCTTTTAGCCTTTTAAATCTGGAAAATAACAGTTATTGAGTTAATGGGCAAGATTTGGTACAATTGGAACAACCTTAGTCCCAGAAGGAGCTTTTGATTATGGAGTTTGGCGAGAAATTCGGAAAATACGCATTAACCTTTGATGATGTGCTCCTGGTGCCGGGATATTCTGAAGTGCTGCCGAGGGATGTAAATGTCACAACGAAGATTACACGGAATATCCATCTTAATATCCCCTTGGCAAGTGCGGCAATGGATACTGTCACCGAAGCAAGGCTTGCCATTGCCATAGCCAGAGAAGGCGGTATCGGTGTAATCCATAAGAACATGCCCGTGGAAAAGCAGGCTACTGAAGTCGACCGGGTAAAGCGCTCAGAACACGGGGTTATAGTTGATCCGATACACCTTGGCCCGGATAACCTTATTTCTGATGCCCTGAAGATAATGGAGACTTATCACATTTCCGGGGTGCCAATCACGGAAAATGGAAAGCTCGTAGGGATCCTTACCAACAGAGACTTAAGATTCGAAACGGATTTCGATCAACCTATAAGAAGCCGGATGACTAAGGACAATCTGATTACAGCTCCTGTAGGGACTACTCTTGAAGAAGCTAAAGCGATTCTTCAGAAGCACAAGATAGAGAAGCTTCCCCTTGTAGATGAGAACTACATGCTAAAAGGCCTGATTACTGTCAAAGACATTATGAAGGCAAAGCAGTACCCTAATTCAGCCAAAGATGAAAAGGGACGTCTCCGTGTGGCAGCCGCAGTCGGGGTTGTGGACGCATTGGAGCGAGCAGGCGCTCTCGTTGATGCAGGCTGCGATCTCCTGGTGGTAGATACTGCTCATGGGCATTCGAAAGCGGTCTTAGACACAGTCCGGCTTCTTAAGGCAAATTTCAAAGATGTAGATGTCGCAGCAGGTAACATAGCCACAGGCGAGGCAGCTCGCGCCCTTATTGAGGCAGGCGCTGATGCTATTAAGGTAGGAGTCGGACCGGGGTCGATATGCACGACAAGGGTAGTGGCAGGGATAGGAGTCCCGCAAATAAGCGCGATTTTTGATTGTTCAAGGGTTGCCAGGAAGTACGGGATACCTGTTATAGCTGACGGCGGAATCAAGTATTCAGGGGACATGGTGAAAGCTTTGGCATGTGGCGCTGATGTGGTGATGATTGGTAAGCTGTTTGCAGGAACTGAAGAGAGTCCGGGAGAAAGGGTCATTTACAAAGGTAGAAGTGTAAAGATTTAT
>FIZM01000028.1:0-1311 GCA_900019985.1 uncultured Clostridia bacterium
TTTCTTCCGCTGCTTGCGTGCCGAATTGCACATGGGAAACATCAGGAAGCAATACTTCCTGATACCATTCAGCTTCATCAGCCCGGTCAAAACTGAGAGAAACGAATATCTGCCGGTCAGGATTTGTCTGGCCTACAGCCTTTACAAAGGCGACAGGGTGCGGCACTACAACCCCGCCGACACTGGCTGTAAAAGGTGCTCCCGGCCACACTGTAAGGCTTGCCTGGGACAGCCTCAGGGATATGTCTGCACCGCGAAGATCGCGCACAAAATGTACGCGATCTACCTGACCGGCGAGAAACCCCATTAAATACGCAAGCACCGGGTCGTCTCCCACCAGTTTAGTGAAGTTATTCAGCGCTTCAAGCTTCTTGGTTCGACTGATGATCATAGCTCCTCAAATCCATCACATGTTGCTCGTCTCAACAAAGACTTTCTGTCACCTATATTGTAACGCAAAACCTGCACTTTGGCAGTCTTTTCCCAAAAATACCACCTAAAATAGTCTTTACAAGCTCATAACATCGGTATCATGCTTGACCCCGGGCCATCTGGCTAATAGAATCTGGAAATGGAGGGTACATAATTGAAAGTACTTTTTGAACTACCCTATGCGCAATATGGCGGAACTGAAAAACATGTCTTCACTCTTATTCGTGCACTGGGCGAAAACATAGAACCTTGCTTGATAACACCCTATGGCCGGTTCGTCCCTGCCTTTCGTGAACTCGGTGTTCCTTATGAGATAATTCCTGAGTTAGCCTTCAGACCGGGCTTGGGGAACACTCTCAGGCTGCATCATCAGGCTTTTCATAAGCTCTATCAGAAGTTCGGGTTTTCTCTCGTCCACGTCCATGCAGGGATAGAGTACGCCGTAGCTGCACATTTCGCTTCACGAAAACTCCCGGATATACCGATGGTGTTTACAGTCCACGGGTACCCGGATGCAGCCAGCTACCTGACAGGTGGAATCCTTGCAAACAGACTCGTTGACCATGTCATCTGTGTATCTGAGGCCGAGCGCAGGAAGGCGCTGAGATACGGATGGTCCAAGGCGAAGCTATCTGTGATCTATAACGGAGTATCCATGCCTAAGGTTCCGGATACACCCGAGAAGATGAGAGCTTACTGGTGCATCCCGGAATCCGCCTACATCATCGGCACAGTAGCCCGGTTGGATCGGAGAAAAGGCATACACTATCTGATCTCTGCAATGCCAAAGGTTATCTCGAGGTTTCATAATACCATCCTGGTTATAGTAGGCGACGGCAGCATGCGTGATGAGCTGAGCAGCCTCTCCCGAAAACTCGG
>FIZM01000028.1:1377-1611 GCA_900019985.1 uncultured Clostridia bacterium
TCGACAACGACAGGACAGGAATCCTTGTTCCGCCAGGCAATCCTGCTGCCCTTGGCGAGGCGTTAATAAGATTTGCTGCGAATCCCAGAATGAGGGAATCATATGGGTCAGCAGGTAGGGAGCGCTTTCTCAAGCTTTTCACCGACTCTGCCATGGCAGATCAAACGTTGAGAGTCTACAAGCGTGTACTTGCTAAGAGTCAGGGATGGTAATCTGCTTAACCTTTCCTCCCGG
>FIZM01000029.1:0-2034 GCA_900019985.1 uncultured Clostridia bacterium
GTCTTGGCATTCCTTGTCTCGCTTTGACCAGGATAAAGGCTGCTGTCATATGGATAGCGATACCCGGAGCTCTCCAAAACATACAGCTTTCTCGTGGATACCTTTGGAGACTCCAGAAGCTGCACCTGCTTTAACTGATTATCGGCAACAGTCGTAGTTCCGGGTAGTGTGTATGCGTGGTACTCGAATCCCGCCTGCTCTTCCAAAAACATTACGGTGTCAGCCGCCTCAGACAGCATCATTGTCTTTGCAGCACTCCGGGTAGGAAGAGGTGCGGGGAGAGTGTGTATATCCCCTGCTATTAGCTTCACTTTCGCATTGCGGTAAGTAGCTCCGCTTTTGTTGTTCAATGTAACCCAGCCTGTCAGCGCGCACGACTGGTCTTTATCATCCAGGACACATACGTAATCTGCTGACCAGCTAAGGCCTGCGGTAAGGTAAGCTATCTCAACTTCATGCCTTTCGGTCCACTTCGCTTCAGCATGCCATACCAATGTCGGACGGGTAATCAAGTCTAAAGGTAACGGAGGGAGTTCTACAGCACCCGGCGGATCGATTATGATCCTTCCGTCGATCTCAACTATCAGCCTGCCTTGTCCGTCTACTGACAGGAGCTTCGCAGACACTCGCATACCATCTGAGATCAGCCAGATCTCCTCTCCGATGTACCTCTCCAAGAGACTCTGCCTGTTGACCACAGCATAGTCAAAATTGTGCTCAACAGTCTTGATATCCCCGGGACGTGTAAGCGACTTAAATGAAACAGATGTAGGATCTATATTGGTAGCCAGTCCTGAAAGCTCCACAAGATTCAAGCCTCTTGCGAACTGAATGTACCGAGTATCCCTCACCAGCGCGATGTCGCTGTTATAGACAGTCAGAGACAGGTCTTTCCTCTGATCTGTTCCTACTTCAAGTTTAACACCTTCTGTGGATTCACTTCCCCCTGCGAATACTGCATAGCACGGTGCAATCGTAAAGGAAGCTATGATGACAAGCATCAGCGCAAACATAACACGACGCATCAAAATCCCTCCCCAAGACTTGGAGGCTTTAGCCTAAGTATAGATTCATCACTTCTCCTGTGTTTCCTACTGATCCCCGCGCCCGGTGATCGCAACGAAAGAGGTCTACATCTTTGGTGATCGGCGTTGCACTTGCGGCACCCGGGGAATCGTCTGCCGGTGTTTGCAATGAAAGGTGTTCGAATCCTCGGTGGCAGGTGCTTCACCAGGCGACGGCTGCCCTAGCGGGGTCGCCTCTACAGAGTCTCACCGGTATACTGACGGTCCGATTTTGCCGCCTCTCGCTGCAGTCCCCGGCCACAGGAGATATATGCATCTCACTGGCAATAGACTTCTACAAAGTCTGGAACTATCCTGCTAGAGACATATATCTCCAAGATACAAGAAAGGGAACAGAGACCCTGTTCCCCATTGCATTCGCTATGTATTTTAGGGATTGCGCCTTCAATGCAACCCTACCCAGGGGAGATCTTCTTGATATTGTGCTCTTCGAAGATCCCCCTTTTCACCTCTGACGTCAAAGCCCGGCGGGCCTGAAATTTATCGCGTATATAATCCACCGCGACAATGGGATCTACCGTATCCCCGCATGTAAATACATCGACCGCAGCATATCCGACCTCTGGCCATGTGTGAACAGAAAGATGAGATTCGGATATTACCACTACACCGCTGACCCCTTGGGGGCTGAATTTGTGGAACGCCACCTCGCGGATTTCAGCTCCTGCTTTTAAAGCAGCGTCTACCATAACTTCTTCAACAAGTTCAACATCGTCCAGGACCTTAGGGTCACAGTCGTACGCCTCGATAAGGATATGGCTCCCCAGAATGTTTTCCATTCAAAGTCCCGCCTCCCTTCAAATCGCTCCTTTCCTGTCCGATAGTAATTCGGCTAAGACAATACTAGCAAATCTCGAAGAAAAGTCAATATTTCCAGCGTATAAGCGTGAAAACCTCCAATTGGCTCCGCGGAGATTTACTTATCTTGACTAATAAGGAGGTTTTAACA
>FIZM01000029.1:2089-9570 GCA_900019985.1 uncultured Clostridia bacterium
AAGGCCTGAAAGCACCGCAACTTCCACATGGTGACGCAAAAGACCCCCTTGCATGTACATGATGTAAGGAGGACATATAGGAGCATCTACAGTCAGCTCTGAAGAACTGCCTTGAATAAAAGTCCCGCCCGCCATAACCACATTATGAGCATATCCGGGAAGGGGTGATGGGATGGGCTTATATAAGGCGTTTACAGGGCTTGCCTCATGAAATCCCTGGCAGAATGTGAGGAGCCTCTCTTCATCCCCCATCATCACTGCAAGCACATTATCGGAACGAGTCTCATCTTCGTCAGGGAGAACTCGGTATCCCAAAGACCGGAACACGCGTCCTGCGATGCACGTACCTGCCAAAGACTCTGCAACCATCTGGGGGGCAAGGAACAACCCTTGAAGCATAAGGCGGGCTGTATTGAGACTTGGTCCGATTTCACCGCCGACTCCGGGAGCCGTCAATCTCGTAGAAACGCGTTCCACCAGGTCCCTCCTGCCTACAATGTATCCTCCTGTAGGAGCAATGCCACCGCCTGGGTTCTTGATGAGGGACCCGGCAGCGATATCCGCTCCTACTTCCGTAGGCTCGACTGTCTCTGTAAACTCGCCGTAGCAGTTGTCTACCATTACGATTACATCATTATTCCGTGCCTTCACTGCCTTTGCGATTTCAGAGATCGTCTTGCATGACACAGACCGTTGCCAAGAGTATCCTCTGGACCGTTGTATGAAAACTACCTTCGTGCGGCCGGTCACTGAGTTTGCAATCGACTCTGCATCAAAGTCGCCTCTCTCGGCTTTAGACACCACCTGCCATGTGATGCCAAGTTCTGCAAGGCAGCCGGGGATATGCTTGTCCATCCCGACAACAGTCTGCAAGGTATCATAAGGCTTTCCGGTGGCAAAAAGGATCTCATCCCCGGGAAGGAGAAGCCCGAAAAGGCACAAGGACAGGGCCTGGGTTCCTGAAGCGATTTGCTGGCGCACAAGTGCGCTTTCTGTCCCGAAAACCTTGGCGTATACTTCTTCTGTGACTTCCCTTCCCCGATCGTCATATCCGTACCCGGTAGCCCCTGCAAAGTCCTGGTCGCTTATACCTGCTGACCTGAAAGCCCTGAGCACCTTCATGAAGTTGTATTTCAGCTTGTTATCGATACGGAGAAGGTTGTCCCTTTCCAAATCGCGGCTTGCGTCAAATAGCCTTTTGAGTTCAGGGTCGAGATCAAAACTCGTTTCGCAATACAATGTGTTGTTACTCCTTTCAAAGATAAGTAGCAGCAGAAGACACTCTACATCTTCATTTATTCGCCGGACGGCGCAGGAGTCCTATCATCCGGAGCGCGTTGTCTCTTTACTCCCGCTCCGCATATCATGCACCTGCCCTTTTCCAAGGTAGCACGGCGCATCTCAATAGGTGCAAATACCGCGCCTTCTCTGAACCCTTCAACCTTGCCTTGCCTGTGGCCTACTATGTACCCGATGAGGAAGGCAACTATGAGCAGCAGCAACCAACCTTCAATCGCCATCGGCCTTCCCCCTATATGTACTGCTGATAAAGTCAGCCATTACTGCAGTTACAGGAGCGCATACAGCAACAAGGGCTGTGGTACGAGCATCGATTATCAGGGCTGCAACAACAATGGCAAGAGACAACAGGACAAGCTGCGTTTTCCCTATCACGCGCACCAGATTAGTAGACGGCCCTGTCGTATCACGAGAATAGTCAATGATGTCGTCTACGAAATCAACAGCTGTCATCAGCAGCAGGCTGACAAGTGTCTGGGCCCATCCGAATATACCCCATGAAGCAATGAGTACGATTACCGATTCTATCCAGGCGCTGAGCCCTAAAGGAAGCATCTCTGAAGGATCTTTCAACATGCCGACAGCATAAGCTGAAAGGATTAGGGGCGCAGCCAGCTTCAAGTTGATGCTGCACGCAAAAACCGCAAAGACCAGACTATAGACTACGCTTCCCGCACCGAGAGCATCCACAAGGGAAGGGCTGCCTGACGCTATGTCGATGGCATAGTCCAGAAAATCGTCGAGAAGCTTGATTGTAACTCCCGCAAGGAACACTGCAAGGAGATCCAAAAGGAGCCTAGAGGTTAAGAAGGACATGTCGCCTTACCTCCTTGAGGCCTTCTTTCGTAGCCGCTGAAACAGGGAGCACCTTGTATCCTGTGAACAACCTCCTTATCCTGGCGAGGCCTCGCTTTGCACCGGGCAGATCCATCTTATTGGCTACGATACAGTACCCGCCTCTCGGCCCTGCGAAAGCTGCCAGCTGCATATCTAAGTCAGCGTCTTCCGGATCAGAGGATTTATCTACGCTTCCCATGAGATGGGCATCTATCACATGGATCATAATCTGTGCTCCGCCAACGGCAGACAAGGTCTGAGCCATGGCTTTTCGAGTCAGAGGGTCATCATGGATAGCGTCAATGAGGCCTGTAGTATCCACAAGCTCCACTTTTTTCTTGCCTTTTCCGGCCCTGAACTCAAGGACAAGCGATTGCAGGCATTTTGTTTGGTGAGGCAAAGTCCCTACGAGTTCCCGTATGGCAATGTCTATCGGATACTTCCTGGAATATCTGACACCTCCGGGGTCTTGAAAGGTTATCTCAACATCTTTGGCTTTCATATGGTCAGCAAGGGCCAGGACTAGAAGAGTCTTGCCTACGTTTGGTTTACCCAACACGATGCACCGCTTCATTGCTATCTTCTATGTCTTCCCTTCGAATCAACATCAGTTCTTCCCGGGTCAATTGTTTCCTTTCTACAAGCCTGAGCGCCTGACGCCTTATTGCACGCTCAATAAGGTTTCTGACGAGGCGGGCATTGCCTGAGTGCTGACTCCTGGTTCCCAGATATCTGCTGAGCACAGCTTCGAGTCTGGCCCTGGCTGCAATATCCAGCCTGTAGTCCCTCTTTTTCAGCATTAGATCTGCAATAAGCATCAATTCTTCTACTGTATAATCGGGAAACTCAATGTGGATGGGAAAGCGCGAACGTATGCCCGGATTTGATTGGACAAATCGCGCCATCTCTTCTCGATATCCGGCCAGTATCACTATGAATCTGTCTCTGTAGTCCTCCATGGCTTTGATCAGAGTAGAGATTGACTCCTTGCCAAAATCCTTCTCCCCTCCTGAAGCCAGGGAATACGCCTCATCAATAAAGAGTATGCCGCCTAAGGCTTTCTTAATCTGGTCCCGGGTTTTTTGGGCAGTATGGCCTATGTACTCTCCGACAAGGTCTGCCCGCTCTCTCTCCACAAGATGGCCTTTTTCCAAAACACCCATTTCACGAAAGATCTTTCCTATCAGGCGGGCGCAAGTGGTCTTCCCTGTACCCGGATTACCGCTAAATACCATATGCAAGACCAATGATTCTGATGCAAGTTGGCGGGTTTCTCTGATCCGCTGGATCCGGACGTACGCTACCAGCTCGCGGATTAAGGCCTTAACCTGGTTGAGGCCTATCAGGCTGTCCAGTTCGGCGAGGGCATCATTCAGCCTCCACTCGCCGGCGTCAGGGGTTTGGACATCTATCTGTCTCTTCCGGGCATAGGGATCAGAAGACGTCCTTAACGCTTGTATAGCTTCTACCGGGCTCAGCCGACCCTCTTCCAGGCCGACAAGTACAAGGTTGGGGTTTCGTCGTTCAAAAGCAGACATGGCCCTGGCCCTCCCTCGGTAAATGGGATTGAGGCATGCATGATAGGGATCAGGACCATATATCGTATGCAGATTGTGGAACAACTGTCACAATCTTAAAAACCGGAGCACGTTGACTCAGTCTTGGTCACAGAGCGGTTCGAGACAAACAGGCGTGCCTATGGATAAAGACAGGATATACGTCAAGGCAGCTTTATCCAAGACCTCGCACCTTCCTAAGGCCTCTTCGAGGTTTTCCCCTACACACAGGATCCCGTGGTTAGCCATGATAACTCCGGTATTATCGCCAAGTGCACGGACTGTATTCTCGGCAAGTTCGATGGTCCCCGGTTTCCCGTATTCTGCGACCTTAACCTCGTCTTTGAATGCGTATGTACACGCGTCGATAATGAGAGGAAGCGGCTTACGCAACGCTGCAAGGACAGACGCAACCGGCGGATGTGCATGGACTATGGCGCTGACATCAGGGCGCGCCAGGTAAACCTTTCTATGCAGGTGATACTCGATAGACGGGACGTTGCGCCCTTCGTAGGAAGCGTCTTCCAGGTTAACTACAACTACATCCTCAGGCACCAAAGTCTCGTACGGGAGGCTGCTGGGGGTAATCAGAAACCTATTAGAATCAGGACACCTGACACTGACATTGCCCCCTGTGCCTACTGTGAGTCCCTTCTCCAGCATTGACCTGGCTGTCTCGACAACTTCATTTCTAAGAGCTTCGTATTGCATTTCGTTTACCTCCTAAATACCAAAGACAAAAATATGCACAGCCGATTCAAGCAAGAACTGAACCGGCTGCACACGGATAAACCGGGTACATCCACTAGCCGTCCACGATAACGTCCAATGCAGCCATTATTAGCTTTTGCAAACGGACTTTGGCCTGGCCGAAAACCTCATAGACTTCCTCATGGCTGACCTTGCCAGGCGCCATCCCGGCACCGTAGTTTGTTACAACTGCTACAGTGGCGTAGTCAATGTCCAGTTCTCTTGCGAGGACAACTTCAGGGACGACTGTCATTCCCACAACATCCCCGCCTAAAAGGCGCATCATTGAAATCTCGGCAGCAGTCTCGAACCTGGGTCCTTCCAAACACACATACGTCCCGTACGGATGGATGTGGATATCCCTTTCTTTAGCCGCCGTTAGAATCTTCTCCCTGAGGAAGCCTGAAAAAGGCTCTGTAACGTCAACGTGTTTGAAATTAGGATCTACCTCGTTAAAGAATGTCCCAACCCTTTGCCTTGTAAAGTCTATGAACTGGGATAGGAGTACAAACTCACCCGGCGCGAGCAGCATATGTAATGAACCGACGGCTGCAGTCGTCATAATGTAGTCAACACCCAGATCCTTCATGGCCTTTAAGTTCGCTCTGTAATTAACTAAGTGAGGAGGAATTGAATGGGATGCCCCGTGCCTTGCCATAAAGACTATTTCCTCGCCTTTGTATTCTGCAATGGAGATGCGAGCTGTGCCATACTCGTTGGTAACGGCCTCTTCCTGAATCACAGGCAAACCCTCAAGCTTATAGAATCCGGACCCTCCTATTATGCCAATCTTTGCCATAGGCCAGCCTCCTTTCCATATTCTGTTTCGCTCTACCTTTTACACTTTCCTGCCAATTGCTTCTAAAGGAATTCACGCATAGCTTCATTGGAAAGCATCAAACCGCGTTTTGTAAGCCGCAGCCGTGTCCCATCCCATTCAAGCAGCCCTAAGGCCACTCCTTTTCCAATAGCCTCTCCGAAGGCATCATCAATGGATACTCCGAAACGGTTCGAGAATTCGCTATCGCACACTCCGTCAACCATCCGTAGGCCCATAATCATTACAGTTGACATCTCGTCTGCCTTAGAGAAGGCCTCTCTTTCTGAAACCGCTGAACCCCGGCTGAAGATAGAATTTGCGTAGTCCACAGGATCCGAAAGGTTGCTCCACCTTTCTCCGTTTACATATGAGTGGGCACCTGCCCCAAGGCCGATATAGGGCTCAAACTTCCAGTAGATGGTGTTGTGGCGTGATTCGTACCCCGGCATAGCGAAATTGGATATCTCATAATGCTTGTAACCTGCCTGCTCCAACCTGTCTTTAGCAAGGTAGTACATGTCTATCTGGAGATCTTCGTCACAAGGGGCTTCAAACCCCGACTTCACTCTGTGCCACAGTAGAGTATCTTCTTCAAGCATAAGTCCGTAGGCAGAGACGTGTTCAGGCCTTAAGGCCAGCACCCGGTCGAGGGTTTTGTTCCAGTCTCTCACCGTCTGGCCTGGGATTCCGTATATGAGGTCCATATTGATATTGCGGAACCCGGCAGCCCTGGCACGCCGAAACGCCAGGACAAAATCATACGCGCTGTGGGAACGCCCCAGCTTCTTGAGGAGCAAGTCATCAAGTGACTGTACTCCTATGCTAAGGCGCGTCACCCCGATATCTTTGAGACAGCGGAGCTTCTCATAATCCAGCGTCTCCGGATTGGCCTCTACCGTTATTTCTATGTCGTGCGCCACATGGAACGATTTGAGGATCTCGGTAATAAGTCGCACCAGGGATTTCTCAGAAAGAGACGTGGGAGTTCCTCCTCCGAGGTAAAGGGTGACTGCCTCTCCTCCCAGGCCTCTTACGCAAGCAGACCGGATCTCCGCCTCCTTAATCAGCGCTTCCAGGTACCTGCCGGAAACCCCCTCCGCATCATGGAAGGAGCTCAAGGGATAGGAGTTGAAGCCACAGTAATCGCACTTCTTGGTGCAGAAAGGAATGTGGACATATATGCCTAATCCACTTTGAGGACAGCCATGAACGCTTCCTGGGGAATCTCCACATTCCCCAACTGCTTCATGCGCTTTTTCCCTCTCTTTTGCCTCTCCAGAAGTTTTCTCTTTCGTGAGACATCCCCTCCATAGCACTTTTCAAGCACATTCTTGCGAACCGCCCTCACGGTCTCCCTGGCAATCACTTGAGACCCGATGGCAGCTTGGATCGGCACATCAAAAAGCTGCCTTGGAATGATCTCTCTCAACTTCTCCACCAGCTGCTTTCCGCGCTCCTGGGCCTTCTCCCTGTGGACCATGCTGGAAAGCGCATCTACAGGCTGGTTGTTGAGGAGGATATCCAGCTTCACAAGGTCGGACTCTGCATGCCCGATGTATTCATAATCCAAAGATGCATATCCCCTGGTCCGTGATTTCAGCCGGTCGAAGAAATCCAGGAGGATTTCAGAAAGAGGCAATTCGTAAGTAAGCCTGACGCGGTTTTCACTCAAATACTCCATATCCTTGTACTCGCCGCGCCTTTCCTGACAGACCTCCATTACAGGCCCGATATAGTCGGAAGGGGTGATGATAGTAGCCTTGACAAACGGTTCTTCAATAGCCTCAGTTTTCGTGCTTTCAGGCAGCTTAGAAGGGTTGTCAATTTCCACAATTTCTCCGGAAGTCTTCCTGATCCGGTATATCACACTGGGAGCTGTTGTTATCAAGCTAAGATCGAATTCCCGCTCAAGGCGCTCCTGGACTATTTCCATGTGCAAAAGCCCGAGAAAACCACACCTGAAACCGAAACCCAAAGCCACAGACGTCTCAGGCTCAAACACGAGAGAAGCATCGTTTAACTTGAGCTTGGTTAGTGCGTCACGAAGATTCTCATACTGACCTGCCTCTACAGGATAAAGCCCGCAAAACACCATAGGCCTTACCTTCCGGTATCCGGGAAGAGGCTCTTCTGCAGGAGACGCGGCAGAAGTAATCGTATCGCCAACGCGCATGTCCTGGACGTTCTTTACCCCTGCCGCTACGTACCCAACTTCGCCT
>FIZM01000030.1 GCA_900019985.1 uncultured Clostridia bacterium
ATTATGAAAGCCCTCTTCCTGGATGCTAAAGAGTGGGATGGATATGTCGTATTTGCACTGGACCGATTGTTTGTTGAGTACAGCGCATTCATCGATATATCTTGTCTAGGTTTTCCTTCAGATTGGAAAGCCCTACTATTGAAGGTTCACCCACAGGAGGAAGTCGCTGCAACAAAGGAATGACAACACAGACTTGATCCTTCAAAGAGACTATCAAGTGTCCGTCTCATCCATCAACACAGTTCTGCCGGTTCAGGAGCTTATCCAGTAGATCCTTTACACGCATATCTGCAGAATCTGTCTCTTGAGTATCAACACTTATATCGATGGTGAAAATAGAGCCTTCTTTCGCACCCTCAGGCAAATAGTTCAACGGCCAGAGAATTTGACACGTCTCGTCCGGCCGAATCAAGAGCACTGCCCAATCCCCTTCGATCCGGTCAAGCGTTACTTTAAGAGTCATGATGAACCCATCCCTTTATCCGAAAAATGCCTATGGGTTTACCGTCCACGTTTTCCCGTCACTTTGCAGGGCGAACGTACCGTGGGTCTCAGTCATCAATATCTTACAGCCCATGTAGATCAGCAGCCTGACAGTCTCCCAGTGCGGGAATCCGTAGATGTTGTCTCTAGCGGCACATATTACAGCGATCTCAGGCCTCACCATACTTATGAAATCACTTGATGAAGAGGTGGAGCTTCCGTGATGCGCAACTTTTAAGACCTGAGCCTCAGGGGCACTGCCTTTCCTTATCATCTCTTCTTCAACCAAAGCCTCGATATCTCCGGTAAGCAACAGTGTTGTATCGCCGAAAGATATATAGAGCACAACTGATGCATTATTTACCGATAGATTCTCTATATGAAACGGATCCCCTGCATCGGTGCGAGGCGGCCAGAGAACAGAGATCTTCACCGAGTCATCAAGGACGATTTCATCTCCTGCACGAGCGGAACGAAAAGAGATATCCTTATCATAGATAAGCCTTAGGTAGTCCTCATAAGTCTTAGATGAATGAGGCTTAGCTGAATCATATACGATATCCACAGGCAGCCTCTGCAAGACAGTGATAAGCCCGCCGATATGGTCTGCATGGGGATGCGTGGCTACCACAACGTCAATGCGTTGGATTCCTCTTTCTCTCAGAACCTCGACAACCTTATCCCCTGCGGCACGCTCACCACCGTCTACCAGCATCGTTTTTCCGGAAGGAGTCTCAATAAGAATAGAGTCTCCCTGGCCGACATCGATAAAAGTCGCAGTCAGAAGACCCGGTTCGGACTCTATGACTTGTTCATGGCTGTATCCCGAGCAACTTGCGATAGCTAAGAGATACGCAACTATCAAGCATATTACGGTTAGCTTTCTTAGCGGCTTCAACACCCTCGCCTCCTTCGAAGTCAGAGGCCGTAAACTCTTTGCACTAACTGCACAGGATATAGTTCCCGCACATCCGGGTTAATTCCTTTTTCCACTCTCTGCCTCCATAGATTTCATCCGATTGTATGAGGGAACAGGTTTCGCATCCGACGAACTCTATACTGCAATTAAGACATTGTCGATAAGGCAGATACACCGGGAAGACAAGAATCCAAAAGGTGATTTCGTATGGCGAATGCTGAAATAAGAACGGTAGTGCGGACAGTCAAACTGACAAAAGCCTTCGGCACAAATGTCGCCGTGGATTCACTGGACCTCGAAATCAGAACCGGAGAAATCCTGGGGTTTTTAGGGCCCAACGGGGCAGGCAAAACTACAGCAATTAGCATGATCCTCGGCCTCCTTCAACCTACTTCAGGCCATGTAGAGCTGTTCGGGAAAAAGGTAGACTGGGTCCAATCCGATGCCAGACAGCGCATAGGCACTCTGCTGGACGGGGTTGAATTATATCCCTATCTGTCAGCTAAGGAAAACCTCGAAGTGTTTCGGAAGGCTTTTGGGGGCATACCTGAGTGCCGCGTGAGCGAAGTCTTAGAGATCGTGGGGCTGATACCTCGCCTGAATGACAAGGTCTCTGGGTTTTCTCAAGGGATGAAGCAGCGCCTCGGGCTTGCCCTCGGCTTGCTGCCGGATCCTGACATATTGATCCTGGATGAACCGGCAAACGGGCTGGATCCTGAAGGTATCAAGGATCTTCGAGACCTGCTGAAAGGCCTTGCCAGGCAAGGCAAAGGAATCTTCCTATCCAGCCATCTCCTTAGCGAAGTGGAGCTTATCTGCGACAGAGTGGTTATACTCAGAAAAGGGAAAGTCGTAGCTCGGGGTACAGTTGAGGAACTGATAACTGACACAGCCAAAATAGAACTGGCAGTTAACCACCCCACGGAAGCGGAAGAGATCATTCTTGCTAAACCTGAAGTCCTTTCAGTCACTCGAACCGGCAACAAGCTTTCCGTTCAGTACGACCCCTCTGCAACAGATATAACCGGGATTTCCGGTTCTTCCAACGATCTCGACACCTGCCGGAAGCTAGCTCAGGAATTAAACCGAGACTTAGCTTCTCATGGGCTCTTTGTCTACGAACTTACCCCTCTCCGCGGGAATCTGGAAGAAGTATTCTTTGACGTGCTGGAGGAGGTAAAGTAATATGATGCAAATATCAGCAGAGCTAATAAAGGCAAGACGTCACAGGATGTTGCGGGCCCTTCTTGTTGTCATGGTCTTGGTCGAGCTTCTGATAATCGGCGGCATGCGGTACTGGGCAACCCATGCCCCGGATCCTGATGCCGACTCCGACAATGACCCTACCCAGGTTCGCGCATCCACGTCTTTTCCGGGAGTCATTCTTCCTACATTAACCTTTTCGGCTACATTCGGTACGATTTTCGCTGTTATTTTTGCGTCGCGCTTTGGAGGTGAGGAGTACAGCTTCGGAACGGCAAAGCAATTGATGTCAATGGGGGTCAACAGGTCTCGGTATGTGCTCAGGAAGATACTTTCTGCAACCTTCATCTCAGGGGTATTTATTGTTATTCCGGTTGTTGCTGCAAGCGCATTTACAATAGTAGTCTCGGCTCTCACCGGAGAACCTTTGTTATCAGAGCCTGTGACATTGTCGTTGATATCACAAATCATGAAAGGCTTGGGAATCGCATGGGTTTGTCTGGGGTTTTACTCAGGCCTTGCAGTTTTTCTTGCAATCGCCACAAGGCAATCTCAAACCGCAACAACGATTGCCATATTAATGATCCTGCTTGAAGCTAATATTGTAAACTCATTCGCTGAAAAGTTCTCTGTTATCCGGAGAGTCACCCCTTATTCCATAGGCAGATGCGCTAATATCGCAGCATCCTTAATCGAAAGAAATGAAGAAGTGCTGGGGATTATCTCTACCCGGGACATCACAAATGCCTTCATCACTCTTGGGGTGTGGTTTGCGCTCTTTTCAGTGTGCGCTATATGGATATTCAGAAAACAGGAACTTGGCGTTGATCGAGTGTAGTCCATCAGGCCTCTTTCAGCTGTTCCTCGGTTTTCGGAGGCTTGCAATAGGCCTTTCCCAATCGCCTTCAGGAAGGCCAAATAGTTTGACCGCATTAAGAGTGGTAGCCTCTGCCACTTCCTGAAAGGTAACACCCTTTAAGTAGGCAAGGGCTTTTGCCACATACACTACGTATGCAGGCTCGTTTCTTTTGCCTCTGTAGGGCACCGGGGTAAGGTAGGGGGCATCTGTCTCCAGGACAATCCGCTCCATAGGCAAGGCTTTGATAGTCTCGCCAAGAGCCTGGGAATTCGCGAAAGTCAAAATGCCTCCGACAGAGATATAGAATCCCATGTCAAGGCAGTCCTTCGCTACTTTGAGATCCCCTGAAAAACAGTGTATGACGCCGCCGACGTCTCCAGCATGTTCGGATTTTAATATGCTTACGACATCTTCGTAAGCCTCTCTGACGTGAACAACTATGGGAAGCTCTAGCTCCCTTGCGAGACTTATCTGGCGTGCAAATACCCGGCGCTGCAAATCGCGAGGCGAGAAATCATAATGGTAGTCAAGGCCGATCTCACCGATGGCAACGACCCTTTTATCATGAGCAAGAACCTTGATCTCATGGAGTACGCGGTCTGACACTGAGTCAGCGTCATGGGGGTGGACACCTACGGTCGCCATAACACCCGGGTAACGCCGGGCAAACTCCACTGCTTGCCTGGAACTCACGAGATCAGCGCCGATAGTGACAATCCACCCTACATGAGCCTCTTTAGCCCTTTCCATCACCTGTTCCACGTCATCTTTGAACCGTCTGTGGTCAAGATGGGCATGGGTATCTATGAGAAATGCGGGAGGTCCTCCAACAGTCGAGCTCAATTCCTAGTAACCTGCCTAACTGACTTTTGATCCGTTTGGCACCGGCTTATCAACGGTAATGAGAGTAAGCTCTTTGCGGTCTTCGGTAAAACCTGCAAGGAGCATGCCTCTAGACTCAACACCTCTTACCTTGGCAGGCTCCAGATTGGCCACTACCACAATGTGTTTACCTACAAGTTCGTCGGCAGCGTAATACTGAGCAATACCTGCAACAATTTGACGCTTCTCCGTTCCGAGGTCAATCTCCAGCCTGACAAGCTTATCTGTGCCTTCCACTCTCTCAGCTTCAACAATCTCAGCTACCCTAAGATCGAGCTTAGCAAAATCATTAATGGAGATTAAGTCTTTCACGTCTGCCTCTCCTTTCTTTGCTTCTTCTTTCTCTGCAGATCGCAAGTTTTTCTCCGGTGAATCCGCTTTCTTTGCCTTGCCTTCCTTCTTCTTCTCTTTCGCGAGCTCTGCCAGGCGAAACTCTCCAGTTGCAAAATCCGAAGTCTCCATATCAAGCCTGGGGAAGAGCGGGCCTGTCTTTGTCACTTTGATCCCGGGCAGCAAGTTCGCTACCTCAAGATTCTCATCCCACCGGACATCCTCAGGCTTGCCGGGCAGGCCTAAGACATACCAGATCTTCCTTGAAGCCTCAGGGATGAACGGGGAAAGCATGACTACCCCTTTGGCAATGGCTTCCACGAGATTCAGCATGACCGTAGCAAGTCGCTCTTTCTTTCCTTCACGAGCCAGCACCCAGGGGGCAGCATCCTCAATGTATTTGTTGGCTGCCGTAATCAGGGTCCATATATCACCAAGGGCAGAAGTAAGGTCGAGCTCCTCCATTTTCTTATGGGCATTCCGGACTGCGCTTTGTCCAACCTCTCTGAGCTCGTCATCTAATGGTTCACTTACCCCGGTAGGAGAAGGAACTTGCCCTTTGAAGTACTTGTCCACCATTGAAATCGTTCGATTGACCAAGTTCCCCAGGTCATTTGCCAGGTCAGAATTGTAGGCCTCTGCCAAGCCTTCAAAAGAGAAGTCTCCGTCCTGACCGTGAGGAACAGCCTTCATAAGGTAATACCTGAGGGAATCCGCGCCTAGACTGTCTACCACCTTAAGCGGATCTACCACTACTCCCTCAGACTTTGACATCTTCGCACCTTTGAATGTGACAAATCCGTGGCCGAATACAGTCTTGGGAAGGGGTATATCTGCTGCCATAAGGGTTGCAGGCCAGATCACACAGTGGAACCAGGTGATGTCTTTGCCTATGTAGTGGAGGTCTGCAGGCCACCGCTTGCCGAACTCATCTCGCCCAGGCACATACCCTGCACCTGTCAAGTAGTTGATGAGAGCGTCAAACCACACGTAAACGACTTGGCTATCATCGATTTCCTTAGGGAATGGAACGCCCCAGGTCAGTGTCGATCTGGATACGCTTACATCCTGGAGGCCTTCCTTAATCCGGTTCACTACTTCATTTCTCCTGGATGCAGGAAGGATAAACTCAGGATTCTCCCTGATGTGCTTCAGCAAAGGCTCCTGGAATTTAGACAACGCGAAGAAGTAGTTGGTCTCCTCCACCCATTCCAGTTCCCGACTGGGGTGCAAAGGACACTTGCCTTCAACTATGTCGCTTTCTTCTATAAACCTCTCGCATGAGACGCAGTAGTATCCGGAGTACGTCCCTTTATCTATGTAGCCTCTTTCATTTAACCGCCTGACGACATCTTGAACAGTGGCAACATGGTCCCGATCAGTCGTCCTGATGAACCTGTCATAACTGATGTTCAGCTTATCCCATGCGCTCTTAAAGCGTCCTGCCATGATGTCGCAGAATTCTTTAGGAGAAAGCCCTTCAGCTTCGGCCTGTCTCGCCACATTAAGACTGTGTTCATCCGTACCTGTGAGGAAAAAGGTATCGTATCCTGCCAACCTCTTAAACCTGGCAATTACATCTGCTCCAATTTTTTCATAAGCATGCCCCAGATGTGGGTTGCCGTTCACATAATCTATCGCAGTTGTAATGTAGAATTTGGCCAATGGGAACACCCCCGTCTACTACCATGTACACATTTTGTTCATTAACCATAAGCAGGCTTGCATTGACCTCAATATATCGCTGCTGCTTATTACTGTCAAGCAAGGACACTTTTTGCTTGAAGGTGTACTATATAAGTAAGTAGATATAGCTTCAGGACACCTTAAGAATTTATATAATTTTGGACAATTGTATTTCTTCTGGAATATTCGCCACTAATTATCAATATAACCTTGACTTGCCTTGGAAAATAAAGTATAGTTGGAGCGTAGACTTTCCAAGTCCGCCAAGCTAAAGGACTGGAAAAGGAGGGAGCTGCTACTATGAAATCAACAGGAATCGTTCGAAAAGTCGATGAACTAGGTCGCGTTGTAATCCCTATAGAACTGCGCAGGACCCTACAGATTGAAGAGAAAGATGCTCTTGAGATCTATGTTGATGGCGAGAGGATTATTCTCAAGAAGTATCAACCTGCATGCATTTTCTGTGGAAATGCTGCCAACATCAAGATTTTCAGGGATAAGAACATCTGCAGGGACTGCCTGGATGAAATGAAAGCCTTGGTGTGACCAAGGGTTATCCCCAAGTCACAAATCGACTTATCAGGGCATCATTAATCTACTGATGATGCCCTTTTTTTGTTCCCTTCTTCCGGATCCTTTGCCCCGACGACTATAGTTATCTCGCCCTTTACCGTCCTTTGTGAGAATTCTTCCAAAAGCTCCCCAAGGGTTCCTTTAATCACTTCTTCATGCAACTTCGTAAGCTCCCTGGCAACAGCCGCCTTCCTCGTCCCTCCGACGACAGATACTAAGTCAGACAGAGTCCTTACCAACCTGTAAGGAGATTCATAGATTACTGAAACTCGCGCATCCTTTGCTATATCTTCCAGTACCTCATTACGCTTCTTGCCTTTTCGCGGCAGAAAGCCGAGAAATGTAAACCGATCACCTGAAAACCCGGATATTGAGAGAGCAGCCGTAACTGCAGACGGCCCCGGAACTGACACTACTTGGATGGCATCCGAGAGAGCCGAGTCAACCAGATAGGCGCCAGGATCCGAGATCCCCGGCATCCCCGCATCTGTCACCAGGGCCACGTTCTTTCCCTCTTTCATCATCTCAATGAGCTGCGGTGTTCTGGAAAACTTATTATGCTCATGATAGCTGATGATTCTTGTAGCAATCTCATAGTGCGAAAGCAGCTTTTGTGTCCTGCGCGTATCCTCGGCAGCTATAAGATCCACCGAACGAAGTACATCCAAAGCACGGATGGTGATATCTCCGAGGTTGCCTATAGGGGTCCCGCAGACATAGAGAGTCCCACCGGACGTCATTGATATCACCTTCCGCCGGCTTCTTTAAGGTTTTCAGAATGTGTAGAAATACTATCTGACTTCTGCCTGGGCTTAGACGGCGACTTCGTATTCCTCCTACGCCTTCTCTTGGATTTCGTTCCGGAAGGATTCTTATCTTTTTTCTTACCCGATGCCTTTTGGTTATCTGATGACGGCCTCTCGCGGTCAGCCGGCTTGGCCTTAGTCCTTACACTTCTGACTCTTGGCCTTACCCGTTTCTCAGCAAGGTTTTCATCAGAGTCTTCTTGCTTTACCGCATTCGGCTTGAGCCGTTTTTGCTTTTTCTTCCTCCGGCTGCGCCTGCTGCGCTTCTTTGATTTCGCAGATTTCTTCTTCGAAGGCTCCCCTTCCACATCCGGCTCTATGGCATCTTCGTCAGGCTGACCTTCTTGTCTCTCGTTCTCTTCGGCTAGTCCGCCGCTGACATATACTATATCTTCATCTCCAAAGCAAACTAACTCGCTGTC
>FIZM01000031.1 GCA_900019985.1 uncultured Clostridia bacterium
AAAAAATCGGAAAGTGTGGTCGAAATTGTGCCACCTCTTCGAGGAAAGGTGGTTGAAAACCGTCCATTTATGAGCGTCTGCTTGAAAGAATCGTAAGGGGTGGGCAGGATTGTGCCACCGTTTGCCAGAAACGTGGTTGAAAACCGCTCATTTGTGAGCATTTGCTCTAAACATCCGATCGGGTTCGCGGGCTAATGTATGGCCGATGTAGGGCTAATGTGGGGCTAACGGGAGGCTAATACGGAGCTAATATGAATCCGATCGGGGGGGCCGATGTAGGGCCAGTGTGGGGCTAATGTGGGGCTAACGTGAGGCTGATATGGAGCTAATATGACTGAACCAGGAGCCCAATGAAATGCGGTAGAAATCCGCCCACCGCATGCTGTAACAAGACAGTGACATGAGGCTTGACCCTAGTTATAATTAGCATGTGCGGGCACTACGCATCCGATCTGCAAGTCAATGCACAGGCAACGATCAAATCGTAGGGATTACCTAGGTGTTGCAAAGATGCTATGACACCGTACTATACCGCCTGGTTAGGAGGAATCGCGTTGCAGAACACATGTGGCAAAGGCAAAGCCAAACAAGGCAGATGTTGTAAAGCCAATAGGAATCAGGAGACATCTTGTGTAGAAAGACAGATGAAGAAGACATGTAGAACCGAGAAAACAATACCGGAGATATCCGGCCAAGAAGGATCAATGCAGATAAGCCCTGGCGCAGCAGAAGCATCACGCAGAACGCCTGAAAACGGATCAGGACTCAAGAAGCTATACAGCGGTAAGACCAAGGATGTGTTCTTGCAGGAAGACGGCAATGTGCTACTTTATTTCAAAGATGCTGTAACCGGAACAGAAGGCCGGATCGATTCAGGCGGAAATGAGGTTATCGGCGAAGTAGCAGGTAAAGGCAACGCATCCTTCCGCCTGACGCTTTACTTCTTCGCTCTCCTACAGAAGGCAGGAATACCTACGCACTTCCTCGAGACCGGCCCGAAGGAGAACACAATCATCGTAAGGTCTGCACGCTCCTTCAACCTGGAGGTCATCTGCAGAGAAAAGGCATGGGGGAGCTTTGTCCGCCGCTACGGGCAGTATGTAGAGGAAGGCAAACCGCTACCGTCTCTTGTGGAGTTTACACTGAAAGATGATATGCGGGGAGACCCTCTAATCACTGAAGATGCCCTTGTCGCGCTGGGTATCGTGTCCCGAGAGACAGTAGATTACATGAAAGACACTGCAGAGAAGGCAACTGCCGTCATCAAGAACGACCTGGCTGCTCGCGGCCTGGAGCTCATCGACATCAAGTACGAGTTCGGTGAAGTAGACGGGCAAGCAGTAATCATTGACGAAGTGTCCGGTGACAGCATGCGGGTTGCTAAGGATGGCAAGGTGCTGTTGCAAAAGGAACTGGCTGCAGCGATCCTCGGGGATAAGCTTAATTATGACTTTTTTGGCTTTTCCTTTGAGTTATAGCAGAACTCTTGAACTCAGCTTTCACACTTCGCTGTTACAGGACTGTTTTGCTGTGCTACCTATGGCCACTTCCCGTTTTGCAGCCGCGGCACTCCGTCTTTTGGCCTCATGAGATGTGGATGTGCCTATTATGATTACGCTGCGACAGAATGCGAATACACCTTATTTATGATCACAATTCATAATCAAACGAGGAGGCAGGTCTTGTCTTGCTAAAGACTCACCGCCTCCCCGTCACTTAGGCTGCTCTTAATCTAAGGCTCAGAGTTAGACTAAGACTGAGTCTGACTCTAAGTCTAGGTCTAGCCCTAAGTCTAGGTCTCACTCTAAATCCGAGTCTTGCCTCAGCCTTTAAAGTGTTACAGACGTTCGTAACCCTCGGGTATCTCAAAGAGACACGGGCACAACTGTTCTTCCTCGATGTTAAGAACCTCTATTATAACCTTAACTTGACCTGTCGCATCTGCTTCTTCAACCCTCAAGGGGTAATCCAGGTCACGCGCTACCCAGAATGTGGAGATTCCCATTTCGGGGTCTGCGTAGATATATCGGATGACATCGCACTCGTAACCTCGCACCGTCTCAGTACCGAGATCAACTTCTTCGTATTCATCATCTTTAATGTAGATAGGACTCTCATCAGCAGATGCTTCAATATACTTGTTGTCTGGCAAGAGTGTCCAGGCGGCTTCTTGACTGGCATCAATTATAGTAACTACGGTGCCAAACTCAGTATCCCACTCAAATCGCTGCAGCATATCTTTGACATAGACCTTCCCGGACATTTCGACGGTCGCCCCTCTCATGACTACTTCAGCTGAAAACTCAGCCGAAAAGACGAATGGGGAGAACAACAATACACACGCTAACGTGATGACCGCCGTACCTATTAATCTCAGTCTCATGAACCTCGGCCTCGGTATCTTCAAATCCATCCCCCCTGCATGTGTACAGTTGGTCAATGACCTCAATCCAGGGAACGAGCTCCCTAGTCTTTGCCGGTTTCTCCGCGTTCCGCGTGGCACCTTAAGCCATACATGTTCTCCGAGCTGTCAACAGCAACAGACAACACTAAAATCATGCAAGGAGCAGCGCAGGGAGAGAGGATGTGCTCTAACTAGCATGTGTCTTCTCCCTACGCGTCCCATAACACCTAGGAGGCTTCCTTGCTACAGGTTATTCGCCTATGCTAAGTGCTCTTACCAGGTATTCTCCTATGCTAAGCGCTCTTACCGGACATTTGCCTATGCTAAGTGCTCTTACCAGCCGAAGTCTTCTTCGGTGAGGTCGAACTCTTTTTCGAATCTTCCGCCGGTAAGCTCTACATCTCTCATCACCCACATGGCGCCGCGGTAATTGGTCATTTCGAAGTCATAGACTCCTTCGATGAGGTCTCCTTGGAAGACCCCGGGAATAGTCTCCTCCAAGTCCCGGATATAGTCTTCGGTCTCCGCATCGTACACAAGAATCCTGATATCATCTACTGTGGCCGGTCGCCCGTTATAAGTAACCTTAAGCCTAACATCACATTTCCTGCCAAAGTCCAGAATCTTCTCGAACGTTTCACCTGCTAGAACTTCTACGTCTCTGAACCATATCTCTCCCTGGCCGAACATGGTGCCTAGATTCAACACGACTAGGTCGTAAACGCCTTCCTTGATTTCTCGTTCAAATATGCCCTCTTCTATCTGCTCGAGATCGAAGATATATTCATCGCCATATGTGCCCGCCTCATACACCATCACCCTGGAGTAATAGTCTGCGTAAGGCTTTCCGTCTACAAACATCTCGAACCGGATCTTTCCCTTTCCTCCCAGATCAATGACCTGCTCATACATCTCCCCGGACCTGACTTCTACGTCTCTAATCCACCTATCTCGGAATCCCGTGCCTATGTCGATAAGATACAGGTCATAGAGCCCTTCTTCGCACCGCGCCTCAAACACGCCTTTCTCCACTTCTTCAAGGTCGAAGATAAATTCTTCTGTGCCTGCATGATACACCATGACCCGAGTATAACCGTCCAGGTCGGAATACGGCTTGCCGTCCAAGATAAATTTGAGCCTGATCTTGCTGGGACCTATGACGATCTCTCGCTCCACTGTCTCCCCGGCTCTCACCAGCACCTCGCGCAGCCACCGCTCGGCAAGACCCTGGATTCTCGGGATGGCCAGGATATCATAGCTTCCTTCCAGAACACCTGCTTCAAATACGCCGCGCTCGCCTGGGACTTGCTCAAACTGCCCAATGAGTCTGTCATTCTGGTAGAGCTCAAGATTCACTTCGTTGCTGGGTCTGTCCTCGATAATCGCTTTTACCACGATACGTCCAGGCCGTTGGAAAGCAAGCTCTATAACTTTGGTTTCGCCGCGCTGAACTTCAATCCCCTCGACTCCCAGGCTCTGCTGAGGCCGGGACCTGTAATCGCACCTCAAGTCGTAAACCCCGGGCTGGACTCTGATGGACAACCTATCTCCCTCAGACACGAGCTCCCCGTGGTCTCTGCCGTCCCTGAAAATCCTGGCGGAAAGCGAAGACGGAGGTATTGCCCTTCCACCTGCAGTTGCGTAAAGGACAATCTTGCCTGTGGAGGTTCCGAAGTCCAGGCGGACCCTTGTCGTCTCGCCTCCTTTAAGAGCGACATTGGCCTCGCTTACCTCTATAGGCTCGCCGTCTATTACTAGCTTGCCTGTGACAGTGTAAACGCCTTCTGCCGCCGAAAGGCGCAAGACGTCTCCAGCTTTAGCTTTTACCTCGACCTCGGCAGGCCTACCTGATGCATCGAGGACTTGGATCTCAGTCTGCGCTGTGACGTTCTTTCCGTCAGCCCATGCCTCCACCTCCAGCGACGGCGCGGCAACTACTTCAACCATGATAGAGCTTAACGCATCTCTCAGGCTTGCTCTGTCGTTGGCTGAGAAATAGTGCCCTATGCACCGCACCTTCTCTTCAGCCTTAGCGGACAGCGCAAATCCCACCACGTAGGGCTTCAAGATAATTCCCTGGTCTTGCAGCTGTTGCGAGATGGCGCACGGATTCGCAAGGCAGCTCTCTTCTCCGTCTGTCACAAGGACAATAACGTTTCTTCCGTCTTTGCCTTGAGGGAAATCCTTTGCCGCTTCTCGTAATGAGTATCCTATCGGTGTCATCCCTTTCGGGCTCAAAGATTCAACAACCTGCAAGATCGAAGCTCGCACCTTGCCCACGGGCCCGAAGTCCACCATAAGTCCTGAATCCTCACACGCACTCTTCCCCGGCAACTGAGAACCGTATACTCGCAAGGCAATTTCGAGCATAGGGTCATCGTCCAAGCTTTCTACAAGTTCCTTCAGAACTTCCTTTGCCACATCCATTCTGGTATAGCTGCCTTCCACTTTATCCTTCATACTGCTGGACGCGTCAATAATAAACTCGATGTAGGTCTTCCCTTCAGGCTCAGCAGCATATACAAAGCTTGCTGCCGCTGCCAGCATCAAGACCAATACTACTTGAAGGATCACCTTGTACCACAGATTTCTCCGAGACAATCTCATTACCGGACTCGCCCCCCTTGTCATACTCATTCATCGATATAAACTAACAGAGCATTGCTGATATCACGTCCCGGCCTTGTAATGTAGCTATTCTTATAGACCAGGCCGCTTGAAGCTCCGCCGTCGAGATTCATGGCATCCACCGCTCCGAGGGGTTTCATTATCTCCGCCAGTTCAGCCATATTCGCGCCGGGCACAGTAACGAGGAGCAGATCGCCTGATTCAGTAATGCCAAGGGCTGATCTGGGGTTGGACTGTGTTAGGATCTTCGCTTCTGTAAAACCTTCAGCTTTAGCCGCGTCAACACTGAATACGATATTTCCGTCCTTAACCAGTCTCGGCCCTGCACCGATACCATCTGCAACATCCAACCAGAACTCAACCGGTGAATCCGAATACTCTATGTCGAAACGTAAATATGCCCCGGCACCTACGTAAAAACGCTGTGCCAGAGGCTCCTCACTGCCCCTGAAATTGGCAACGAAACCGGATTCAGGGATCTCCTGCTCGCCGGAACCGATACGAACCACCTTGAAATCATCGACTACCACGGATATTCCATCGCTGACGCCTGTCGTCTCACCTCGCCATCGGTTGTAAACTATGACACTGTTTGAAGAAGTAGGTGTTCGATTGATGAAGTAAGCGTACCAGTTGTTGGGCCACACCTCGGAACCGTCAATACCACCGACAATTTTGAGCCTCAGCGGTTCCATTGTTGTCCTCTTATCCCAAGTTATCGCAAAGACAGTGCCTGTATTGCCCTTATGAACAATCTCACCGTCGGAGAAAATGGTTCCGACAGGATCCTTAAACCGGCCTTTCTCATAGGCGTTAAAAAAGGTTCCGTTGATGGCAGCCACAGCACCTTTTCTGCGGGCAAGGCTTAAGAGGTCCTCTGTGAGCCCTACCCTATCCTGCCCTAGGCCTACACCTACCCGAACTCTAGGGTCGGCCAGTGCGACTCTGACCACGTTACAAGTGACAGTCCGGTTTTTCAGCCTGACTTCTACCGTTTCGCTGACTACAGGATCTCCGGGTCCTTCAGCTTCCACCAGGCATACTGAACTGATGCGGTTAAGCCCCACAATCAAACTGAGTACACACAAAAGGCCTACTAACACCGGTAGCAGTAGGCCCCTAACCCCGGCACTTCTGCTATCCTTTCTTACGGAGCTTCCAGCCATGTATTTCCCCTCACTTCTATCCCTAGGCACGCCGGACCCGGCTATTACTCCACGGAGTTTGCTCAAGCAGCAGTATTCTTCATATGATTACTGCAGCGGGTAGGTGCATATCCCTCATTGACTGCATATCATCTAGGAACTTTGAGTCCTGATACCGAGCTCATTGTGCGAGGCCTTCTGTGCTGCCTGCTACTTTGCGGCCAGCTAAACCTTGGTGAGTAGCAAAGCCGGATAGGATTCATTCATTCATTCATTCACAAGATGATTTTATAATCACCACCTGACCAAAATATGACCAAAATCTTTACACCGGCTCTCAGCAGGCGGTAGGAAAACGACGCTATATGGAGAACGTTATTTCTATACCAATAGTTCGAATCTTCCTGCATAGTCCGGCTAGTTAGGGGCGGTGCAACAGTGTCAGGGGTAATGGAGACTAAACTCATACC
>FIZM01000032.1:0-136 GCA_900019985.1 uncultured Clostridia bacterium
ATCTCTAACTCAAACACCGTCTCTCCGATCGCCTCCAGAATATTGTCACCGGGGGCATACTCCGCTCGAGCGCACGTGAGGATCGAGCGAAGGCCTTGTGTGATACGGACATTGCCTTCGAAGATCACTTTGTCAT
>FIZM01000032.1:155-3493 GCA_900019985.1 uncultured Clostridia bacterium
CGAGCGCACGTGAGGATCGCGCGAAGGCCTTGTGTGATACGGACATTGCCTTCGAAGATCACCTTGTCATAGTCCTTATCCCAGGTTAAAGTATCCGCAGTCAGGCCGGTGTCGCCTGAAGCAGGCGAAAACCTGACTTTTTCCAAGTCCAATTTGTCAGTGTTTTTGTTAACCCGGGCCCGCTCGGCAGAGAAGTACATCCAGGCCTCACCTTCGTCATAGAAGATCCCGTCGCTGATACCTTCCAGTTCAACCCAGTCGCTTTCATCAGGTATCGATACCTTGTCAGCTGCAAATTCCCAGCGCTTCTTGCCTTCAGACCGACCGACGAAACGAGCTGATTCTGCCGTGACTCTAGGGTCCGCATTTAATTCCGGAGGTTCCTTAGATGAACCGGCAAGCTCGCCCTGATTCTCCTCTGCGACGCGTCCTGGGACAAGCACCGACACAATGACAAGACAGGCGATACCAAGAATCGCAAGTGCCATCGATATAATGTGCTGCCTTGACATCGCCTGCACCCCCTTAACATACAGCCCCGTCAAAAGAGGACTCCGTCTTCTCCGATCCCCATCTTTACAGAATCATGGGGAAATGCCTTTATTCGGTATTCAAGCCATACCTGGTTTTCCGTGTAACTATAGGACAGCCTGAGTTCCCGGCAGTGCATGTCTCTGGTAACAGCCACATCTCCCCTGATGAAACCGGGCGGCCTGTAGCCGGAGGTCGACCCGTATACCACAGTCCATTCCACGCCCCAGGCATCAGATACCTGGAACGCTACGTGGCTTTCGATCCTATCCAAGGCTTCCTGTGGGAAATTATACCTTACTCCTGTCTTGACAAGGCATCGGTCTGACAGAGCAACCTCAAGCTTTCCGACGGCCCGTTCCATATTGCGCTGCCTGGGGTCATATGTAGCAGAAACTTCCGCTGCCCAGGCTCTCCCCTCTGAAAGCCTGATGATCCCTGTAACATACTCATGGGACTTCTTGTAGAAGTCGTACCCGCTGTCTATTGAAAAAGTGAAGATCCCTCTCGATAGGGTCAGTCTCCCTGTTAAAAGCCCTTTCCTGTCTTTCTTGTCGAAAGCGAAAGGAGTCTCTCCGAACACTCCGCAGTGGTCGTATTTAGCATAGATAATGGCCGCATCATCCGGAGCCCGCGCCTGCAAGGCAAACGCCCCTTGAAGCACATATCTGGAATCACCTGTACTGTACTTGTCGTAACTCAAACCTCCGGATAGAGTCCCAGTCAGCCAATGGCTGAGGCGGTATGACTGCGCCACCGCATCAATACCAAGGTGCACTTTGCTCCCTCGAAGGATGGGAGCGCCCGGCCACAAGGACGTCCTCTCTGCATAACGGCCAAAAGCTACATCCCATTTGAGCCTTAACGGGAATCCTCCCAGCCTAAGAGGATGCCCTTCAATGACTATCTCAGGTGCACGTCCTATTGCTTCATAAGGAAGGGGATCCACTTCGCCTTCCTCTTCCTTTTCTTTTATGTCTACAGGTTTAACATACTGTTCAGCTATGGCGCGAAAAGACGCTTTTTCAAAACCCTTAGATGCTTCAATGCGGTAATTTAAGTATTGGTCATTTTTCTGCAGCCCCTCTTTGACCTGGCGCTCAAAGAACCTGACATCGCCTGAGAGAGAAAGCCCCTCCGCACCTTTCCATCGGCCTAGCAGTGTCACCTGCGTCTGGTCATACTGAGTTACCCCTGTCACCTGCTTTTTATCAACCGCAAGATCTACGGATCTATCGCTATGTGCGTATCTTATCCTCGCTGAACCGGCAATCTCAGTATTGAGCACTCCTGATAGAGAAAGGCTGTCAGAATACTTAAGGCCGACAGAGCAGTCGGTCATGGGACCAAGAGACAATTCATGGGCAAGCTCCAGCGTTGTTTCGCCATGGTTTGTTGTCCGGTTCATCAACTCATATACTAATAAAGACCCTGCTCCTAAAGCCCTAAAATCATAAAAGTGCTTAACGCCGAAACCCAGCCCTAACCTGCTGAAATAGTCCAGATACAAAAAGCCTCTGAATGAAGGATTTCTGTAATAGTTGTATGTAGTCTTAATAAACCAGCCTTCCCTCTCTCCGTACCCGATCTTGGGCAGGTCAAACCTGTTGTCTTCTCTTAAGGGGATGACAAGGTAAGGCAGCCGAAAAACGCATACACTACCCTCCCAGTAGGAGAGTTGCCGAAGCTCCATCCTGTCGCCAAGATACACGTGTATGTCGCGTGCCTCAACACGATAATGCGGAGCCTCCAGATCGCATGTGGTAAAGCTTCCGCCTTCTATGCCTACTTTACCCGATTCAGCCACGAATCTGGAACCTGTCACGTACATGGGGCTTTCCATTCGGTCGCCTTTGACAGCGGCTTTGCCTGACTCAAGGATTCCTGCCTTAGATGTCAAATCGTATGTAAGCCTTGCCCCTGTCACCACGTCTTCGCCTTCACGGAATTCCACATCCCCTGAAGCTGAAAGCTCCCCTGAAACAGCGTTCATCTCCAGGGTATTACAGACAATAACAATATCCCTGTACTTAAGAACAACATTGCCTTCAGCGTAAATAGATCTGTTCTCCAGGTCCACACGCAATATATCACCTGTAAGCTGTGCAGGGTTGCTTCCGTCTGATGCAAAAGCATAAGGAGATATAAGGCCGGAGACGAGACAAATAAAGACTAAGGCAAAAATCCTCTTCATCCCCACAGCCTTCCACCGCCAGGCGCATTCTCGCTGTAGACAAGTAGAAAGGCCCCTACAAAAGCGAAGACGATATTCCCTGTCCATGCCGCTACAAATGGAGGTAGGACATTGGAACACCCCAGCGAACGCAGGATTGAAGAGAGAGCGTAGTACAGAAAAGCAATAATGCCCCCTGACACAATACCCGTAAACCTGCTCGCCTTAGGGCTTGCAGCAATCGTGGCAATAGGTGCCCCTGCCAGGACAAATATAAATGGGGCAAAAGGAATGGCAAGCTTCAAGTGGTAATCCACAACCAGCGGCGCTACGTTGATACCGCCTGACCGGAACAGATCAATATAAGACTTTAACTCCTTCCTACTCATCTCGCTGGGAGTCTTCTGCCCTTCGAAAAAGGACTCAAGCTTCTGATCCATGCGTAGATTCATCTCTTCGAACTTAGCTTCGTAGGCTACGTAACCTTCTCTGTCCAAGTCATGTACTACACCGTCTGAGAGTGTCCATACATCCCCCTTGGCGCTCCCCTTCTTGGCGCTGATGATCCTTGGAGGTCCATCCTTCCGGACTTCGTAAACGAGGACATCCCGTAATTCCTTGGTAGATGCATCCA
>FIZM01000033.1:0-239 GCA_900019985.1 uncultured Clostridia bacterium
TTGGGGAGTGTCTCTACATGAAGCGTACACAAAACGAGAAGATTTTGCAAATCAAGAATGAGACTTTGATTGTTGGAGTGGACATTGCCAAAAAAATCCACCATGCTCGTGCGTTTGACAATCGAGGTGTTGAGCTAGGTAAGCTGTTGAAGTTCGAGAATTCAGCACAGGGCTTTGCGGCCTTTGATGCTTGGTTAGCGAAGATCCAGCAGAAACACGGAATGACCGAGGCTGTTGTC
>FIZM01000033.1:264-1756 GCA_900019985.1 uncultured Clostridia bacterium
CACTACTGGTTTAACCTAGGTGATCATCTCGCAGAGTGTGGACACAAGTTGGCGATTCTCAATCCCTACCATGTAAAATGTGCCCGAGAGCTGGATGACAATAGTCCCAGCAAGAGCGATCAGAAGGATCCCAAGACCATTGCGATGCTCGTGAAAGACGGTCGTTACCGGGATGTTTACATTCCAGATGGTGATTACCAGGAACTGCGGGAGATGGTTAGGGAAAGAGAACGACTTCAAGAGCGGCTTGGGTCACTAAGCAGTCAGATTATTCGATGGTTGGACATCTACTTCCCGGAGTTCGTGACGGTGTTCAAGGACTGGCGCGGAAAGGCTGCATGGATAGCACTACGCCGCTTTTCGACACCGAAACGAATGGCAGAGGTAGGGGCCCAAGAAATACTACTGGCCTGGCGGGAAGAAATGAAGCGCCCAAGTCTTAAAAAGGCGGAAGCTCTATGTTCAACCGCAGAGCAATCCATTGGCAGGACCCAGGGCAGCGGGGCTGCAGTGAGAAGTCTGCAGAACATCATGACAGAGTATGAACTTCTGACGATGCAGATGGAACAGTTAGAAGAGGAAATGCAAGAATGTCTCTTCAGGATTCCCCATGCTGCTGAACTATTGGCCATAAAGGGTGTAGGCATGGTTGCAGTTGCCGTCTTCGTTAGTGAGATTGGTGACATCCGGAGGTTCAAGGATCCCCGGCAGTTGATCAAGTATGCTGGCCTGAATCTGCGAACCAACAGTTCAGGCGAGTTCAAGGGAAAGACGAAGATCAGCAAGCGAGGGCGCCGTCGACTCCGCCATGCACTGTACAAGGCCATGATTCCGATTCTGGCGACAAACGAAGAGTTCCGTTCCTTACACCAGCGCAATTTGACCCGCACACAGAACCCTTTGACGAAGATGCAGTCAATCATCGCGCTGTGTGGAAAGCTGTTGAGAGTCATTTTCGCGTTGCTGACAAAAGGCGTTGAGTATGAACCCAGTAAAATCAAGGTAGTGACGACTGACGTGGCGCAAGCGGCGTAAACAGTTGCTGCGATGGTCGTAAGCAGGATCGTTTAGCTCAAAGTTTGATGACCAGCTGTTCTCAAGCCGCTGAGAATGGTCTGCTTTTGGAGTAAGTTGATGCACTTGGTACCAGTGACCCAGATTCACCATCATTTTGAGCCGGGGCAGTCAAGCGCAATACATTCCATTAGGGCACAGACCCAGCAAAGAAGCATGATTGACGTTCCACCTCTAGGATAGGCAGTACGAGGGAATTAGGCACAAGATGCCGGAAGACATGGGAGGTTTGTCACCTAGAGTGTTTGTGGAATCCTGAGGCCACCATAGAGAAGAACCATGCGGTTCTCTTTGTCGTACTCACATTCCTACGGCACGTTAGGATAAGACATTTCCTAGAGGTAGTGCTTGAGGTGAAGAGGGCGAGATACTGCGATATCAAGAGCAAAACAGAGGAAAAGAAAGATCATTAAGGGAG
>FIZM01000034.1:0-2509 GCA_900019985.1 uncultured Clostridia bacterium
AAGGCATCCCACGGCGGTAGGTTATCCGTGCCGTAGACAAAAGATAGCCACCGGTGTGTCAGGAAGATCGACTCTTCTCGGGATAACCGGGGGAGTCTCGGGTATCTCAGGGCCCAAAGAGATCAGCCATTCAATATACCCGGCCGGGAGCGCTTCAATCGTAGCTTCATAGATTTCGTTTAAGATCTCTTTGTTCGTGACAACGCTAAAATGCCACGGTTGGACGTTTACTGCGCTGGGCGCATTAAGTCCGGCCAAAAGTATCAGTCTTATATGCTCTTCGGGGACTTCTTCCTCTGTAAACCATACTGCAGTTTTTGCGGTCGTCAGAATCTCAATTATGTCTTGCTGTTCTGAGGCGGCGCATGTCGCGCAGTCTGTGTCGGCAGCAACATTCAAGCATACGAAAAGTACAACGCAGCATAAAGCAAGAAGAATGAAGCCAACTGTTCTTTTCACTAAACTCACCCCGCAATGAATCTAATATGATACTAAGATACTGAAAAATGGACTTTTTTGTCAACGATTTGTTGTGAAGTAAATCGACCCTAGCTGGATCAAGTCTAGATTACCTTTGCCTTCATCTTTTCTATGAGTTCTAATACCCCTGCTTCAATCCTGGCAAAGTCTTCTTCCTTAGGCGCACCTTCAAACTCAACAGACTCGATGAAATCCCAGTTCATCTTGTTTCTCTCCATTATCTCAGCGAGCTCTCTCTCGGCACCTCCTGACCATCCGTATGATCCGAACCTGAATGCCGCCTTGCCTGTAATCCTCTTTCTGCCCAGCTCATTCAAGGCTGCGGCAACAGGCGGGAAAAGCTTGTACTCATATGTAGGAGCTGCGATGATTATCCCTGCAGATCTCAAGACAGTTGCAACCATTTCGCTGTCACTTTCAAGCGGCATCTCGAGCTTGTTGTGCTTGACGCCTTCTCTTTGAAGTATGCCTTCTACGTAATCCACTGCCTTCCCAGTCATTCCATACATTGATCCCCACAAGATGGTGACCTCGTCCTTGCCGGCTCCTTCGGCATACCGTGTGAATCTTATGTAATCATCGATGATCTTTCGAGGATTCTTTCTGTAAACCGGGCCGTGGCCGGGTGCTATGATGCTTATATCCATCGTTTGTGCTTTCTCAATGGCCTTTTTTACGCTGGGTGTGAAAGTCGCCATTACGTTGGAATAGTATCTTATCCCCTCAGATTCAAAGAAGGCTACCTCTTCGGGGGTGAGCTCATCATCAAAAGAGTGATCTCCCATCCGTCCGAAGGTGCCGAACATGTCGCAGCTGAAAAGGGTTTTTATATCTCTATCATAGGTGTACATGGTGTCCGGCCAGTGGACGTTTGGCACCGGATGAAAACTCAATACCTTACCCTGTCCGAGGTCCAGGGCATCTCCTTCTTTTACAGTCCTGATCCTGTCTTCTCCGTAAAAGGAGGTTACCATCTTTGATGCTTTATCAGTGCATATTATTGTAAAATCGTCCTTGATCTTCCGGAAGTTCGAAATCCATCCGGAATGGTCAGGTTCCATGTGGTTGACGATCAAGTAATCGATGCTCTGGGGATCGACGCCTATCTCTTCTAAGCTTTTGTAAAGAGTCTCGGGTACTCCGTCCCAGCCGATTACGCCGTCGATTATTGCGGTCTTGTCTCCTTGAACTATGTAGGAGTTAAGGGTTACTCCGTTTGCAAGCTCCCACATTCCCTCAAACAGTATGTTGTCAACATTCATAGTGAGCATGTGTATTCCGTCTGCGATTTTGAGCTTCTTCATACCGGGCCTCCTTGGGTTTGTATTGTCATAAAGCGTCTCTTTTTTATACCATGTCTTTAACCTGTAACCCTCCTCTGGAGGGGATTTGGCTTTCTTCTTAAACCGTAAAGCCTAGCACTAGGAGAATACAATGAGCCGTCGCTCGAAACGCAAAGCCTGGTTCTCTTGCCTTGTCACAAAACGACACCCGTCTTCAGATAAACAAGTCCTCGTGGAGCTACGCATAAATCTTTAGTTCTCTGATCTTGCGAACATGTTCTACATTTTTCCTCGATATCCTCTCCTCATGGAGGAGTCTGGGTTCATATGTGGAATATCATGGAATGAATCCTAAGGAATCAGTTTTGTAGGAGATCTGTTCTGAAGTCGAGAAGAGACACAACTTCTTCATAACTCCACACCTTACCGCTATTCTCTCCGATTTACCTTCCCAAGACCAGCCGCGACATCGGAACAGTACCTCTATGGATGGAAGGATGGCGTGTGGCTCCGATTCTGATCGATTTGGGAGGCAATCGGTCATCATTGCAGCACTATAGCGAATCTAGCACGTCAGAGTAGACACAGCATGATGAGGCGAGTCCAATGAGCGGACTCGCCTTTCTGGTTTCGGAAGGGCGTCAGTGCAGCATGTCTCTGAAGAACGTCAATGGATCGCCCTTAGACCGGCCGCATATTCATAGGATATATGCTCTTTGTGAGAGGTTTGCATATATGCGTCTTCT
>FIZM01000034.1:2551-2966 GCA_900019985.1 uncultured Clostridia bacterium
TGCTAGCGGTCTTGTGCCTAAATGTCTTGAAGACTGACTCTAAGATGTTGACTTCCTCCTCGGTGAACATGGCTTCATCGAATTCTGCTATGGCTTCAACGATCTCAGCTTCATATGGACCACATGGGATCGACTTAGTCTGAATGACGGACATCCGACTCAGATACTCAAGTATGGCTTCGTGTGCTTCAGGTGTAGGACCGTAGTGATTGTGGCAGTAGACTGCCCCGGTGATTCCTATGCCTCTACGTTTGTATGAGAGAAAGTCAGCATACCAAAGTAGCTTCAACAGCTTTGTCTTTTGTAGGTCGGCGATCTTCTTGGCGAAGAACACCACCATGTTTGCCAATCGGTCTAGATCGAAACGGCGATTTCCTCCGAATCGACCGTCTTTTGACTTGCGGTGAGCCATATC
>FIZM01000035.1:0-3972 GCA_900019985.1 uncultured Clostridia bacterium
CATCTGATGTTACCGTAGAGCATCTTAAGCCGTCCTGGATTCCTAGGAATCCCACCTTGCGCAACTATCGAGAAGTCAACCAAACCGTCCCTATGCTGAGATATTTTAAGAACTCAATCATCATCAGCCTCGGGACTATGGTAGCATGTACGGTGATAGCGCTGCCTGCTGCTTATGCTCTGTCCAGATTCAATTTCCGCGGACGCGGTGTATATACAGTCTCAGTGCTGGCCACGCAGATGCTGCCGGGAATACTCTTTCTGATACCGTATTACCTGATATTTACCACGATCACGCGGCATACCGGTATTCCGCTGAGAGACACCTACGGAGGAATGATATTCACCTACACATCTTTTGCCTTGCCTTTTTCCATAGTCATGCTGAGGAGCTATCTAAACGGCATTCCCCTTGAAATCGATGAACAAGCTATGATAGACGGATGCACGCGACTCAGGGCTCTTTGGACTGTGATTGTCCCCCTTGCAACTCCCGGCATTGCGGCAGTGGCAATCTACGCATTCATCATGGCCTGGAATGAAGTGCTGTTTGCGTCTGTGCTCACAGGCAGGTCCACCAGGACTGTGGCTGTAGGCATCATGGATTACGTGACAGCTACAGGGGCTAACTGGGGAGGCATGATGGCTGCATGTATCGTCATCAGCATCCCTGTGCTCATACTGTTTACGTCTATGCAGAGGTATATCGTAGAAGGGTTGATCGCAGGAGCCACTAAAGGTTAAGCGCCGGATTGGTGACTACTAAATGTGAAGGATCAGATCGTTGATCCCTAAAGGCTAGGCGTCTGATTGTGAATCTCAAAACCCGAGAAGTCCGGAACCCGGGGGTGATACGCATAGAGCCAGATCACGCTGTCGTTGGAAGGCTTGTTTCACGTGACCTGTTTTTGGATTCTGAACGCGCGGAAAAACCGACAACCCAATACCTAATAACCAAAAAGGAGGTTCATAGGTAATGAAACGGTTAGTGTGTCTCGTTGTGGGGGTTGTTTTCTTATTCGGTTTGATGACATCGATGACATTTGGAGCGCCTCGTGAGATCACTTTCTGGTTGATGCCTAATGCGCCGGATGATGTGCACACAGAGTGGTTGGATGCCAAAGTGGAAGAGTTCAAGAAGGAGACAGGAATCACTGTCCACTACGAAGTGATCGGGTGGGGTGACGCCTGGACAAGGCTTGTCACTGCGATTACAGGCGGTGAAGGGGCGGACGTAGTCCAGGTGGGCACCACGTGGAATCCGCAGCTCGCAGCTATGCAGGGTCTTAAGAAGATCGATCCTTCCGAATTCGGAGGAGTAGCCGCTTTCATGCCGGCAAACTACGAGTCCACTACGTATAAAGGCGAGTGCTTCGGAGTGCCGTGGTTTGCCGAGACCCGCTGCCTGTTCTACAACACTGACCACTTTGCCGAAGCAGGTGTGGAGCCTCCCAACACGTACGATGAGCTTGTTGAAGTAGGGAAGAAGCTGGTAGAGGTTCGGGGTTCAGGGACTGCCATCGCAATTGCAGGAAACCAGGCTTGGGACCTCCTGCACAACTGGGCCATACTGCTCTGGGCCTGGGGCGGAGACCTTACGAGCCCTGATTACAAGAAAGCGACGTTTAACAGCCCTGAGGGAATCGACGCCATGAACTGGTACGTGGACCTCGTCCGGACCGGCCTTGCGTCCAAGTCCTGCGCCGAGTACACCCAGCCTGACGCAGACGCTGCCTTCATCAACGGCAACGTCTCAATGGCGTTCATGGGTCCGTGGAACATTGCAGGCATAGAACACGACAACCCGACCCTTAACTTCGGTGTGGTTGAACCTCCTCTCGGTCCCAAGGCGCGTGCTGCGTTCTCAGGCGGAAGCAACCTTGCAATCCTTGCGGGCACCAAGGCTGAGGAAGATGCAAAGGCATGGATCAAGTTCCTCCTGAGAAAGGATAACCTCGTATCCTACACAGCTGACCTTACCTACATGTTGCCATCGGCTGTGGAAGCGTTTGACGACCCGGCTTTTGCCACAGACAAGTATAAGCCGTTCAAGGCAGCGCTTGAATACGCCACTGCATATCCTCCGCTGGGCGTGTGGGGTACAATAGAAAACGACATAACAGTGGCGTTTAAGGCGATCTTCACCGACTATGTCACAGGGCAGCTGGGTGAGGACGGTGTGAAGAAGCATCTGGACGATGCAGCTCAAAAGGTCGATGCTGCATTGGCGCAAGAGAAGTAATGGAGGATCGGTAAACTCACGTGTGACAGTATAACAGAGAAACCGGAGGAGAACGCTTTATGCCGTACTACACATCTTGCCACAAGCTTGGTTCAGGGGTGCCGTTAGGAGGTATAGGAGCAGGGAAGATCGAGATATTCCCTGACGGGACGCTTTCCAACTTCACACACCAGAATAACTGGGAGAACCCGACTGGGATAACAGGCGGCCTGAACCATGTGGACGCACGCGTCGGCCATCACTTCGCAGTCTGGACGTCAAGAAGCGTCCTGGGGTCAGATCCTGTAGCGCTGCTTCTTCACACAGAAGATATTGCAGGGCTACCGCATGTAAGGGAGATTGAGTACTCGGGCGAGTATCCTTTTGCAAAGCTAAATTATATAGATCCCGCTCTCCCCATAGAGGTGCGGCTGGAAGCGTTCTCCCCGGTAGTGCCGGGCAACTTGAAGATGTCAGCCATGCCTGTAGCTGTATTCATGTTCACTTTGACAAACAAAGATGCATCGTCAAGTGTGGATGCGGCAGTTATGGCGACTGCGAGAAACACTGTAAGCTCATGGAATGTCGGGAGATACAACCAGGTAGTCTCTGAAGGGGATGTGAGGGGAGTCTTGTTTAGATCGGACTCCCCGCTCCCAACTGATAAAGCGTCAGGGACGGTCTGCCTTGCAACATGTGCCTCGGCGGGTGAGGCCGGCTACGATCATGCATGGAACCTTAAGGTGGCAGACCCCTTTATCCTCACTCTCAAGAACATGAACCTTGCTCCATGGGATCATTTTTCACGTACAGGCAACTTGCCATCGAAGGATTGGGGATCTTCACCTGTATCACCTATAGTTCAAGGTGAGGGCATGGAGCTCGCGGGTGCTATTTCCGTTCGGACTGTGCTTGGGCCCGGCGAAACTAAGACTATACCGTTTGTTCTTGCATGGCATATGCCGAATTCTTATTTCGGGCACGTGTACGAAAAAGACTACGCTGATGCCTTCGAGGTTGCAGAAGCCGCCTTCCGCGACCTGGATAGCATCTATGAAGGTGCCCGAAGATGGGAAGTCTGTCTTTCCGAGGCTCTGACCGGGGTGGATAAGGTCCAGCGTCTAGGGGAACATCCCGGAGCTTCTGCAAGCAGCGGTTTTTCTCGCTATATGCCTGCCTGGCTGGATGATGCGCTTAGGAATAACCTCTATGTCCTTTCATCAGGGAGTTGGTGGGACAGGGAAGGCAGGTTCGCTCTGTTTGAAGCATCGAGAACATGTCAGCTCATGAGCACAGTGGATGTCCTCTATTATGCCAGCGTACCTGTGTCATGGTGCTATCCCGAGCTCGAGGAGTCATGCATTATTCAGGTGGCGAACGCACAGCGCGATGACGGATATATCCCTCATGACCTCGGAAGAGGCAGGATTGACTGCCCTAGCGACGGCACAACCGCACCGCCCAGGTGGAAAGACCTGTGTCCTAAGTTTGTGCTTATGGCTTACCGCGATGTAATGTGGTGGGGAGGAGGGAGGCTCCTTAAGCGCCTGTACGGCCCGGTGAAGAGGGCTATGGAGTGGGCTGTCAGAAGTGACCGGAACGGAGACTATCTTCCTGACAATGAAGGCGCTGACCAAACCTTCGATAACTGGAGCTTTGAAGGTGCGAACTCTTACACGTCAAGCATCTATCTTGCAGCACTCCTGGCTTGCGAGAGGATGGCTGAATCCATGGGAGATTCAGCTTTCAGCA
>FIZM01000035.1:3995-4539 GCA_900019985.1 uncultured Clostridia bacterium
CGAGAGCACGTTGTATCTGCAGTCAGCACAATGCTTGAAATGAACGGATCGGTTTCACCCTTCGGAGCGGTGAACGCTGTGCTTGCTGACGGCAGTGTAGACAGGACGAATTCCCATTCAGGGAACGTCTGGCCCGGGGTAACCTATGCCCTTGCTTCTCTTGCGATTTATGAAGGAATGGTGGATGAAGGTCTTGAGCTGGCCCGAAAGGTCTGGGCCCATATCACGGACAATGTGAAAATCAAGAACAGGTAAGTACGGTTTCGGTGACCATTACATGCGCAACATGGTCATATGGGCACTGGCTTTTGCCTTGTCCAAGCACGACCCAGGCGTGAGAGCAGCGCTTGATGCGCTGAAAGGCAAGGTCTAGCGAGGCTTAGACTTTATAGTTTGTGACGAGGATCTCACTGAGCGGCCCGCGGCTGTCAGCTTTTGAGTTGATGGATCTCTTTGCTTGTACCCTGTGGATATTGAATCCCTTATATAGCCGGTCGAAGAAATCATCGACAGGATCCGCATTGCGCGGGTCTGAGTTGCTCAG
>FIZM01000036.1 GCA_900019985.1 uncultured Clostridia bacterium
CCTGTGGCCCTGACGCCCTGAACAGAGCCGGGCCCTAGGCGAACGGCCGGACTTTGACACACCTCGTCTGGATCGCGTGCGACTGCGTCAACAGGAGAGTGTATGCGCGCTATTGCAGTCACTTACCTTCCGGGTGAATCGGAACAAGAAGGAGAAACTCAAAAAAGAAGGTGTGATGAGATACATCACACCTCTATAGCTACGGCAGTCTTGTCTGAATCAGACAACATTTCCTATGTTCCTGACGTGCAAATCACAGGACGAGAGCGAGGATCCTTTCCAGGTCTTCATCACTATAATACTCGATCTCAATTCTCCCTTTCTTCTTACCGGGACGAACGCGAACTTGTGTACCGAAGGCGCGCCTCAGCTGCTCTTCAATTGATACAATATGCGGGTCTTTTTTCTGATCCGCTTTGGCCTTGGTTTTCTGTAGTCTCCCTGTCGCGACGACACGACGCACCAGCTCCTCCGTTTCCCTCACAGAGAGCTGCTTTTCAACAACATACTTACAAACCTTCTCCTGGAGCTTCAAATCATCGATTGCCAGCAGCGCTCTGGCATGTCCCATGGAAATTGTTCCACGTGAAACAATCGCTTGTACTTCAAGAGAAAGGCTCAGAAGCCGCAAGGTATTTGTAATGGTTGGCCTGCTTCTCCCAAGAACTTTCGCCAGCTCTTCCTGGGTCATGCCAAACTCTTCAACGAGTCTCTTATATGCTTCCGCCTCTTCTATTGGATTGAGTTCTTCTCTTTGAAGGTTCTCGATTAGCGCAACCTGAACCATCTCAATATCCTTAAGAGACTTTACGATAACGGGCACTTTCTCAAGGCCAATCATGCGAGCAGCTTCAAGCCTGCGCTGCCCCACCACCAATTCATAGGAGTCGCCTTTCTGTCGCACGGCACTATGCCGTGCTGCTTAATAGAATCGGCAAGCTCCGCCAATTTTGATTCGTCAAATTGTTTCCTCGGCTGAAAGGGGTTGGGCAGAATCACATCAACAGGCAATTCCCTTACCTCGTGACCTGCAACTGTCTCAATATCCGGTATAAGCGCCCTAAGCCCTCTCCCTAGCCCCCTCTTAGCCACCGGCCATCACTTCCTTTGCTAATTGTCTATATGCCTCAGCGCCTTTAGACCTTGCGTCATACATAATAATAGGAATTCCGTGACTTGGCGCCTCGCTTAATCTGATATTTCTAGGTATAACAGTTTCGTATACTTTGTCAGAGAAAAATTTCTTTACCTCTTCAGCCACCTGCTGGGAGAGATTCGTCCGTGAATCATACATAGTAAGGACTACTCCCTCCAGCTCTAGGCCTGGATTCAGGTGCCTCCTTACTAACTGAATTGTGCTAAGCAACTGACTAAGTCCTTCAAGGGCATAGTATTCGCATTGGATCGGCACGATGACAGAGTCTGCAGCAGTCAGTGCGTTCAAAGTCAACAAACCCAGCGAGGGAGGGCAGTCGATAAATATGTATCCATAGTCGTCACGTATTTGCTCCAGGGCTTTTCTTAATCTCATTTCCCTCGACATAGTGGAGACTAACTCGATCTCCGCGCCTGCCAACTGAATGGTGGCCGGCACCACCTGCAGATGTTTAATGGGCGTATTAAGCACAAGGTTTTCGATAGGTTCATCATTTATCAGAGCGTCGTAAATGCACTTTCCAGCGTTAACCTTATCGACCCCAACCCCGCTGCTTGCGTTACCTTGAGGATCGATATCCACAAGAAGAACGTCCGTGCCTTCATCTGCCATACATGCACTGAGATTTACTGCGGTAGTGCTCTTTCCTACTCCACCTTTTTGGTTGACAACAGCTATTACTCTTCCCATTACCACCCGCTCCTGAGAGACTATTCTTACTCAACTAGGATTTGCCGGCATTAGGCCTGCGCGTGTCTTAGGCGATTCTTCCTTTGAACCATTCCATGGCTTGCTTATGCGGATCCTGAGTTCCAGTACATCGTCATCACGGACCTCTTCAGTAACAACCTTAACCCCGGTAGCTTTCATCTGCCCCACAACATCCTTTATGGCATTAAGGAACAGCCGTATGTCCTTGATTGCACGAACAGAACCATTCTCTTCGCCCCGCACCTTTCTCTTCAGCTGTCTTTTGCGGATCTGTTTGAGCCTGACTTCTACCAATGCCTCTGTTTGCTCAACAGTAAGTCCCTTCTTGCATATCTTATCTAACACTGCTAGCTGCTCACGTTCAGATTCCAGCTTTAACAAGGCTCTGGCATGTCGTTCAGTGATTTTCTTCTCGCCCAAAGCGTTTAGAACAGGCGCAGGCAACTTCAAGAGCCTGAGCTTATTCGCAATGGTCGACTGGCTCTTACCTACACGTTTGGCCAGCTCTTGCTGTGTCAGACCGAACTCCTTAATCAGCCTTTCGTATCCGATGATCTCCTCAAGTACTGTCAAATCTTTACGCTGCAAGTTTTCGATTAACGAAAGCTCTGCTGATTCACTGGGAGTAAGGTCTCTTATCAGTACAGGGACAGTTGCAAGCCCAGCCATTCTGCAGGCCCTGAGGCGTCTTTCACCAACAACCAACTCATACCCGCCATCGCTTAACCTGACGATCAAAGGCTGAAGCACTCCGTGTTCTTTGATGGAGGCACTCAACTCTTCAAGGCTCTGTTCATCAAAAGTCTCCCGAGGCTGGTAGGGGTTTGGTTTGATCTGTTCAATGGGGATGTGTGTAATTCGATCCTTTGCCGCAGCCTTATCCCTTCCGCGAAAGCCGATAAGACGCGACAGTTCCTCTCTCATGAAAAGTCCTCTCCTTAGAAATGCCGTAGATACTATTTCGTCGTAGAGAACTGAGTTCCTCCCCTACCTTTTGCGTGCCTCCTTTTGACTAAACCCCTGTTTGCAGGTGATCGTCTCTCTTCTTCTCCTGCTCAAATCGGTATGGTTAGTCTCCGCTTTCTTTAGATCTTGTCATATGCCGCCCAAAAATCCTACTTTCAGACGATGGGCCGCTTAGCCGGGATGCCGGGCCTTCTGGGGTATTTCTCAGGTGTGGATGTCTTCTTTCGAATTATCACTATGGACCTTTGCCCGTAATTCCAGGGCAGCGCAATGTCCTCGATCCTCTCCATGTACCCTCCCATTGTTTCTATGGCTTTCATACCTCGTGGAAGTTCATCTTTGACTCTGGGTCCTTTCAGCGCAGCAAACACACCGCCAACCTTAACAAAGGGCAAACACAGCTCAGCCAAGACAGCCATCTCTGCAACCCCTCGCGCAACTACAAGGTCATGGGTTTCTCTGTGCCTCTCGTTACGAGCTATATCCTCAGCTCTACCCCATATTACCTCTGTATCAGTGAGTTCGAGGCGAGATGCGAGAACCTGAAGAAACTCTACGCGCTTCCGCGAAGCTTCCAGTAATGTAAGGACCAGAGATGGCTTTTGGACTTTGAGAGGTATTCCCGGAAAACCTGCACCGGTTCCTACGTCTACTACGCGCCAGTCATCCTCAATCTCGATGGCCTTAGAACAGACGAGGGAATCTAGGAAGTGCTTTACGGCAACTTCTTCTCTGCCTTCTATGGACGTTAGATTCGTCTCCATACCGAACTCGACAAGAGCCTGGTAATGAAGGTCGAACAGGTCCAGCATATCCCGGCGTATATCAATACCCAGAGCTTTCCCGCCGGCAACAAGCACCTCCCTAAACTCCATCTCGGACACCCCTGCTTTGCCTTTGCTTGTGGCCTCCTGCCTCTAAGTAAGCGATTAGTGCCACGATATCTGCAGGATTTACACCTGATATCCTCGCCGCTTGTCCGATTGAGCCGGGGGCTACAGCAGTCAGCTTCTCTCTGGCTTCCCGTGAAATGCCGTGAACCAACGAATAATCGGTGTCTCTCGGTATCTTCATGTTTTCCAGACGTTGAGTCCGTTCTATTTGCCTCATCTGTTTTCTGATGTAGCCTGCGTACTTCAGCTCTATTTCCACTGCGAAAACCACGTCTTCAGGCAGCTCAACCCTGTCTTTGTCAAGCACAGCCAAAGACTGATAGCTGACGTTCGGCCGCTCCAACAAGTCCGCCAGAGAAGTCCGAGATTGAACAGGTGTAGTCCCTATCTCTTTCAAAAGTCTTGTTGTTGCAGTATCCCCGGGAACGATTGTGGATTTGAGCCTTTTGAGCTCGGCTTGGATCTGATCGCGCTTCCTCCTGAACATCTCGTACCGTTCTTCGGAAACCACACCCAAAGCAAATCCCTTGTCTGTCAGGCGCAAATCCGCATTATCCTGCCTGAGAGTAAGGCGGTACTCCACGCGGGAGGTCATCATGCGATAGGGCTCTCTAGTTCCCTTTGTGACTAGATCATCTATGAGCACCCCAATGTATGCTTCGGAACGTCCTAACACGAAAGGCTCCTGTCCTCGAAGCTTCAAGACTGCATTGATCCCTGCGATAAGCCCTTGACTCGCAGCCTCTTCATAGCCAGATGTCCCATTGATCTGTCCGGCAGCAAACAAGCCCGGCACTTTCTTTACTTCGAGCCATGGAAATATCTCAGTCGGGATCAGGCAGTCGTACTCTATTGCATATCCCGGACGCACGATTTCCGCATTTTCCAAAGCGGGAACACTGTGGACTATCTCTTTCTGCACGTCCTCCGGCAAGCTCGTGGACAGGCCTCCAAGGTAAATGACCTCCCCGTACCTTGTTTCAGGCTCAAGAAAGATCTGGTGCCTTTCCCTGTCAGGAAACTCCATGATCTTTGTCTCAATAGAAGGGCAGTACCTGGGCCCGGGCCCTGTGATAACCCCTGTGTACAGCGGCGCTCTGGACAGATTCGCCCTGATAATCTCGTGCGTTTTGGGTGTAGTGTAAGTTAAATAGCACGGCATCTGATCCTCCCTTGTACCACGGGTTTCGAAAGAAAACCCATAAGGGAGGACATGGCCGGGCTGTTCTTCAGCCTTGCCAAAGTCAATAGACTCTTTGGCTATCCTGGGAGAAGTCCCTGTCTTGAACCTTGCAAGCTCAAGTCCGAAACCCCTCAGGATCTCAGTCAGCCCGGTAGATGCAGGTTGTCCATAAGGCCCCGAAGGGTAGCTTACATCTCCTATATAGATCGTGCCTCCGAGATATGTCCCTGTGGCCAGGATCACACAAGGTGCCAGATACTTATTGCCTTCTTTAGTTAAAACGCCTCTGACCCGGCCTTCTGAGTCAGTAAGGACCTCTTCCACATGTCCGAGTTCTACTTGCAGATTCTTCTCTTTTCTCAGAACTTCCCTCATTCGAGCCTGATAGGCGTCTTTATCTGCTTGAGCACGTAATGAGTGCACCGCAGGGCCTTTTCTTGTGTTCAGAAGCCTAATCTGCAGATAGGTTTCGTCAATATTCCTTGCCATTTCCCCGCCTAATGCATCGATCTCCCTGATAAGCTGGGCCTTTCCTGGACCGCCCAAAGACGGGTTGCACGGCATGTCTGCAATTGACTCCCATCCCAAAGTCAGCAGGAGAACGGTTGTTCCCATTCTTGCAGCAGCCAGAGCAGCCTCACAGCCTGCATGGCCTCCTCCGACAACGATTACATCAAAATCATGCACTCCCACTGACACCTCCTTACAAAAAGTCCGGGCAATCGCTTATTTGCCGATGCAAAACTCGCTGAAGATCTTATCCATCAAGTCCTCTGAGGCAGACCGGCCTGTAATCTGATCCAGCCAAAAGAGGGCTTCATGTATATCAATGGCAACAAGGTCAGGTAAAACACCCCTGCCGAGAGCATCTTTAGCTTCTTTCATAGAATGCATCGCGTTCTGTACAGCCTCAAGCTGTCTGAGATTAGCCATGACCGGGCTTTCAGATGTCCCTGTAATCCTTTCCACAGCCAACCCGGCCAAAGCTTCTTCCAGTTCACGCAGGCCTTCCCCTGTTTTCGCACTCATTCTCAGTATCTTCTTGTCCCCGGCATAGGGCATAAGGCTTTCTTCATTGACAAAGCATTCAAGATCACATTTGTTTATCGCCACTACACCGGATTTGTCCGCTACCTGCGTCAACATGTCCAGCTCCTCATCGCAAACAGGACGGCTGCCGTCAATAACCGCTATAACCAGGTCAGCCTCTTCAGCCTGCCGGTTTGCAGCTTCTACCCCAAGCTGCTCGATGAGATTCCCGGTTTCCCTCATTCCGGCGGTATCCACGAGCCTTAACGGCACACCCTTAATGGAAATCCAGTCGTCTATGACATCCCGGGTAGTCCCCGGTATATCGGTGACAATCGCACGCGCTTTTCCTACAAGGGCATTGAACAGGCTTGACTTGCCTACGTTAGGCCGCCCGACAAAAACCACGCTTACACCGTCCCGGTAAACCCGGCTGCTCATACCGGCATCGGCCAGTTCTTTAAGGGCAGCTACCGCTTCTTCGGCTCGCTCCACCATATCTTCTACGTCCATTGCGTCAACAGCTTCATCAGGAAAATCGATTGAAGCTTCTATATGTGCAATCAGTGTCAACACATTATCCCGTATCCGGTTCACCCTGGACGAAAGATCGCCCCTTAAGTTCGCCAGCGCAAGCCTACGTGCAGAGTCGGTCTTTGCACGGATAATGTCTATTACGGCCTCTGCCTGAGAGAGATCTATTCTTCCTGCCAGAAACGCTCTTTTTGTAAACTCTCCCGGTTCCGCAAGGCGTGCTCCCAATCTTATTACGAGCTCCAGGACCTTCATGAGGACGGAAACCCCGCCATGGCAACTGAATTCCACCACATCTTCTCTTGTAAAACTATAAGGAGCAGGCATAGCAATAGCAAGGGCCTCGTCGATGTGTTCTCCTGTCTCAGGATCCACTATTGAACCGTATCTGACTCCCCATGGTTTCAGATCTCTTTTGCGCTGACCTGAAAGATCCCTGAAGATCTGAGAAGCAATGTCAAAAGCCCGGTTTCCGCTGACCCTGACAATTCCTATAGCACCCTCTCCCAAAGGAGTAGATATAGCTGCAATAGTCTCTCTCGCATCTGACACAGGCAAAGCCCCTCCCGGAACACTGCTTTTGTAGAGTAATCAGTGTCTTCCTCACCAAAAGTGTAGCATATAATGAAAAAGCGTGTCATAAAGACACGCGCTTCTTCCTATTCTGCTTTCCTCTGTTATGTTCACGCTTCTTTTGGTGCAACAACCACATATCTATACGGATCTTCACCTTCACTGAAGGATTCCACACCGCTGCACTCTTGGACGGCAAGATGGACTATTCTGCGCTCCATCGGGTTCATTGGCTCCAGACGGATTGCTCCTCCGTCTCTCCGGACTCGCGCAGCCACAGACTTGGCCAGACGCCTCAAAGATGCCACCCTTCTACTGCGATACCCGCCGGCATCAACCAGAATCCTAATCTCCTCTGCAGGTTCTCCGGAGGCCTCGCGCCGCCTAGAACAATTACCGGCAACAAGATTTACCAGGTACTGAACTGCATCAAGAGTGGCACCGCGCCTTCCGATGAGCACTCCCACCTCATCGCCGAACACCTTAAACTCCAGCGTACCATCGTCAAAAGACGACTCAATCGTAATATCCCCCAGATCCATATAGTCAATCAGTCTTTCAAAAAACTTATAGACTTCATCTTTCAAACTCATCTTTTCGGTCACTTTAACACGTGCCAATCTCTGACCGACAAGTCCTAGGATCCCTCTTGAGGGCTCCTCAAGGATTTCAATGTCTACTTCATCTTGCGACAGACCCAAATCCTTCAAAGCATCTTGAACCGCTTCTTCTACAGTCTTGCCGCTTTTCTCAACGCTTCGAACCATTTTTAGTCTTCCCCCTTGCTGCCCTGCTCTGGAGTATCAAGCAAGGCCCTGGGTGTACTCCCTTTCTCTGAATGTGAAGATAATTCTTCAACACGCTTCTTCATTGCCGGGCTTCGGCTGATTAGCCAACGCTGCACCACATCAAATACGATAGTTACCACCCAGTACAAGGTAACAGCAGCCGGAAACTGAGTCCCTCCAAGATACAGAATGAACCCGCTCATAAAGATCGTCATCATTTTCTGGCTGGCCTCAGTGGACATCATAGCGGATTGAACATAGGTTAACCCGCCTGCAGCGATAGCGAGGATCCAGTCAGGCTTTTGAAGGTCAGGTATCCAAAGAAACGGCTGCGTGAACTCGTATGTCCTCAGCGCCGCAAAAAGCGCCCAGATGATGGGCAACTGAATCAGAGTAGGCAGACAACCACCGAGAGGATTGATGTTGTAGCTCTTGTACAGTTCAAGAACACGCCTTTGGTATTCCTCGCTTTGAGATCCGTACTTCTCCTGAAGCTCCTGCACTTTCGGCTGAAGCAGCTTCATTTCTTCCATAGATCTGGTCTGCCTGACGGTGATCGGGTAGAGCACCAGCTTCAAAAGGGCGGTAAACGCTATTATTGCTAATCCGTCGCTGCCGGTAACATTTGAAAGAAATTGCACCAGCAAATTGATTACTTGTGAAATATAAGTCAAGAGCTCTGACCTCCTGTCGCTTCCATGTCAAAACACTAATCTCTAAGGTACAGGGTCCCATCCTCCGGGATGGAAGGGGTGGCACTTGACCAAGCGCCTTATGGCAATATATGTACCTTTCAATGCACCGTACTTGCTGATAGCTTCGTATGCATATGCCGAACACGTGGGGTGAAATCTGCATGTAGGCCTCGGTTTTCTGGAGGATATCCATCTCCTGTAGAAAGCGATAAGCCCTAACTCGATGCGTTGTGCGATTTCAGCCAGACTTTTCATTGCCATTTTCCATGTCAGCCCTTACTTCCTGAGCTATGTCAGACTTTTCCCCATCTGTTTCAACGATATCGGCTTTCACCAACAGCCTGTGCAATTGGTTGGAAATCTCCCGGAAAGAAGCGGTCTTCGCCTTCATCCTTGGCGTAAGGACCAGGTCAAAGCCCTTTCCCATTCTCAAATCGCCTTGACACGCTCGCCACGCTTCCCTCATGATTCTTTTTAAATGGTTCCTTTCGACGGCGCCACCTAATTTCCTGCTAACCGTTATGCCGACCCTGTTGTAAGGTAAAGCGTTTTCAAGAGCATACACGACAACCATGTCGCCGACATATGCTTTTCCGGACTGGAATACCTTACGAAACTGCTCATTCTTACGGAGTCGCTCTACTTTTTGCATCGGCGGCACCTTGCCTTGCTTTCGGCATTATCGGATTTATACGGTCAGGCGCTTTCTCCCTCTCCGGCGCCTCATCTTAATGACCCTGCGGCCTCCCCGTGTCCGCATTCTCTTCATAAAACCATGGCGCCTTGCTCTGCGCCTTACTTTCGGCTGATAAGTCCTTTTCATTATTAATCGACCTCCTAAATCCCCCACTGGACCACCCTGTACAAATACGAGTATAAGGTAACGCCTTTCTGTGTGTCAAGCTTCCCGGACTTAACCGTTATTTCACGTACATTTTTCCGTTTTTCGTAGGACAACAATACCCTGTTTTCACCACTTGCCGCCACACCCCAAACTCCTATACTGCTCCTCCTGCTCTCAACACTTGTCTACTCTTGAAACGTTTGCTAAGATAAGCATGTGGACTTTTCCAGTCTTTCCATAAATGTTGGTAAGAGGTATAGTTTTCCCCCGCAAGCAAACACTTATGCACAGGCTGTGGATAACCTTGTGGGTAAACCGTTGATATCTTAAGTGAGTATTCTACAAGACTTTCGCCGCTTTCTGAAATCGCCTGTGGATAATACATATAACGAGCTAGACTGCATGTTTTAAAGAGAAAACCGCCTCCTAACTGTCGTAGCTTTATCCACAAAATCTGTGGATTCCCTGTGGATAGAACGTTAGTTTCCTGTGAATGGTGACTTGCTTGACATCTTTCCACATATTGTGGAAAGGCCTGTGGAAAACTCAGGGTGAAAGGCATGGCAACGAAATGATACGCCTTTTTTCACGTCTTTTCGGAAAACGAATTGAAACGCATGACAGGCACTTTTCGACTTGTTCCAACCCTCATGAATCGTCCTGGAGAGAACAGGAGCGCGGTGTCAGAATCGCAGTGTACGATTCCCTTAGTACACTACCGCGAATAGTAGATATCAGGTCAAGTGACTACGCTGAGCTATTAAATGAAGTATCATCAAAAACCTATGCCCTTGCCCATGACAAAGGAAGCACTTTACCGTACATAGCTATAAAGGAAGTTGTGGAAAACCTCCTTCACGCTGACATACAGGAAGCTGTCATAACGATTCTTCCTGATGGGAATACTATCAGAGTGTCTGATCAAGGTCCGGGTATTCCAGACAAAGAAAAGGCTTTCCTTCCAGGTTTCACCACAGCATCATCGAAAATGAAAGAAATCGTAAGGGGAGTAGGTTCAGGCCTTCCCATAGTGAAAGATTCCATGCGATCTATCGGCGGAACCATCTTAATAGAAGACAACCTGAAACAAGGGTGTGTCATTACTCTTTCGTGTTCAAAGGAAGGTAAAGAGCCTGCTCGCGTAGTGAAAGAGAAGCCTGCCGGTGCAAGCGGTACGCCATCCCAGCCTTCCACTGCTCAACGCGCACCCGGGGTAATCGATAATTCCGAGACATATGAAAAGCTCCACAATATCCTTTCCCATCGACAGAAAAAGGTTTTCATGATACTTGCGGAAGAAGGTGAAGGAGGACCTTCTTTGGTGGCGAAGGAATTATCAATTAGCCTTAGCACGGCTTATCGGGATTTAGTCGTTTTGGAAAACCATGGTCTAATACAGACTGTAGATTCTTCAGGAAAACGTAAATTAACCTCGAAAGGTATTGCATTTCTCCCCTATATTGCGGGATAACCTATTATATGGTGTTTATCAGGGTTTCAGGGGGTAGGGTCCATGGCTGAACAGGCTGCCACGCTTTGGGGTCAGGTACTTGAGATTATGCAATCGAAAGTATCGAAACCAAGCTATGAAACGTGGTTCAGAAATACCGAAGGAATAAAACTTAACGGGAATACGATAGTTGTCAAGACGCCTCATGACATAGGCAGGAAGTTTCTAACTGACAACTACCGTGAAGATATCGTCGGCACTCTAAAGGCTATTACAGGCAAGGATATGGATGTAACGTATGTTTCAGGCGATCCTTCTGTTGGGCCGTCACTTATTGCCGGTGACCAGGTTAGTCCGGTTTCCTTGCCCGGAGATGATATGTACGTTGCAAAACTCAATCCTAAGTACACTTTTGAGACTTTTGTTGTGGGAAACAGCAATATGTTTGCACATGCAGCATGCCTTGCAGTAGCTGAAGCGCCGGGCAAAGCTTACAATCCTCTTTTTATCTACGGTGGAGTAGGGCTGGGCAAAACCCATCTCATGCAGGCAATAGGGCACTTCGTCTTACAACGCTCACCCAATGCCAAAGTCGTGTATGCCCCTTGCGAGAAGTTCACAAACGATCTTATCGACTCTATCAGAGACGATAAAACCATGGAGTTTCGCGAGCGGTACCGCAATGTGGACGTGCTCTTAATCGACGATGTCCAGTTCTTAGCCCAGAAGGAGCGCACACAAGAAGAATTCTTCCATACTTTCAATGCGTTGCACGAAGCAGGGAAGCAGATAGTCATCTCAAGCGACCGTCCTCCTAAGGAGATTCCTACACTGGAAGACCGCCTGCGTTCCCGATTTGAATGGGGTTTGATATCTGATATCCAACCTCCTGACCTCGAAACAAGGATCGCTATCTTAAACAAGAAAGCCCAACAAGAAGGGCTTGACATACCTCAAGATGTCTTAGTCTACATAGCAAACCAGATACGTTCAAACATCCGTGAACTGGAAGGAGCATTAACCAGGGTAGCTGCTCATTGCTCGATTCATAATCGTCTGATGACAGTTGCCGCGGCAGCCGATTGCTTGCGTGATCTGATCCCTGCTCAAAGGCCGAGACAGGTCTCTATATATCAGGTGCAGCAGGCAGTAGCCCAATACTTCCGTGTATCAATGGATGATCTGAAATCTAAGAAAAGAACTAGGAATATTACGTATCCACGGCAGATCGCAATGTACCTATCAAGAGAACTGACTGAAGCATCTTTGCCTAGGATAGGAGATGAATTCGGCGGACGCGACCATACTACCGTGATGCATGCGTGTTCAAAGATACAAGACGATATACAGCAGGACCCTGCTCTTGCCGCCTCTGTCAAGGAGATCATCTCTAAACTTAAAGAAATGACTTGATCTTTACTTATTTATAAGGATAAGGAGAAGCCCGGGTGTGGATTGTCTGTTAGCACTTTGCTCATTACTTGTGGAGACTTTGTTGATGGTTTTCTGAACTAGATTTATCTCTGGATTATGTGGACAAACTGTGCGGGAAATCCACATGCTTGTCCACAGCGGGATCTCATTGATGTCATTGCGTACAACGACTTATCCACAAATCAACAGGCCCTACTACTAGTACTACGAAAGTGTACAAGTACTAGAAAATCGTATTAGTAGTACTACTTGTTGAAAGTATGTATTGAAAAAGGGGGAACCTCTGAATGAATAACCTACCGGGTACTGATAATGCAGTCTCTTGTGACAGAGAGCTTTTGGCAAAAGGTGTAGCTATAGTGCAAAGAGGTGTTTCATCCAGGAGTACACTGCCTATTCTACAGGGAATGCTGATAGAAACATCGGATAAGGGCCTTCACCTTATCGGAACTGATCTCGAGTCGTACATAGAGACCTATGTTCCCAGCTCGCTTACAGGCAGTTTTCGGATGGTTCTTCCTGCGAAGTATCTGGGGGAGATAGTTCGTAGATTGCCGGAAAGAGAAGTCGTACTCAGATATGACTCTGAAAAAAGAGTTGCCGTTATTTCAAGCGGAAAAGCGGTATACGAGATTAATTCCATGGATCCGGCTGAGTATCCATTGTTCCCTGAAGTGCCTGAGATAGCATGGTGGAAAGTGGCCGGGAAGGAACTTGCCAATTTCATCAAAATGACGGCTTTTTGCGTGGCTACGGAAGAAACCAGGCCTTTCCTTACCGGTGTTTTCATGGAGTTTGACGAAAACGAAGTTAAGCTGGTGGCTACAGATTCATTTAGATTAGCTTTAACACGGGTTTCTTCTGAGAACGGCTTTTCTCGGAAAAGGGACAAAGGCTTACTCATCCCTGCCAGGGCTCTCAACGAAGTAGCAAGAATACTTCAGAATTCTGACGAGGAAGTAGAGGTATACGCATCGGAAAACCAGGTAGCTTTCAAGTGGACAGATACGACGATTGTAAGCAGGTTGATTGAAGGCCAATTTCCAAGTTACGAAAGGGTAATCCCACAGCAGCACAGTACGTTGATAGTCGTGGAAAGGGAAGCTTTCCAGGAAAGCGTGGAACGCGTATCTATTATGGGCCAAGATGAGTTTGGAACTGTCCGTCTCAGTGCGCGAGATACGACACTCACGGTGAGTGCTAATGCTCCGGAAGTGGGGAGGGCACTGGACGAGATCTCAGCAATCAAGGTTACAGAGGGGAACGGAGAAATTGCTTTAAAGGCAAGGTTTATTACTGATGTGCTGAAAGCTGTAGACGATGACGAGATAGCTATCAAGATGACAGGAGGAAGCACAAGCCCGGTTATTCTCACCCAAGTAGAAAGTGAGCCGGCTAAACCTGTCAGGTTCCTGTATCTTATAATGCCTGTATCGCTAAATGTATAGGCGCGGTAGGAGTCAAGTTGCCTTATTATGGAGAAGACGAGAGTTGAAAGAATCGCAATAAGCGGAAGTGTAATCAGGCTTGATCAATTCTTAAAATGGGCAGGTCTCGCAAGTACCGGAGGCCACGCCAAGGAGCTCATACAATCAGGCTATGTTCTTGTGAACGGAGAAATAGAAACTCAAAGAGGAAGAAAGCTCAAGAGCGGGGATAAAGTGGAAGTTGAGAACGTTGAAGGGATTGTCTACGAAGTAACGGAGGATGCAGAGTATGCTCCTTGACAAGCTGAGATTGAGGAATTTCCGGAACTATACTGCCCTCGATATAGAATTATTTCCCGGGAAAAACATACTCTTGGGTAATAACGGACAAGGGAAGACAAACATAATAGAGGCTGTCTATTTATGTGGCACCGGAAAGTCGTACAGAACATCCCGTGACATGGAGCTTGTCAGGTGGGGAGAGTCAACGTTCTACACTGCTTCGCGGTTTATCCGAAAGAACGGAGACCTCCTTGTGGAAGTTGCTTTCAGTCCCGAAAGAGGGAAGAGAATTCGCTTAAACGGCGTTCATCAAGATACTGCTATTGACTATATCGGTGCTGCAAACGTTGTAATATTCGGCCCTGATGACCTAAGGATCATTAAGGGGGGGCCTGTTGAGCGAAGGAAATTCCTGGACTCGGAGATATCTGCAGTAAACGAGCGGTACCGTAAGGACCTGGCCGATTACCGGAGGATTTTAATACAACGTAATACATACCTAAAAGATGCACGCCATAAGGTAGATTCTATACATGTCAAAGCAGCATTGGATGTCTGGGACGAGCAATTGGTATCTGTAGGCGTGCGCATAATGGTGAGAAGGGCTAAGGTTATTCAAGAGTTTTCAGCTCTGGCGCAGAATGCGTGGAGGGATATTTCCTCTTTAGGCCTTCTTAAGCTTATTTACCGTCCTTCATTTGATGTTGAAAGGCCTTTTCTCTCTGACGAACAGGCTGATGAACAGGGAATGACCAAGAAGTGGTCAGCCTTGTTTCATGACGAGCTCGTCAAGCTAAGGCAAGATGAACTCATGCGAGGCGTTACTTTGGTAGGCCCTCATAGGGATGATATGGTATTCACCTTGGACGGCACTGATATGAGAGCCTTCAGTTCCCAGGGTCAACAACGAGCTGCAGTGCTGGCCCTGCGCTTGGCAGAGCTTGATTTCATCAGGAGTGAGATGGGGGAAGACGCCATCCTCCTCTTGGATGACGTATCAAGTGAACTGGACCCCGAAAAAAGGGCCCATCTGTGGAAGTACATAGATCGGGGTATTCAGACTGTTATCACTACGACGGATGAAAAGATCGTTGATGAGCTTTCGGAGCCCGGAAAGATCTTTCTTGTACAAGCCGGCTCTGTCCAGGAGGCCAACTGATGACAGTCAGGATTAACGTAGCTATCCAAAGCAGCTTGCGCAGACTCGGGATAGTCAGAAAAGTCAAGCGTTCCCAGGCTGTTGCCATGTGGGAAGACGTAGTGGGCCCTGCTGCAGCCAAGGTCTCCAAGGCAGTTACGTGCAGAGACGGAATACTGTTCGTTGAGGTTAAGAACTCTGTATGGGCTACTGAATTATCGTTGTTGAAACGAGATATCTTAAAGCAGTTAAATCGGCGGTTGGGCGGAGGAACCGTAAAAGATATAAGATTTAGAGCCACCGGGAGGAGCTTACACGAACCTACGGAACAGCCGGGAGGACGAAAAGGTGAAGGGGTTCGAAGAGCGCGCAGACAAGCCCTTCCTGCCGGTGAGGTCCAAAGAATAAGGGAATTAGCTTCCGCTATCAAAGACCCTGCACTGAAAGAGGTCTTTGTACGGTTTGCCATTACAACAGAAGAAACCCGCAAGTTGCGTGAAACAGTTTAAGTGCTCTCCGATCTCAAGTGCCGGATGATCTAAATCACGCTCGCTTACATCCTCCGGATCATCTCCTATTACACCTAGATAACCGGATAAGTCTTAGCGTTGACACTGATTTTGATGTATAATAACATTGATTTGTGAAGAGTCGCGTTCATGGAAATACTATAAGCAACTGCGCTTTATAAGACATTATAGTATCCTCTGATATTACCAGAATATCACCAATATGTAGGGTTGATTGCGAACTTACGTTTGGTATAATTTTTTGTGGGGATACAGTTTATTGAGGAACCGTGGTGGACTCCATCACGGTTCTTACCAGTCAAACAAAAGGCGATTCTACCGGAAACACCAAGTCGACTATTTCCCGCCAGAAGTTGCTTGCCGTGACAAATGCGGAGGTGAGAACGTTTTCATGCGCAATACCCCAGGTAACAGAGGGATAAAAGATAACGGATATGATGCAGCTAAAATCCAAGTCCTGGAGGGGCTTGAAGCTGTTAGAAAACGTCCAAGTATGTATATTGGAAGCACGGGGCCGCGTGGGCTGCACCAGCTTGCTTTCGAGGTTATAGATAACAGTATCGATGAAGCTATGGCCGGGTACTGCAACTTCATCGAGGTCACTGTCAGAGGAGACGGCTCACTGAGAGTCGCGGACAACGGTCGTGGAATACCTGTTGACATCCATCCTGGCACAGGTAAACCTGGGGTTGAAGTTGTTTTGACAGTCCTTCACGCCGGAGGCAAATTTGACAGTGGAGCCTACAAGGTTTCAGGCGGCCTTCACGGTGTGGGTGTATCAGTTGTTAACGCACTTTCAGAGTGGCTGGAAGTCGAAGTCTCGTCCCATGGAGAAGTATATCTACAGAGGTACGAACGAGGCCGTCCTGTGACCGGCCTTGAGGTCGTCGGAGCTTCCGATGCTACAGGTACTACCATTACGTTTCTCCCGGATAATAAGATTTTCGAGATAACAGAGTTCAACTTCGATACCTTAGCACACAGGTTGAGGGAGCTTGCCTTCCTGAACAAAGGCATAAAGATCAGTCTTACCGATGAGAGAGCCGGCAAATCCGTTGAATTCATCTACGAAGGCGGAATAATATCCTTCGTTGAATATCTCAATAGAAACAAGGATCCCATCCACAAGGAGATCTTCTATATATCCAAGGAAATCAACGATACCTACGTGGAAGCCGCTCTTCAATACAACAGCGGGTACATTGATAACACTTTCTCATTCGCCAACCACATCAATACCACTGAAGGCGGAACCCATCTTGCCGGTTTTCGTTC
>FIZM01000037.1:0-2688 GCA_900019985.1 uncultured Clostridia bacterium
CGTATCGGAACTTGCGGACGGTGTCTATGCAGGGAGCCATCATGTATTTCCCATCACCGCTGAAGTCAACGTGACTATACAAAATCGCAGAATAAGCTCGATTGAACTCGTAAAGCACATTCACAGCCGCGGCTCTCAGGCTGAAGCAATAATTGATAAAGTCATAGAGGCTCAGAGTTTGGACGTAGATGCAATCTCAGGAGCTACATATAGCAGCATGGTGATATTAAGAGCAATAGAGGACGCGTTGCGTAACGCTACCTGGCCAGATTAGCCCGCAAACTCCTACAAGTTCTTGTCCCTACCGGGACTGCCACTACTAACTCGGGAATCGCCGAACCAAAGTAGCCGGCAAACTGCGCAAGCTTCTTATCTGTGGAAAAACCGATATTACCGCAGAACCGGCAGTCCGCGTAGCCGAAATCCTACCATTTTTTGGGCTCTCCTGCGGTAGTTAGCATTACCTGTATTTCCATTTGATCGCCCTAATGGTTGTTAACCGTCCGCCCAGAGGCCTATCCGTGGTGGATTCACCATGACCTTTCCGCCTGACTGCTTTAATGGTCGTTAACCTTACCCCCCGGCCAGTCAGTAGTAGATGTACTACGACCTTCCCGTCTGATTGCTTTGACAGGCGTAACCGTGCACGCAAAGGCCTGCCCGTGATAGATTTGCTACGACCTTCCCTGAAGTAGGCGTGTGCTGTGGTCGAAAGTGTGCCACAGAAAGGCTGTTTGATGGCAGTTTTTCGACCACAGTTTTGGGCGTAAGCTCTAAAATGGTAGAGTTTCGCCCACCAGGAGGCCTAAAGGTGGAAGGTTTTCTACCATGATCAGGCGCTAAGGTGGTAGGATATCGACCACCACGCCTCCCATACTCTTACAAATCACGGTTTGGTGGTCGAAACTCGCCCACATTTTCTGAAAAGGTGGGCGAAAAACTGCCACATTTTTTAGAAAAGTGGTAGAGAATCTACCACCTAAGCCCGAAAAAGCTCCCAAAACCTGCTTGAAGCCTGAAAATGTGGTCGATTCTCTACCACCTGAGGCAGTTCGGGTGGTTCAAACTCTTCCATTTATGAGCGTTTGCTCGAAAAAATCCAAAAGGGTGGTCGGAATTGTGCCACCTCTTTAAGGAAAGGTGGTTGAAAACCGACCATTTATGAGCGTTTGCTCGAAAAATCCAAGAGAATGCTCATAATTGTGTGGCCGTTCCCTGGAAACATGAGCGGAAACTGACTATCTCAAGGAGAACATAAGGGGCATCAGACAAATTTACCCGGTTTTACCTTAGAGACGAGTTGGTTCTCGTTTGTCGAAGCGACGACCTGGTCCTTATCTACATAAGTGACAAACTGCTTCTTGTTTGCGCAGGCGACAAACCGGTTCCTGTTTATCAAAGTGACGACACGGTCCTTGTTTACCAAAGCGATGAGCTGCTGCCTGTTTGCTGAAGTAACGAGCTCGTCCTTGTTTACGCAAGTGACCGGCTGCTTCTTGCTTGCCTAGATGACAAACCGGGCGAGCTTTGAGGAAGCCGCCCGGATTCATCACGAGCACGTTCATGGATCCGGTTTTGGCCCAGTTTGATCCCAACTGACCGGCTGATGTTTGTGCCGATCCCAAACAAAAAGGGCGAGTAAACCCCGCCCTAATCCTTCAAATACCTGGAGCCGACGACCGGACTCGAACCGGTAACCTGCTGATTACAAGTCAGCCGCTCTGCCAGTTGAGCTACGTCGGCTTGCTCTCATTTCTTATGTCGCATTCATTTCTTGTGCTACCCACTATTCTAGCTACAGAAGGTCCATCTGTCAATGTCAGCGGCGAATTCCCTTCGGGGGCGAAAACTTCCAGAACTAAAGGGCCCTACCTGGGCCCTTCTTCCTAGCATACATTCCGCAGACATATTCGTCACATTTGTTTACATCTAAACATTCCCCGGAAGCGTATACTTCGTCGTCATATACATTCCGCAGGAGTATTTCTCACTGTCATTCACATCTACACATCCCACGGAAGCGAACGCTTTGTCGCCGTATACATCCCTCAGGGGCACTTCTCGCAGCTATTCACGTGTATAAGATCAGCAGAAGCGTATACTTCGTCATCGTATACACTCCTCATGAGCTCTTCTTGCACCTATTCCCGCCTGTAGGATCCGCAGAGGCGTATACTCTGTTGTCATATACACTCTGCAGGAGTATTCCTCACAGCTATTCGCATCGACACATTCCACAGAAGCCTATACTCCGTCGTCATATACATTCCGCAGGAGTATTTCTCACTGTCATTCACATCTACACATCCCACGGAAGCGAACGCTTTGTCGCCGTATACATCCCTCAGGAGCACTTCTTTCAGCTATTCACATCCACACGATGCGCGAAAGCGTATGCTTTCCCAAAAACCGTATACAACTGTATACTTTGACCTACATGATCAGCAGAGTGGCAGGCTCAGGTGTTCACTTCGCATTCGCACAATACGCACACGACGCACAGGTATACAGGCACACAAGTCAAACCGGCTTCATTCGGTACTATATGTGTCGGTACTATATGTACTCGTTGCGTTTTTCTATATATCTCTCCAGCTTCCGCTTTACCCGTTGTAAAGCGTTATCTATAGACTTCACATGCCTGTTCAGCTCGGTAGCGATCTCCTGATATGACTTGCCGTCGAGGTA
>FIZM01000037.1:2743-44121 GCA_900019985.1 uncultured Clostridia bacterium
AGCGAAATATATGAATTAAGAGGTATATGCTTCTGACGAGTCGCAGTCTTAATTGCGGTAATAATCTGCCGGGTGATACAAAGCTCGGCAAATGCGCGGAAAGAGGCTAACTTGTCACTGCGGAAATCACGAATGGCCTTAAAGAGTCCTATCATACCTTCTTGAACAATATCATCGCGGTCAGCACCGATGAGGAAATAGGAACGTGCTTTGGCTCGAACGAAGTTCTTATACTTTGTGATCAGGTACTCTTCTGCTTCCCTCTCTCCAGCTCTCGCAGCTTCGACAATCTCCTCGTCGAGCATATCATCATAATCACAAGACAAAGACGTTTCCCGTTCAGGACTCGCACTCACGAACAACGCCTCCCTGATTTGATGTAGCTCGACTCATGCCCCCATTATATACTTGCATTCGTGGACAAGTCAAGGAAACCGGCAAGCATGCTGCCTCTGACGAAACACTTCATACAGTATGACTGCTGCTGCAACTGAAGCGTTAAGAGAAGACACCCGGCCTTTTGAGGGAATTCTCACTAGAAAATCGCATTTCTTCATAAGAAGGTTAGATATTCCTTCTCCTTCAGAACCGATTACAATACCCAACGGCCCGGTAAGGTCTATTTCATACATGGTTTTTTCGGCCTCAGCCGATGTTCCCACTATCCAAAATCCTTCTTTTTTCAGCCTGTCTACTTCCTGGGCAAGGTTCGACACTCTCGCGCACGGAACGTATTCGACAGCACCTGCAGATGCCTTGGCAACTGCACTTGTAAGCCCGCAAGCCCGCCGTTTCGGTATTACAACACCTGTCGCGCCTACCGCGTCACACGTCCTGATAATAGCACCTAAATTATGGGGATCCTTAATCCCGTCAAGGATGACAAACAACGGAGGGTCCTTTTGCCCTTGCATCTTATCCAGGATCTCGCCTGCACCGGAATAGCAGTGCACCTCTGCCCCCAGTGCAATAACTCCCTGGTGATTTCCGACAGCACTCATCGCGTCAAGTTTGCTGCGGCCAACCTCAACTACGGGAATGCCTCTGGAGCGGGCATGTCTCTTAACAGCAGCGGAGAATGCAGGCTCAATCCCTTTCGCCAGCATAATCTTGGCAAGAGGCCTTCCTGCCCGCAAAGCCTCCATCACTGCATTGCGTCCTTCGATTGTCGTTTCATTATCCATAACACAGCAGCTCCCGGAATCATTCTGGTCGGAAATGATCAAGTTCACGGTAGGATAGTTTACCTACTAAAAGACTTTACCTTTCCGCAAGACATATTTCCCTCCGGACAGTATCCATGCATTTCACAGGGGCTGCCTACCCATGAGAAGAGATTCGGTGCAACTTCATTGACACAGTCCAGCATTGCCCGGGCAAGCTTACGTATTTCCCACTGAGCCCGGTTGCACAAACGCCTTTCGAAGAAGTTGTAAAGACTCCGGCAATTCATAGTCATGACGAGCTTGGTTTCGCAAGCATTGGGCAGAATGTACCTGGCATCTTCCTTTGGCACCATTTCTACGAGCTTTGAATAGGTTTTCCTGATTTCTTCGATTTGTTTCTCATAAAGATCCAGTGCTTCAGGTTTACGTGCTATAGAAGGAGGTACCACGTATTCGAAACCTTTCTCCGACACGTATCTTTGCGACTGCTGCGAGTATGAAGCAATCCTATGGCGCACTAACTGATGACTTAATGACCTGCTTACCCCTTCAATAGCAAAAGTAAAAGAGGCATGCTCAGTAGGAGAAAGGTGTCCTGCCTCCAGAATCATATTAATAAGCTTCTTTGCTTCCTCAGAAGACAATCTCTCAGTCAACCGGGAAGAATCAAGGGCTGAATAACAACGCCTGGCTGCAATCGCAACAGTCATTTCAGGATCAGGAGTGTAGCTTAACAGTGTTACTTTCATGCCGTACCTCCTCTTGCCTCAATCTACTATGCTTCGGGGTTTTCCATGCCTGCGAGAGTAAAGAACCCTTCATCTAACAGGAAGAGTTGTGCAGTCCGATCTTCCCATGCCCCACCCGGATCCGCCGGGTTATTGTCAGCCATTGACCTGCGAGAAACACCAGGACCTACGAGAACAGCGGCCTGCGAGAACAACAGCCTGCGCAGAACCCTAATATATTATCGTAAGAATGACAATGAACAGAACAAGATTGTCTGCCGGGAACGTTTCATACAGGCAAACCTAAACAAGCTGCTGCTCATCCTCGTCACAACGTAAAGGACTACTCTCGTCCTTGCGACAACCCAAAGAAGCTGCAACTTTCTCTCATCACGACCTAAACAAGCCGGTGCTTTTCCTCGTCACAGCCTAAAGAAGCTGCTGCCTGCCATCATGATAAGCTAAACAGGCTACTGCTTGTCCTTGTGATTATGGTCGGACTTAGCAAGCCGCGCCTCTATCAGGCTCAGCGCCTCAGACATCAGCTCCTCAAGCCTTATGTCCCTGCCAAGGAGGTAAAGATAACCTATGACCGCTTCAAACCCGGTGGAATGCCTGTAATCGAGAACCGGCATACTCCTTGGCCCGCGTCCCACCCTGATGTTACGGGCACGTCTTGCCACATCTGCCTCTTCAGGCGCGAGAAATGACTCCAAGTCAGCGAGGGCCTGGGCTTGAGCTGTAGCACAAACACGCAGGACAGCCTCCTTATGAAGCTCGTCCAGATCAATGTCCCAATGCTCTCCGCAACGCCTACTCTTAAGAAGGCTCTCTCGTACATATAGCTCGTACACTGCATCTCCGACGTATGCAAGAACAGAAAGAGGGATTGCGTCTACATCTTCAGGATTGAGACTGCTCATTACATCCTCTTCCATATGGTGCCTGTAGGCGTATCTTCCAAGGCAATGCCGATATCTTTCAATGAATCGCGGATTCTATCTGCTAAGGCCCATTCCTTCTTTTGGCGCAATTCCCTTCTGACCTCAATCAACAGGTTAACAAGGGATTCCAGCATGTCGGAGTCGGCAGAGGCTTCAGCCTCCCGGAACAAGCCAAGGACCTTGCCCAGAGTCTCAAGGGTATTAACTGCTTTTTCCAACCCCTCAAGATCCTCTCTACTATACCCTGCCGTTCCGCCTTTCACATGCAGAAACTCATTGACTGACCGCGCCAGGTCATGCAGGGAAGCTAAGGCTACAGCGGTATTGAAATCGTCATCCATTCCCTGGATAAACTTCTTCTCCGCTTCTTCCGCATGAGCCTTAAGAGAAAGCCCCACGGCTTCCTTCTCCTTCCTAGCCGCCCCATCCTCATCTGCTGCGCCTGCATCTGTCGCACTCTTCCTTGCCGCTGCAAGGGCTCTCCGTCCCGCATCCAAAGTCGACACGAGCCGCCGGTATGCTGCATCCGCAGCCTCAAGCTCCTCCACTCCGTAATTGGCAGGAGTCCTGTAATGGCGTGCGGCAAAGAAATACCTGATTACACCGGGTTCATACTCTTTGAGGACGTCTCGAACTGAGAAGAAGTTGCCCAAAGACTTAGACATCTTCACGTCGTCTATGTTGAGCATGGCATGGTGCACAAAGTACCTTGCAAAGTCTTCACCTGTGAAAGCTTCGGACTGCGCGATTTCGTTCTCATGGTGCGGGAAAACAAGTTCATCACCGCCGCCATGCATGTCGAAACTGCTCCCCAGGTACTTTAAGGCCAATGCGGAGCACTCTATATGCCATCCCGGCCTACCCGGACCCCACGGGCTGTCCCATGCAGGTTCTCCCGGTTTTGCAGCCTTCCACAGCGCAAAATCCATGGTGTTGCGCTTCTTAGGATTTATCTCTATGCGAGCACCGGCCATCATGTCATCTAATGACCTGCCGGAGAGTTTGCCATATCCCGGATAACTTGTCACATCGAAGAATACGTCTCCGCCTACCTCGTATGCGTACCCCTTTTCAATAAGCCCTTCCACAAGCTTAATAATCTCAGGAATATGCTGGGTGACTTTGGGCATTACATCAGGTCTTTCCACCCCGAGCATGTCCATGACTTCCAGAAAATCTCTGTGGTACTTTTCGCTAATGTCTTCCGGTTCAACTCCCTCATCTTTGGCCCGCGTGATAATCTTGTCATCAACATCTGTTACATTTTGAACGCAAAAGACATTCCAACCCCTGTATTTCAGATAACGCCTGACCGTATCCCAAAAAACGTATTGGCGCGCGTGTCCTATATGCGTGAAGTCATAAGGAGTTATGCCACATTGATAAATATCAACCTGTCCGGGTTTTCGAGGTACGAATTCTTCCTTTGATCTTGTCAGGGTGTTATAGATCCGTAGCGTCATGGTAATCCCTCCTCGCCTCTTGGAGCGCATCATGAGCCCGCTTAATAGTCCTCTCTTTACCTAGAATCTCTATAACTCCTTGGAGTTCAGGCCCTTTTGTTCGTCCGGTAAGAGCAGCCCTGATAGGCATTAGAACCTTCCTCGTGCCGACCTGGACTCTATCGATAACGGTTTTCAGGTAGGCCTGAATCTGTTCTGCATCAAACTCTGCATCTTCGATTCCGGAAAATACGTCAATAAACTCGCCAAGTGCACGTTCGCCGGTGGGGTTTTTTATCCATTTCTCCGCAGATCCATCCCATTGTTTTACAGTGTCACCGAAGAAGAAACTGACTTCATCAGGAATCTCAGAAAGCCTGGTAATAGAGTCCTGAACTAAGACCACGATCTTCTTAAGCCTTTCTCTCTCTTCAATGTCAGCATGAAGATCTGTGCTCACCCCAAGCCTGCTCAAGAAAGGTAATGCAATGTCCAGAAGCTTGTCTGGATCACATGCCCTGATATACTGCGAATTGAACCAGTCCAGCCTTTTCGGATCGAACATGGACGGACTCTTACTGACCCGATCCAGCGTGAATTCGGCTGCAATCTCCTGCAAGCCCATGATTTCACGGGTATCCCCAGGCGTCCACCCTAGAAAGGCCAGGTAATTGACGATGGCCTCAGGCAAGTAGCCTGCCTCTCTGTAGTATGAAAGAGACGTAGCACCATGCCTTTTACTTAGCTTTGTCTTATCCGTCCCTAAAATCATGGCTACATGGCCGAATTTAGGCACAGGAAGTCCCAGTGCTTTATAGAGCATTATCTGTCGGGGTGTGTTTGAGATGTGCTCATCAGCTCTGATTATATGTGTCACTTTCATCTCGGCGTCATCGACGACTACCGCAAAGTTGTAGGTTGGGAAACCATCTGAACGCATGATCACGAAATCTCCGATACCACTGCCGTCAAAAGGGATTTCGCCCCTTATTATGTCGTTCAAGACTATTGTCTCCCGAGGCACCCGAAACCTTATAGCAGGTGTTCGTTCTTTGGACAGCCTGGCTATATCATCAGCAGTGAGGTTCCGGCACTTCCCGCTGTACCGAGGCATCCTGCCTTTGGCAAGGTATGCTGTGCGTTCCTCCTCGAGCTCTTCGGGAGTGCAGAAACATAAATACGCATCTCCCTTTGATATCAAGTCTTCTGCGTACTTCCTGTAAAGATCCAACCTCTCGCTTTGCCTGTAAGGACCGTACAAGCCCCCTACACTGTACCCCTCGTCCCAATCCAGGCCGAGCCAGCGCAGGTCATCAACGATGGCATCGTAGGCTTCATCCTGGGATCTGGTGACATCTGTATCTTCTATCCGAAGGATCACTTCTCCGTTGTAATGCCTTGCAAAGAGCCAGTTAAACAAGAATGTGCGGATATTTCCGATATGCAGATGTCCTGTGGGCGCCGGTGCGAACCTAACCCGTACCTTTTCTTCCATTCCTTCACCTTCATGTAGCTAAATCTTTCATTCAAAGCGTAAGGCAATGCTCAAGTCGAGCCTTTTCAGATAAACTTAGAAAAACTCAACTCATTCACGTAAGATTTTCGCAAAAAATTTGCGGAAAAATACTTGACAGTGCCTCCATTATAGCAATAAAGCCTAGCCCCTGGCTAGGCTCACTCCTTAATTTGCAGGTCCATTACTGTATTGCCCTCAGTCACCTTCTCGTTCTTAGCACCAAAGCACGCTTGGTTTCAATAAGATTATAATCTCGTGTGAAAAACTTTTATTATATTGTTAGCTAAGGAAAGGCGCCATACTACGGCGCCAACATCATATTGCTATACTTCTTTACGTTGTATGACCCTTTAACCGGCTATCGCTTTCCGGCCGCCCTTAGAGATCCTCCTATATGATGCTGTAACCCACTGCCAGCTGCTCAGGCCCGTCCACAAGGGCATGCCCGAACCTGCCGAATATTGCCACAGACACCCTGCCTTCACCGCGGACCACAGCCATCTTGAAGCCTCCGCCCAGCCCCGGATTGCTTATGGAAAGCTGGATGAAAGCATCTCTCACAGCATTCGATACTGCAATCTTTTCCCTGGGATCCTCAGAAATCACACCGAGAGCTGCAGCAGCTGCTATCATGCTTTCTCTGAGTTTTGCGGCAAGCCGATCCGCGCTTGCACCTACCTGTGTTATAGCACCTCGATATCCATAGCTCCTGATCTTATCCAACCAGTACCTTTCATACTCCCTGCTCCTGGTCATCGCAAGGTAAATAGATGCTGCTTCCACAGAAATCTTTGTCAAGGATTCTTCACCAATCATCCCGCCTACTATATCCCTGGCGGAGACGATCCCTATCAGAACGCCGTCATCATCGACGACCGGAAGTCCCGGCGTATCAACATCTATCAGCAAAGAACAGGCTTCATTGATGCCGCAATCCGCCGATACCTTAACAACTCTCGTGTTCATAACGTCCTTAGCGGTCAAATGTTCACTATCCGGCCTCAGGAGATCCCTGTCACCTATAATCCCAACGACTTGATCTTCGTCCATGACAAGTATGACAGTGTTGCCGCTGTTCAGGAGGACTCTTCTAAGCTCTCCTATGGGCGTATCAGGCGAGACCACTACAGGATCTTCATTCATAATTCGTCTGACTGTCACGGGCAATACCTCCCACGTTGTATGGCAGGGGTCTCGAAACAAGGCTGCATGAGGCAAAACATGCTATTCCCTCACCGGCACCGATAAACCCTAGCCCTTCCATTGTAGTTGCTTTAATACCGATGTCCCTCTCACCAATTCCAAGAATACGGCTGATATTTCGTCTCATATCTCCTGCAAATCTCGATATTCTGGGTTTTTCAGCCAGGACTGTTATATCAACGTTCTCCACAGTATAACCTTGGCTTTCAGCCAGGCTTTTCACCTTTGCCAGAATAAGATCGCTGGATATCCCTTCATATGAAGGATCATCAGGAGGAAACAGTATGCCGATGTCTCCTAAGGCACATGCACCGAGGATCGCATCTGAAACTGCATGGAGCACCACATCAGCGTCGGAATGCCCTTCAAGGCCAAGCTCAAACGGTATATCCACTCCTCCCAGTATCAAAGGCCGCCCCTCTACCAGCCTGTGGACATCAAACCCAGTTCCTACTCTGACTTTTCCGGGTTCAGGATCGTGTCGTTCCAATATGCCTCTTTCATCCTCTAAACTTCTTCGGGACAAGTACGAATCAGCGATGACCAGGTCTTCCTCATAAGTAATCTTGATGTTATCCAACTCGTCGTCAAGCAACCGGACTTTCACACCGAGCCTCTCCACAACCATTGAATCATCAGTTGCTATAAACCCTTCTTCAGCTGCACTTATGTATGCCTTCTCTATTATCTCCCTCTGAAAAGCCTGAGGAGTCCTGGCTGCCCGGAGCAAATCGCGCTCCGGGGTCTCAGCTACATAACCTTCTTGATCCACCTTTATCGTATCTCTCATAGGGACTGATACTATTGCAGCCCCGTACTCACGTGCAGCTTCAATCGTCATCTCGATAGTAGAAGGACGAATGAGCGGCCTCGCGCAATCATGAATCACAACAATCTCGCATTCCGGCTCGATGTGCCCAAGTCCGCAAAGGACTGACTCCTGCCTGGTTGCTCCCCCTGAGACGACTTTTCGCACCTTTGAAAACCCACCCCAGGCCCGGATAAGCCCCCATGTAAGCTCGATTTCATCAGAAGCTACAATCAGGATTACATCATCCACTGCCTGGCAGGCTTGAAAAGCAGAAAGCGTATGGATCAGGATAGGTTTGCCTCTCAGCAAGAGATGAGTTTTATTCCCCTTCATCCTCATCCTTCTTCCTGACCCTGCCGCAGCTATAAGCGCGCAAACACTCACATATCTACCCCCTGGGCTTCGCAAATATCATCCTTCCTGCAGCAGTCTGAAGAACACTGGTTACTGCAACTTCTACTTCTTCGCCGATATAGCGCTTACCGCTGTCAACCACCACCATCGTGCCGTCGTCTAAGTACGCTATACCTTGACCTGCCTCTTTTCCGTCTTTGATGACGTATACTGTCATTTCTTCACCTGGCAGCACCACAGGCTTAAGGGCATTAGCCAGTTCGTTAATGTTTAATACAGCCACACCTCTGAGCTGAGCTACCTTGTTAAGGTTGAAATCGTTGGTAATGATCTTTCCGTTTGTGGATTGTGCCAGTTTCAGCAGCTTTGAATCTACGTCACTGCCGTTCCCTATATCTGAGTCGAGTATCTGGATTTGGCTGCCTGCCTCCTTGCGCATCTTGCCGAGGATATCCAGTCCCCTTCTGCCTCGGTTGCGCTTCAAAGGATCGGCTGAGTCGGCAATATGCTGCAGCTCTTCAAGAATGAAAGTAGGGACTATGATCGTCCCGTCTATAAAGCCACTTTTACAGATATCAAGGATTCTACCGTCAATTATCACACTGGTGTCAAGGATCTTTGGTGCACAATAACTCCCGTGTTTCTGACCCTTATCTCGCTGACCCCCAACTACCCGCTCTACTGACCTGGGGACGGAAGTAAATAGATTAAATAATTCCTCTCTTTTCTTGATAGCAAGTTGCATACCTAAATAACCCATGAACAGTGTTAAAGCAATAGGCAGGTAGACACCGACGTAAGGGATTTGAGTAAAGGGAAGCGCGAGTAATACTGCAATAAGAAGGAAAATGATTGCACCGAAAGTACCCACTACAAGGTCCTGCGTAGGCACCTTTTGTAAGTACGCCTCAAGCTTTGAAGTAGCTTTACGAAGGCCTCGAAAGACTACGGGAAAAACAGATAATCCAAAGAGTCCGCCGACTGCAGCCAGCAGGATGAGCACCGGTATACTGACGCCGGCATCGAGATTCAGGAGTATCACCTTTGTTAAGAAACGATGAATAAGAAATCCGATGAATGCCCCCAGAATAAAAGAAACGCTACTTGTCAGTTTATCCATTTTCAGGCCTCTCACCTCTCTTTCTCTCATAAGATTTGACAGCCCCCTAGGGGATTGGGGGCACAGGCGGTGAGACAGCATTGCCTTCCAGGATCTATTATGGGAACTTGGCCCCCTCTATATCCTTGCCCTGCCCGAGACTCCTCAAGTATGAGTCCAGGCTGATGAAAAGATTGAGCCTTGCTTCCCTCCGTTAATGAAACGAAATCACTGTTTTCAGGTTCCACAAGTTGCGATACCTCATTGAAGAGCTTCTTCTATGGCTTTCTCTACGTCTTCTACATGGGAATCTTCAGCGATCACCAACTCACTGATTAGGATCTGCATTGCGTTTTCCAGCATGCGACGTTCCCCGGTAGACAAACCTTTCTCTCTTTCGCGATAGGTGAGGTTTCTCACTACCTCTGCCACTTCAAAAACGTCGCCTGTTCTAATCTTTTCCAAGTTAGCCCTGTATCTTCGATTCCAGTTGGATGACATTTTCGTCCTATCCCCGGCCAGGACATCGTAGACCTTCTGTACGTCTTCCTTGTCTATTACACCCCTTAAGCCCACTTCTTCAGCGCTCTCCAGGGGAACCATGACTCTCATGTCTCCGTTGGGAATCCTGAGTATATAGTACTTCTGTTTCTCACCGAGGATTTCCCGCTCTTCAACTGCTTCAATAACACCTGCGCCGTGCATAGGGTATACTACTTTATCACCGACATTAAACATAGCCATACTTCCCCCCAATCATACCAATAGTCACCTGGCACCCCTGATCTCGGCCAGAGGAGGAAAGAGGCCTGCTATATGCGTAATTATGAAAATCATGGATAATCATCATTCTTATACTCACACCTAATTAATTGTAGCATTCTTGGGAGCCGAGTGTCAATTCAGCGCCTTACCCTTCCATTCCAGGGAAATACTGCGGATTCACACCGGCAAGAGGTGTCGTTGACAATCCCGGAGACGTATCGTTATAATTAAAGACAATGAACAGCTTTACACTCCCTTCGAGTATTTTTGTGGGCGAGGTGACTTATTGTGGAGCACTTAGAATGCGATTCATTCCAGGAAGCGGTATCTCGTTGCCTCGTCAGACACAGAAGCATCCTGGATTGCACTTCAAAACTGGATGAAGCAACTGCCCGTGTTAACAGGGCCATTGCAAAAGCCGTGACGACTTGCGGCTGCCTCAAAGTAAGTGCTTCAAGGCAGAGATTCCCTCAGGATGCATCCTTTTCTGAACTTCGCAATTTCACTGAATCACATCTGGAAGGCTCTCTTTGTCCCGAGTGTCGCGATATATTAGAGAGTGAGATCGGACGAACCCTCTTCTACTTAACAGCCGTGTGTGAACTGCTCGGTCTTGATATCTCAGACATTATGGAAAAGGAAATGACCAGGTTATCAACGCTTGGCATTTACAATCTGACATAAGGCCGGCTGAATCGTTAGCGTTTCATAGCATGTTCCAGAGCTTCACTGATAGTTCTCACCGGTATAACCTGGAGTGATTCATGCTCTGTCAAGACTGCTCTGTTAGAAGCAGGGATAATGCACTTTTTGAAACCTATCTTTGCAGCCTCAGCCACTCTGGATTCTATGCGGCTGACACCCCTGATCTCTCCTGAAAGGCCCACTTCTCCAATGATAACAACGTCAGGATGGCATAGGGCATTTCGGAAACTTGAAGCTACAGCACAGGCAACAGCAAGGTCGGCCGCAGGCTCATTCAACCTGGCACCGCCTGCTACACTCACATAGACATCACACATTGACAAACCCAGCCCTGCCCGCTTCTCCAGGACAGCAAGGATAATCGCAACTCTGTTGGAGTCTATCCCCGTAGTGGTCCGTCTGGGAACTCCGAAAGGAGTCCGCGTTACAAGGGCTTCGATCTCAACCAGTATAGGACGGGTCCCTTCAACACTTGCAGTCACACATGAACCGGCTACCGTGTGGGACCTGCCTGACAGGAACACCTCTGACGGGTTGGTAATCTCAGAAAGGCCGCTGTCTCCCATTTGGAATACACCGATTTCATTAGTGGATCCGAATCTGTTCTTTACACACCGGAGTATTCTGAAACTATGGTGGCGCTCTCCTTCGAAATAGAGCACAGTATCGACTATGTGCTCAAGCACTTTAGGGCCTGCTATTGCTCCTTGCTTAGTTACATGGCCCACAAGGCAAATGGGGATTTCAAGCTCTTTGGCTTTTCTCATAAGCCTGCTTGCACACTGGCTTACCTGAGATACGCTTCCCGGTGCAGAAGTCAGGTCTTTTGTAAAAACCGTCTGAATCGAATCAATGACCACAAGGCCCGGAGAGGTATTCTCAATCCAGTACTCGATTCGTTCCAGGTCCACCTCAGGAAGGATTAATAGATTATCTGAGCGGATCCCCAGCCTGTCTCCGCGGAGCTTAACCTGGTTTGAGGACTCTTCTCCTGAAACGTACAGTACTTTTGTATCGGTGCTGACTGCTCCGGACACCTGAAGGAGAAGTGTGGATTTACCTATCCCCGGATCTCCTCCGATTAGCACTACAGAACCGGGGACTATTCCTCCGCCCAGGACTCTGTCGAGTTCAGCGATACCGCTGGTGAACCTGTTTGTTCCTACTGTCTCAAGCTCGGTAATAGGGCAAGGAGCAGGGCCTTTTGAAACGTCCTTGCTGTGTCCGGCAGGTACGGCTGTGATTACTTCTTCAACAAGGGAACTCCATTCACCGCATGAAGGACATTTCCCGAGCCATCGTGGAGTCTCGTACCCACACTCTTTGCATACATACTTCGTCTTCTCCCTGGCCATTTAGTCCCTTCCGTTCTGTTTGTTAGCTCAAAACCTCAACCTTATATGTTCACTTTAAACTCAAAGACACCTATCCCACCTAGCATGCGGCAACAGGCTCAGCTCGCTTTGCAAATAGCTTCTGCAAAGTGCAAGGGCAAAACTCCGGGGGAGTCAATGGAAAGATCACGGTACACCTTAGATATCACTTCTTCTATATCTGACACATGGCGGCGAACTCCGATGAGGGAATCTTCAATATCTCTCAGACGCTCCTTGGGATAAAGCGTGAAATCTCCTGTAATGGATATATCCCTGATGATACCTCCCTCAACAGCGCATGTTACAGTTATCAGTCCACCCGGCGCTTTATAGCTCTGCTCAGAAACTTGCACGTCAGATGAGATCTTGACTTTCATGTAGCTCTCGCCATCGGTTTTCTTGTCGCGGCGCTTAAACAAGAACTCATCAGACATCATCTTCGTTCCAAGCTCACGCGCTTTTTCGTAGACTTCTGCGGGAAGAGGGACCTCGTTTAGCTTGCCGAGACTCTTTTCAAAATTCTCAATGAGCAAATCCTCAACTTCCTTGCGAGGAGGCATCTTCCCGGTTTCTTTAAGCACACTGCTCACGTTATCTTCCAAAGACTTAAAGACTTTGTCACGAAACTTCTCGCTGGGCACTTTGAGGATATTCGCCATTCCCCTGGAATCGAAGTTCAAGATAATGTTTCCCACAAACACGACGCACTCGCCGATATCAGCGCCGCCCAACCCTGAGACCTTCCGGCCTTCCTCTGTAATCACGTCGTTTACCGGCCTAAACAGCGCACGAACTCCCAGTTGGCGATAGGTGTCAACACACGGGCCTGCAATAAGCTCGTATAAAGCTGAAATTCCCCTGGGAAATCCGGGATTATCCCGCCTTAATAGAAGTTGGAAAAAGATCTGGTCTTGGTCAAGGAGCGTGGTTCCTCCCCCGATTTCCCTGCGCATCACAGAGATACCGTGCGTTTTGCAATACTCCAAGTCCACTACTTTATCTGTATCTTGAAAATACCCTATACTTACAATCCTTTCCTTCGGTGAGACGATAATCAGGCCTTCAGAACCCATCCTGGCTAACGCATGGAAAATCAACATGGACATTTGCCCTTCCAAACACCCCAGGCGATACACATTCACGAAATCGTGCCCCCTTTGAATTTCAATGCTCGTTCCCGAAGAACTCCACGAGAACGCGAAATACTTCGTGAGACGACTCAAGGGGTTCAGTCATCTTTTCAAAAGGACACACATCTGTTCCGTTTCTGTTTAGAATGTGCGGGGTTCTTTCATCGGCAACAAGCAATATGTCAGCCATCCTAAGTTCCTCAATCGCAGCGTCAGAAGCTAAAGGGGTGTAAGCTGCAGCTACCCCTGAGTATATACACAGCATGGCGGAAGCCCGCCCGATCACACGGTCGCCGATAACGGCTCCTTCCAGCTTTTCTCCAAGTTCCATTACTGCCTTGACAAAGGGACGGATCCCTCGTTCCTTCGCCTCTATCAGGACTTTTCCGTCTTTCAACGCCACGAGTCCTAAACCGTTATCCCTGATCAGCCTTTGCGCATGCCGGAGATCGTACTCTATCCGGTTTCCGGTCATATTTGTTCCCGCCCTAACTGCATAAAACCTTGAATCTCTATCCTTCAAATTCTATAGCAACCTTTTAATTCCTCTCAGCCAAAAGGGTGAATAAGTAACGAAGACCGTTGAATTCTCCTCGCCGGGAGAACCCAACGGCCCCGCAGGTTACATTCCCCTTAACTTCCAGGTTCTTCTGAACCTGACGTTACAGCAACCTGTCCCTTCGCTTTTTCGATATGAATCTTGTCATCTTTGAGAGTTACAGATACCAGGTCCCCATAGGAGATCTCGCCTTGGAGGATCTTTTCAGACAAGAGCGTCTCGAGCTTGCGTTCAATGACCCTCCTCAAAGGACGTGCGCCGAACTCTCTGCTGAAACCTTCTTTTGCAATAAGGTCTTTAACCTCGTTGCTTACATCAAGGTGAATGTCTCGGTCTTTCAGCCTCTCCTCCACCTGTGCAATCTGCAATTCTACTATCTCGCGTATCTCCTGTTCATTCAGTGCCTTAAACACTATGACTTCGTCAACTCTGTTTAGGAACTCAGGCCTAAACGTCTTCTTCATTGCAGTTAAGACTTGTTCCTTCATTCTTTCGTAGTCGTATTGCTCTGTATCACCTGAAATGAAACCGAGTTTCGTGTCGGTGCTTATGAGATTTGCGCCTACGTTGGACGTCATGATAATAACAGTGTTTCTAAAGTCCACTGTCCGCCCTTTTCCGTCTGTCAACCTACCCTCCTCAAGGACCTGAAGGAGTATGTTGAAGACGTCATGATGGGCCTTTTCTATCTCGTCAAACAACACCACTGAATAGGGCTGTCTCCGAACCTTCTCTGTAAGCTGGCCTGCTTCATCATAACCTACATAGCCCGGAGGCGCTCCTATCAACCTCGAGACCGTATGCCTTTCCATGTACTCTGACATGTCAAAGGCAAGCATTGCATTTTCATCTCCGAAGAGCGCCTCTGCAAGCGCCCTGGCTAGCTCTGTTTTACCTACTCCTGTCGGACCCAGGAAGATGAATGATCCGATAGGCCTCTTCGGATCTTTAAGCCCTGCATGAGCCCGCCTTATAGCCCTTGCAAGAGATGCCACTGCCTCCTCCTGTCCGATTACCCGCTTATGAAGGATCTCTTCCAGCTTCAGCAGCCTTTCTGTCTCTTCTTCAGTAAGCTGAGTTACAGGAACGCCTGTCCATGCAGACACTACTTCAGCAATATCTTCAGCAGTCACAACAGCTTCCACCATACCGCGCTTGTTCTGCCACTCGCTCTTCTTTGCCTCGATCTCTTCCTTTAGCTTCTGCTCCTTGTCACGGAGGCTTGCAGCCTGCTCGAATTCCTCATTCTTTATGGCAGATTCCTTCTCTGTCCTGATCCTTGCGTATTCCTCTTCCAGCTTCCTTATATCCGGAGGTGCAATCGTAGTCCCAATCCGAACCTTGGAAGAAGCTTCATCTATCAAGTCGATAGCTTTGTCCGGCAAGAATCTGTCAGATATGAACCTGTCACTGAGCCTCGCGGCAGCCCTGATAGCCTCATCGGTTATCTTGACCCTGTGATGCGCCTCATATCTGTCTCTGAGACCCTCGAGAATTGCTATGGTCTCTTCAACTGTAGGTTCGCCTACCATTATCGGCTGGAACCGCCTCTCGAGAGCAGCATCTTTCTCCACGTGCTTCCTGTACTCATCAATTGTAGTAGCACCGATGCATTGAAGCTCGCCACGGGCAAGAGCAGGCTTTAGGATATTTGCAGCATCGATCGCTCCTTCAGCTGCCCCTGCTCCCACAATCGTATGGAGCTCATCAATGAACAGGATTACATCTTGGCTCGCCCTTATCTCGTCAACTATCTTCTTCAGCCTCTCCTCAAACTCCCCGCGGAACTTTGTCCCTGCGACGATCGCACCCATGTCCAGGGTGATTACACGCTTATCTGCAAGGACTTCCGGAATGTCGCCGCGGGCAACCATCTGAGCAAGGCCTTCGACAACAGCGGTTTTACCTACTCCCGGGTCTCCGATAAGGACCGGGTTATTCTTTGTTCTTCGGCTGAGCACCTGAATGACCCTTTGAATCTCCTGGGTCCGCCCGATAACCGGATCAAGCTTTCCTTCGGCTGCCATAGCTGTAAGATCCCGTCCGAACTGATCCAGAGTAGGTGTTTTCCTCGCTGCCTGCTTAGCTTTGCCGCTGGGAGCAGGTGCATCGCCTAATAGTCCGATAACCTCGTCACGGACTTTCTCTGCATCTGCTCCAAGGCTGGTTAAGACTTGTGCTGCAATACCTTCACCTTCACGTATTAATCCCAGTAAAATATGCTCTGTACCGATATACCCTTGGCCCAGCTGCCTTGCCTCGACCATAGCGAGTTCAAGCACCTTTTTTGCCCTCGGGGTGAGGGTAAGCATCTTTACCTTGTCTGTATCTCCCTTGCCTACCATTTTCTCTACTGCTTGTCTCACATCTTCCAAACTTATCCCAAGGTTTTGAAGGGCTCGGGCGGCTATACCGGTGCCTTCGGCAACAAGGCCTAAAAGCAGGTGTTCCGTGCCTATGACATCGTGGCCAAGCCGCCTGGCTTCCCCTTGAGAGAGCTGCAAGACCCTTTGGGCCCTCTCAGTTAATCCACCGAACATCATCATCTCTTCCTTCCCTTCCCTTCTAAGTAAGAGTTCATAATATGGTAATTCATTTTGCACTAAGCCTTTCGCGTATAAGCTCTGCCCGCCTAATATCTCTCTGTGTAGGGTTAAGCTCTTCTCCGGCCAGCTTCTGCAAGTAGGCAGGCTGCGTAATAACCATCAGTTCATTTAGAGTCTCTCCGCAAACCTCTGATATCAGTCTCATTTCCACACCCAGCTTCACATCGGACAAAAGCCTCAAAGCTTCCTGCGATGTTATCAACCTGGCATGCCGCAGAATTCCGTACGCCCTCTGCACCCTGTCCTCAAGCTTCATTCGCATCTCGTAAAGGAGCTTCTTCCTTGTTGCACGTTCCTGTTCTATGATTTGCATGGTTACTGCACAAAGATTATCTATCAACTCGTGCTCAGATCGGCCTAAGGATACTTGATTAGACAACTGAAACATGTTGCCTGAGGCTTCAGTTCCTTCACCGTAAAGCCCGCGAACCGCTATTCCCAGATTGGATACTGTAGAAAGCACTGTCTTTGCCTGGCCTGCAATTGCCAAGGCAGGCAAATGGACCATTATAGATGCACGCAACCCGGTTCCGACATTAGTAGGACAGGCTGTAATATATCCAATCCGCTCATCAAAAGCGTAATTAAGCTTCGTTTCGAACAAATCATCTATGTTATCTGCAAGCTCATATGCCTCGGTAAGCTGAAGTCCGGGCAACAACGTTTGTATGCGAAGGTGATCTTCTTCATTAACCATAACGCTTATGCTTTCATCTGCCGCTATTATTGCAAGGCGGTTTTCGCCTTCCTTTGCGTGTTGCGGGCTTATCAGGTGCTTCTCGGCGAGGATCTGCCTCTCCAATACGGAAGCCTCTGAAAGGCGCGCGATTTCCAGCCCGCCAAGCCCCTGGACTTCCCTTACAGCTTTCTCCACTTCCCCGGCGACCTTGGCAAGGTCAGGCGAAGATGCGTACCAGGGAAAAGGGATATCACCGAGATTGCGTGCCAGCCTAATACGGGAGCTGAGCGCTACGTCAGTATGGGGAGCATTTGTACTCATCCAAGCACTGTATGTTCGTCCTATTATGTCTTTAAGTGCCATACTGCCTTCACCCCTTACGCTCCGCCGGCAAGCCCTTTTTCCAGGTCTCTGATTTTGTCACGGACTTGCGCTGCCTCTTCGTATTTCTCCTCTGACACCAATCTTGCCAGGTCCCTTCTGAGCTTCTCGATCTCTCTAATCAGGCCTTGTGCCCCTCCAACCCGCTTCGGAACCTTTCCGGTGTGCTTGCAATTGCCGTGAATCCTGCGCATCAATGGATCGAGCCTTGACTGGAACTCTGTATAGCACCGGCTGCACCCTAAGAAGCCTTTACTTGCAAACGTAGAGAACGCCAGACCGCAATTGCTGCAAGCACCCACTTTGTGAACAGGCACTGACATCGGGAACTCTATTCCCGGCGTCGTCTGCAAAAGGCCTGAAAGCAAATGGGGAAAGGAAAACTTGGATTCAGACATATCAGATATCAGTGTCAGTTCCCCTTTTTCTCTGGCACACTCATCACATAGATGAGACTCGCTCTTTACCCCGTTTATCATCTTCGTTATATGGACATTTGCAGGCCGCTTCTTACACTCATCGCAGAGCATCATACCACCTCCGCAAGGTCCCTTACTCCCGAACCAGTAACGCAAGCATAGCCTTGAGCAGGCTTGCTCGAACCCGGTCTCGGTAATGATCAGGAAACTTTCGAGTTTCCCTGTCCAGTACTGTCTTTATGAAAACATATTCATCCAGAGTCACAATGCTTTCCTCTTCAAGCCTGACGAGCAAACCTTCGGCACGCCTTGCGGTGATTTCATCTCCGATTGTCTCGTCAAGCACGGAAAGAAAGTCGCGTCCCGGCCGAAAGGATAACCTGACAATACGTATGTAGCCGCCGCCTCCTCTTCTGGTTTCAACAAGATAACCTCTGTCCGGGGTGAATCTCGTGTCCAGCACATAGTTTATCTGAGACGGAGCACACTCAAACATCTCCGCAAGCTCGCGCCTTTGGATCATGATCATGCCTTCAGCAGCTTCTCTAAGCATTTGTTTCAGATACTTTTCAATGAAATCCGATAAACTGCTCAAGATAATCCCTTCCAATAGTCTGACCAACTTTGACCTTTCGCGTTTATTATAACACAAATAATGGCGGAAATCTCATCCGCCATCTCAGTCAAAATATCCTCTATTATCTTAATATGGTTTCGTTTCCTGTCGATACCTTTAGTTATCGCTACATTACTTCATTTAGTGAAGCAATCCTCGCTCATGCGATAGGAGCCATTGTTTAATACGTAATCCGTCAGGCAGTCCGCCGCTGAATCCTACAAGCCTTCCGTCACTGCCTATTACCCGGTGACATGGGACAATTATCGGGACAGGGTTAGAGGCAAGAGCCCTACCTACGGCCCTTGCGGCAGTTGGCATGCCGATAGCCTGGGCTACCTCGCCATAGCTTGCAGTGGCCCCAAACGGAATTCTCGCAACTTCACTGAGGACAGCCTTGGAAAACTCGCTCACAGCCAAGGCTACTTTGCATGTAAAATCCCTACGCGCTCCCCTGAAGTACTCGTCAAGTTCAAGGTGAAACTCGGCATTATGCTTTTCCCCTGGGATCAGCTTGGCAGCGGGAAACTTCCTCAACACCCACTCAAGAGCCTCATCTTCTTCTCCGTCAAATGCTATCCTGACGAGTCCAAACTCAGCCGCAGCTAACCACAGCGTTCCCACAGGAGATGCGTACTGGGATATATAAACCTTCCGTGTTTCAGGCAACTCAAACATCACAGAGACATCCCCCTAATCCTCGCTTCCATCTGCTGACCTTCCCTTGGAATAGGTCAAGAGCAGCGTGATCCCTCCCACAACCAGGGTCAGATAGTAAGTCACACTTCGCCACAGAACTACAAATATACCTAACAGGGGAAACGGTACCACAGAACCGAACAGAGCTGCCAGCCCCAGTTCCGCTGCACCGCTCGAGCCGGGAGTAGGAGCGTAAGCCGCTGCCAAATAGAATATACCTGCAATCGCCATAGTCTCTGCAAAAGGAGGAGCAATACCAAGGCCTTGAAGGATCAAGACCGGAATATAAAAAGCAATAGCCCATGCAACAAGGCTCAAAAGAGAAATCAGAATAAGGACAGACCGCTGTTCTCGAAGGAATGTGGACAAAGCTGAACGGAAGTCAGATACACCTTTCTCAACGTGCTCCATCACAGTGGTTGCAGTGGATTTCGAAATAAACCGCGCCATAAGTCGATTGTTCAAAACTTTGTCCATGATTATCCTTATATATTCGGGGTAAACGGCAAAAAACAAAAGAAGCCCGAAAAAGAAGATGTAGACGGAAAGCCCTATGAATAAAGCTGTCTCCAGGCCTTTAGGAAGCGTCCAAGTCCGTCTCCTTACCAAATACCAGGTGGGGATCAAAAGCACCAAGACCAGCCTGGCCACAGCACTTATAAGGCTTTTCAAAGCGACTATCGCCGTGGATTCGCCCGGATTGAAGCCGTGTTTATGAAGGAGGTACACCTGTAGAGGCTCTCCTCCGGTATCAAATGGCGTGACACAGGCAGCAAACGCACCTGCAAGAGTAATCCTGAGGGCGGTGAAGAACCCGATCCCCCCACCGAGTGTGGAGGCAAGAACCTTAATGCGAACTGCATCAAGAATCCATCCGGCCCCCACGAGGATTCCGGCAAGCGCCAACTGAGACAAGTCGAGCCGTAACAGACTGAGCCGAGTCTCGCCTCTCGCTGTAACCTGCAATATGATGAAAGCTGCAAAAGTGCTGAGAATAATCGCACCCGCGGTTCCTTTCGCGAACCTTCTCATATTGTTCGGCTCTTTCATATTGCTCCGCCCCTCATCCCCCACAACAAACGCCTACCTTATGAGGCCTGCATCGCAAATCCTCCCCCGAGAGGGTTAAGGCTGCCGCTTTACAAAACGACTTTACGGACCTACTCAGCCCGATGCTCTGACGTTATCTGCAAAAGCGGATTTAACCACCAGCTGTCTGAATTCCTCATTATTCTTGGTATGACGAAGCCGTTCAATGATGAGCTCGGTCATTTCGTGAGTACCCAGATTCGCCATAGCCCGGCGCAACAGGTACATCATATCCAATTCCTCTTCAGTAAGGAGAAGCTCTTCCTTGCGTGTTCCTGATTTATTTATATCGATTGCAGGGAAAATCCGCTTTTCAGCGAGTTTCCGCTCAAGGAACAGTTCCATGTTGCCTGTGCCCTTGAATTCCTCATAAATAACATCATCCATGCGGCTGCCCGTTTCAACCAGGGCTGTTGCGATGATGGTGAGGCTTCCGCCTTCTTCAATGTTTCGCGCTGCCCCAAAGAATTTCTTGGGACTCCTGAGCGCATTCGGATCCAACCCGCCTGACAAAGTCCGTCCGCTGGGGGGTTCCACGAGGTTATACGCTCTGGCGAGCCTGGTGATGCTGTCCATGAGAATTACAACGTCTTTTCCGTGTTCAACCTGGCGTTTTGCACGTTCCATGACCATCTCAGCGACTCTTATGTGGTTCTCAGGAGGAAGGTCAAAGGTAGAACTCATTACAAGGCCGTTTACAGAACGCTCCATATCAGTTACTTCTTCAGGACGCTCATCAACGAGCAAGACCATGAGGATAACTTCAGGATGGTTAGTAGTGATGGAATTCGCAAGCTTCTTAAGGACAGTGGTCTTTCCTGCCTTAGGAGGCGAGACAATAAGGCCTCTCTGTCCCTTTCCGAGAGGGGCCACCAGATCGATCATCCTCGTGGTGATGTCTTTTGGGTTAGCTTCCAAGCGCAACCTTTCATTGGGGTATATGGGAGTAAGGTCCTCGAAAAACAGTCTTCTTGTGGCAGAATCAGGGTCAACGCCGTTTACAGCCTCCACCCTGAGGAGAGCGAAATACTTCTCATTATCCTTCGGAGGCCTTATCTGGCCGGATATGTCATCTCCGGTACGGAGGGCGAACCTTCTTATTTGTGAAGGCGAGACATAAATATCGTCAGGGCTGGGATTCAAACCCGCAACCCTAAGAAAACCGAAACCTTCGGTCATTATCTCTAATATGCCGGCACCAAAAAGCAGGCCCTCTTTCTCTGCCCGAACCTTCAGTATCTCAAAGACCAATTCTTTTTTTCTTAGCTTTGAAACCCCGGCGATTCCCAATTTCCGTGCGACCTCGTACAGCTCTTGGACTGTCATGGCCTCGAGGTCGCCGAGATTCATTACAGGATCATCGTTATGGTTTTGATCGTTTCGCGCCATCTATATATCATTCCTTTTCACATAGTCTCTAGCACTTCTTACAACATGCTGAATCAACAGAAAACACGCGGTATAACATTACCGCATGGACGAATAAGCACCTTTACGTCTAAAACACTTTATTCTTCAGTAGTTGCCAGGGAAACTTCATTAGAATTGAAAAGCACCTCTTGAACTTATGACAACAGCGGACAAACAGATATCATCAGCTGAAGACTACAACACTGAGATATAAAGACAGCGTGGGATGACAGGCTGACTAGGCTTACATTTCGTCATCCAAACTTCGATTCCTTCAAAAAGTTTAAAACCACCCAATAAAAGTCACGAATATTATATCCCTTAGGCCTACTGATTAAACCCTGCACAATCCAGGATCGCCTTTAAGAATCCGGAGAATAGCGGGTGAGGACGGTTGGGCCTTGACTTAAACTCAGGATGATACTGAGTTCCCAGGAACCACGGATGGTCTTTAAGTTCCATGATTTCAATATGACGTCCGTCGAGGGATGTACCTGACACTATCAAACCTTTCGCTTCCAGCATATCTTTGTATTCAGCATTGACTTCATATCTATGTCTATGCCGCTCATAGATAACATCTGTTTGGTACGCAGCCTTTGCAAGAGAACCGTCAGAGACTCTACACGGCAGAGCGCCCAGCCTCATCGTTCCGCCAAGCTCCGTAACTCCTTCCTGGCCCGGAAGACACTTGACTACCGGATGAGGTGTGTTTGGATCGCACTCTGTGGTATGTGCATCGGAAAGCCCCAATACTGACCTGGCATATTCTACAACAGCACATTGGAGCCCAAGACAGAGTCCGAAGAACGGTATCTTGTTCTCTCTGGCATAACGTGCAGCGAGGATCTTACCCTCAACCCCTCTGCATCCGAACCCTCCGGGAACAATAATACCTTGGATTCCGCTGAAGACCTTGTCCAAGTCATCAACATCCTCCAGCTGCTCAGAATCGACCCATGAGACTTCTACCTGCGCCTCCAAGGCGATTCCTGCATGCCTTAAAGCTTCGACAGCACTCAAGTATGCATCAGGCAAAGACACATACTTTCCTACAATAGCCACCCGGACAATGCGCTTGGGGTTGAGCAGCCCGGAAACCATGGCTTTCCAGTCGGAAAGGTCTTTCTCTCCTGCCACCTCCTGGAGGCCCAATCGTTCGATCACAATATCATCCAAGCCTTCAGCCTCAAAAGCCAAAGGCACTTCGTACATAGTCTCCGCATCCAGGTTCGGTATTACCGCTCGCTCATCTATGTCGCAAAAGAGTGCAATCTTCGCTTTGATATCATCGGACAACGGGTACTCGGAGCGTGCCACAATCACATCAGGCTGTATTCCGATGCTCCTCAATTCCTTGACACTATGCTGTGTAGGTTTAGTCTTCAGCTCTCCTGCAGCTCTGAGATACGGAACCAAAGTCACGTGGATGTACATGGCACTGTCCCGTCCCAGATCACTACGAAGCTGCCTGATGGCCTCAAGGAAAGGAAGGCTCTCAATGTCGCCGACTGTCCCTCCGACTTCAACGAGGACAACATCGACATCGGATTCTTCTCCGATTTGGGTAATCCGCGATTTGATCTCGTTTGTGACATGGGGAATGACTTGAACAGTTCCGCCCTGGAAGCCACCCTTTCGTTCTCGATTGATGATGGACCAGTATATCATGCCTGTGGTAATGTCATTGCCTCTTCCGAGGTCTATATCGATAAACCTCTCATAATGACCGAGGTCCAGATCTGTCTCAGCGCCGTCCTCTGTAACGAACACTTCTCCATGTTGATACGGGCTCATTGTGCCAGGATCTACATTGATGTAAGGATCAAGCTTCACTGCAGTGACCCTAAGGCCTCTGCTTTTCAAAAGCCTGCCTATGGATGCAGCAGTAACGCCTTTCCCTAATCCTGAGACAACTCCGCCTGTCACAAATACGTACTTTGCCAAGGCTTCCTTTCCCTCCTGCTACAATTACAGCCACTAATTTCAGCAAGTTACTCCTTGAACCGATAGATGACCTAGACTGCTTACGGCCTCAACACATATATCGTAGTCTCTTCAGGCAGCTCATTCGGAGTTAACTCAAGTCTATTGCTTTCCACCCTCACCACATTATCAAAACCTCTAACAAATTCTTCTTCTGTTGCAATAGGCCAATCACGAACAACCTCTGTCTTAAAATGCATAGGTATTACTACTTCTGGGCCAGTGGCTGCAACAAGCCTCTTAGCACCCGCTGCATCAATCGTATAATGCCCTCCGCAAGGCACAAGAAGGATATCCACAGGCATTATTGCATCCAGTTGTGAAGGTGAAAGATCATGCCCGATATCACCCATATGGACTATTCTCACACCATCGACTTCAATGACGAATATCTGGTTCTTGCCGCGCTTCCTGCCGTCCTCTTCATCATGCCGTGTCTCAAAAGAAGAGACCTTGACCTTTTCATCTTCGTATTCTCCCTGGCCTTTCAGGACCACCGGGTTCCCCTTTGCCACAGAAACGTTGTTATGATCAAAATGGTCGTGGCTGGATGTAACGATATCGCAAGATACATCAGGAAGTGGATAACCGACACTCTCATCAAAGGGATCAGTAAGTATCTTCACTCCGGATGCCGAAGATATCAGGAAACATGCATGGCCAAACCACTCAATCTGAAGCTTCGCCGCCATTTTACCCTTCTCCTTCCGTATTATCAGTCATACCAAAGAGCCGGAGGAAAAATCAAAGGAGCAGGTTTTCACATCTCATGCGGAGCAAATATGCCAAGGAGGCCAAGGACATTGGCGAGCACTGTTCTGACAGCCTCGGACAACGCAAGTCTCGCCATTGTCAAATCAGGATCTTCGTTGATTACCCTATAGCTATTGTAGAACGAATGGAAAAGACCTGCAAGATCCAATGCATAGCCGGCTAGCCGGTTCGGTGCGCGCTCCTCGGCACTTATTACCACCTCGTCAGGATAGGTTGCAAGCTTCCGTATAATATCAAGCTCAGCATCTTCGGTAAGCTTAGACAGATCAACCTCACTTAAGTTCGAAAGCTCTATGCCTCGCTCCTCTGCCTGCCTGAAGATGCTGCATATTCTGGCGTGGGCATACTGAATGTAATAGACAGGGTTTGCCTGCGACTCTTCTTTCGCCAGGGCAAGATCGAACTCCAGGTGGCTTTCGATATTTCTCATCAACAAGAAGTACCGGGCAGCGTCTTTCCCCACTTCGTCTATGAGGTCATCCATAGTCACGAATTCCCCGGCACGTTTTGACATTTTTACACGTTCGCCTGAAGACATAAGAGATAGGAATTGCAAAAGCAAGACTTCCAAACTGCTGCCGGGATGCCCCAACGCCTGTAAGCCGGCACGGGTAGGTACAACATGACCATGATGGTCAGGGCCCCATATATCAATCAATAGGTCAAATCCTCTATCAAGCTTATTCTTGTGATAGGCTATATCTCCTGCAAGATATGTATAATTTCCGTCGCTTTTAACAAGGACCCTGTCTTTCTCATCGCCGAATTCTGTGGTACGCAGCCAGAGAGCGCCCTCTGCCTCGTATACCATGCCTCTCTCTTGCAAAGTGTCAATAACCCATGAGACCGCGCCTGAATCTACAAGCTGCCTCTCGCTGAACCATACGTCAAACTCTACTCCGAACCGGGAAAGGGAAGCTTTCTGATCCTGAAGCATATGAGAAAGTGCAAAATCCTTGAAGAACTCAGCTCTCTCCTCAGCTCCCATAGATTCAAGCTCTTTTCCGTGTTTCTCCACGGCCAAGCGGGCTATGTCAACTATGTAAGAACCCTGATATCCCCACTCAGGGAATTCAATGTCTTCGCCTTTTAACTCAAGATATCGCAATTCACAGGAAGCACCGAGGACATTGATCTGCCCTCCCGCATCATTAATGTAATACTCAGTGGAAACATCATAACCTGCAGCCTTTAGGATATTTGCTAGACTTCCGCCTACCGCTGCTGCTCTGGCATTTACTACATTCATAGGACCTGTAGGGTTTGCACTGACAAATTCCAGGAGGATTCGCCTGCCTCCTCCTGTTGTTGACATGCCGTATAGAGAGCCTGCTTTGATAATGGCTTTGACAGCGTCTTCGAGCCAGCGGCGGCTGAGAAAGAAGTTGATAAACCCGGGGCCTGCCACTTCAACACGTTGAATATAATCTCGTTTATCTTCCTTTATCTCCAGATTTGCTACTATCGCGTCAGCGATTTCCCTCGGTTTTCTCCCTACCTTACTTGCCAAGGCAAGTGCAACAGGTGTTGCGAAATCACCGTGGGCCTTGTTACGCGTATACTCCACAGCGATGTCTTTATCATCAAAATCCCGAAGTTCATTAAGAATCCCTGAGCTTACCAGCGCGGCATTAACCTTGCTTCGGATTTTGCATCTTATATCATCAACAACGTTGTAGTACAACCCTGTTCCCTCCTGCTGACCTGTACACAATACTTAAGCCACCGAATCCATGCCTCTTATTATAGCATAGATGAGTCTACTACTCGCATCATCTCATCTTCCCCTCGGAACGGGCCAACTGCTGCTAAACTCAGCTTTTCCCTGATGAACAAGTCCATTGCAACACTCTGAATGTCGTCCTCTGTAACGGATTCAATCTTCTCAAGGACCTCCTCAACAGGGATTATCTTCCCTGACAGCGTCATATGTCCTCCGTGCCTCAGAGCCAGGCTCAGGGTGTCTTCCAACCGCAGCGAAAGGCTGCCTTTGTAGAAATCCTTTGCCATTCGGAGCTCGTCCTTTCTTACAGGCGTTTCCCTGAGTTTCGCCAATTGCCCGAGAATCACTTCAATCGTGTCCTCTCCCCTCTCAGGGTCAACACCTGCATAGATGCGTAGCACCCCGGTATCCTGGTGAGGCGAGTACTGAGATCCTACTGAATACGCAAGCCCTCTCTTCACCCGAACCTCCTGAAACAATCTGGAACTCATCCCCTGGCCCAAGACAACATCAAGCAGCTCAAGGGCATAACGTTTCGGATGAAGCCGGGGATATCCGGGGAAGCCCAGTACGATATTGGCTTGCTTGGTGTCGCGCGTCTCCACCGCAACCCGCGGGCCTTCTTCTCCGGTGTCAGCAGGCACGAAAGTCTTCGCATCCAGACTCTCCCTTGTCTCAAAGAACTCGGCAACAACGCGGCTTACCTCTTCCTTTGATACATTGCCTGCAACAGAAACCACGATATTTCCAGGGTGATAGAAAGATCGGAAGTAATCGAGAATTGCCTCTTTGGACATGGAGACAATTGAATCAAGGGTTCCTGCGATACTCATTCCCATGGGTTGGCCCGGCCATATAAGGTCATCCAGCATTTCGTGAACCCATGAGTCAGGCCTGTCTCTCACCATTTTAATCTCTTCAATAATGACTCCTCGTTCTCTCTCTATTGATTCATCTAAGAACAGAGAATTCAGTATGATGTCTGCCAGGACGTCTATACCCAGCAAAAACTCGCTTGCAGGCACTTTTACCAGAAAGCATGTGGCTTCCTTATCAGTGAAACCGTTGATGGATCCTCCGACTCCCTCTATTGCCTGGGATATTTTGAGATTGTCCTCTCTTTTCTTAGTACCTTTGAACAAGAGATGTTCAATAAAATGCGAAACTCCGCTTATCTCAGGTGTTTCGTACCTCGCGCCTGCACTGACCCAGATAGTACAAGATGCAGATCTCATCTGAGGCATTTCATAGGTTACGATTCGCAGCCCGTTTTTCAGAGTCTCTATGGAAAGCATCACATATCACCTCTGGATTAGCTTCTCCGATTTTCAAAAGAGAAACGCCCCCTATTGTTTTACGCCCAATCTTCAAATATAGGGGGCGAACTTCGTGTTTTGCTTCGGATGATGCCTGACAATTCCAAGCCCCGCTTGAACCTTGTCAAGCTCGCTTCTTTCTGACTATATCCTTAACCTTCATCAGCCGCGTCAGGTTACCCCGCTCCATCTCATCAAGTTTCATCACGATGTACTTGATAGTCTCTTCCAGGTTAGGAATGACTACGTACTCCAGTGCATTCACCCTGCGCCTTGTCTTTTCCAACTCATCAGCCAAAAGCTCAATGGTTTTCTCAACTTCCGCCAGTTTCACCAGCTTCGGCACTACTTTTGTCAAACCTTCCACAGCATCATCTAAAGCCGCAGAAGTCCCGGAAAAGCCGTAAGGATATACGTCCTGTGCTTCACCGATAACCCATGAAAGCTCAGGCACCTTCACATTCATTATGTTCCTCGAGGCTGCCTCTATCTTAGATTGAGCCCTGGAAACCATAAGGGCCCCTTCCATCTCCGCTCTGCTCATGGTAGCTCGGGCTTGTAGAAATGCAGGCAGTGCGCGGCCAAGAGCTGCCTCTACTTCCTCGCGGAGTTTGCGCTCAGCCTTTACTAACTCGAGAAACTGCTTCATAAGCTCATCGAGCTTGTCTTTCATCAGTTTATGTCCTCGTTCTGCCATGGCAAGCCGCTTTCTTGTGGCAAGAAGCTGCATGCGTGTGGCGCTTACTCTGATTTCCATAGCTGCTCCGGAGCTAAGCCTCCCTCCTCTATCGGGCTACAACTCTTCTCAAAACACCCTCTTGCTATGCAGACTCAGTATCAGGCAGGTACTTCTCTATATACTCCTCGCGGATTCTCTTCAGCTCTCTGACGGGTAGAAGCGTTAGAAGCTCCCAGCCTAAATCCAGTGTTTGCTCTATCGTCCTGTTTTCTTCAGGGCCTTGATTCACATACCGCCGCTCAAATTCATCAGCGAATTTGGAGAACTTCTTATCATCCTCGGAAAGGGCAGCCTCGCCTAAGATAGCCTCAAGCTCCTTTGCGTCCCTTCCTCTGGCGTAAGCAGCGTAAAGCTGGTTCATAGTGTCTGCATGGTCCTCTCTGGTTTTGCCTTCGCCGATACCTTTGTCTTTCAGCCTCGACAGTGACGGCAGTACGTCAATTGGCGGGTATATGCCTTTACGGTGAAGCTCCCTGGCAAGGAGTATTTGGCCTTCCGTAATATATCCTGTCAAGTCTACTATCGGGTGAGTCTTGTCGTCCTCAGGCATGGTAAGGATGGGAAGCAACGTTATTGAGCCCTTCCGTCCCTTGATACGCCCTGCTCTCTCATACATGGTGGCAAGGTCCGTATACATGTATCCCGGATATCCACGGCGGCCCGGAACTTCCATTCGTGCTGCAGAAACCTCTCTTAAGGCCTCTGCATAGTTGGTTATGTCGCTGAGGATGACAAGAACGTGCATATCTTTTTCAAAGGCCAGGTATTCCGCAGCGGTCAAAGCCATCCTTGGAGTGGATATCCTTTCAATAGCAGGGTCGTTAGCAAGGTTGATAAAGAGCACTGCACGCTCAATAGCACCTGTCCGTCTGAAGTCTGAAATGAAGTAATCAGCTTCTTCAAAGGTAATACCCATAGCGCCAAATACTACGCTGAACTTCTCCTCTGTGCCTAGAACCGTTGCTTGCCTTGCTATTTGAGCTGCAAGGGCAGCATGGGGAAGTCCGGATCCTGAGAAAATCGGAAGCTTCTGCCCTCTGACAAGTGTATTCAACCCGTCTATGGCAGAGATCCCTGTCTGGATGAACTCCGAAGGGTATTCTCTGGCATAGGGGTTTATCGGGTTTCCGTTTATATCTATCTTCTTCTCAGGAATAATCTGTGGTCCGCCGTCTATTGGCCTTCCAAAGCCGTCAAAGACCCTGCCCAGCATATCCATGGATACACCGAGCTCTATGCCTCGCCCTAAGAATCTGACTTTGGCCGATGCCAGGTTTAAACCGGCTGACCCTTCAAATAACTGTACTAAGGCACGTGAACCGTCCGCCTCCAGCACCCTGCCTCGCCTAACCTCGTCTTTGGAGACTTCTATTTCTACCAGTTCACCGTACTTAACACCTTCAACCTGCTCCACCACCATAAGTGGGCCGGCTACTTCAGAGACTGTCCTGTATTCTTTAAGCAACTTCCTCACCCCCGGCTGCCTGGACAAGGTCGCTGAACGCAGTCTTCATCTCTTGGAACACACTGTTTAATCTCTCTTCTTCATTTTCCGGGACATATTTCATCCTGGCTATGGTGTCCCTGACGTCCAGCTCCATAATCTTATCGAAATCAACATCTGCTTCCAGCGCATCCAAAGCCATATGATGGAAATCGAGAATAGCTTTGAGCATCAGCCTTTGCTTGGCAAGCGACGTATATGTGTCTACTTCGTGATAAGCATTCTGGTGCAGGAAGTCTTCGCGTATTGATTTTGCAGTCTCCAGCGACAATCTATCCTTAATAGATAAGGCATCTATACCGACAAGCCTTACTATCTCTTCCAGCTCTGCTTCTTCTTGCAGCATCCTCATGGCTTCTCTTCTGAGGTCTGCAAAGTCAGATGCAACTGTCTTGGAGAGCTCTCCCTCTAATCTCTCAAGATAGAGTGAATAGCTGAGCAACCAGTTAATCGCAGGGAAGTGACGCCGTGCTGCCAAAGTTGCATCCAGGCCCCAGAATACCTTCGCTACTCTGAGCGTTGCCTGGGCAACAGGCTCTGACAGGTCTCCGCCTGGAGGAGACACAGCTCCGATAACTGTCAGAGTGCCTTCTCTTCCCTCAGACCCGAGGCACTTGGTGCGTCCTGCACGTTCATAGAACTCGGCTATCCTGGAACCAAGATATGCAGGATAACCTTCCTCACCGGGCATTTCCTCAAGCCTTCCTGAAATCTCACGGAGAGCCTCAGCCCACCTGGACGTGGAGTCTGCCATGAGAGCCACATTATAGCCCATATCTCGGAAGTATTCAGCCATTGTAATGCCTGTGTAAATCGAGGCTTCACGGGCTGCAACAGGCATGTCTGATGTGTTCGCCACAAGCACTGTCCTCTTCATGAGAGGCTCGCCTGTGCGTGGGTCCATCAGCTCCGGGAAGTCCATAAGGACCTCTGTCATCTCATTTCCGCGTTCTCCGCATCCGACGTATACGATGATATCTGAGTCTGCCCACCGCGCCAGCTGGTGCTGGACGACTGTCTTTCCGCTGCCGAAAGGACCGGGTACGCATGCAGCTCCGCCTTTCGCAACCGGGAAGAACATATCTATGATGCGTTGACCTGTGACCAGGGGGACATGCGGAGGAAGCTTCTCTGCATAAGGCCTCCCTCGCCTTACAGGCCAGCGGGTCAGCATGGTAATATCCCTTGTGCCGTCTTTTGTTTCAATAGTGGCAACTACGTCTAAGACTGTAAACTCGCCTTCATTGATAGTCCGGACAGTGCCCCTTACATCATGGGGGACCATTATCCTGTGTTCAACAACTGAGGTCTCCTGGACCACACCGAGGATATCACCGGGTTCAACAGTATCCCCGGGCTTTACCCTTGGTTCAAAATGCCATTTGCGTTCGTAGTCTATTCCGGGCAATTCGATTCCGCGTTCGATGCGGTCGCCCACAAGGTCTTTAATCTTATCAAGAGGCCTTTGAATTCCGTCATATATCGACTCTATAAGGCCAGGTGCCAGCTCTACGGAAAGAGGTTGACCGGTGGTATAAACCGGTTCACCGGGTCCGAGGCCGGCAGTCTCTTCATAAACCTGGATCGATGCTCTGTCGCCTCGCATCTCTATGATCTCGCCGATGAGTCTTTTTTCACTCACCCGCACTACTTCATACATCTTTGCATTGCCCAATCCTTCTGCTATAACCAAAGGACCTGAGACTTTTACAATCCTTCCTTCACCCATTCTAGCTCCTACCCTCTCTCCTGGAATAAGATGTCGGCACCGACAGCCTTTTCCACGATCTTCTTCATCCGCATCCGCGCAAGCCCCAGTGAACCTTCAATTCCGGGGATTATAGCCACTGCAGGAAGCGGCTGATCTTCAAATGCCTTTACAAGTTCAGGCAAGGCCTCTGCCGCCTGCTCAGTAAGGAAAACCACCCCGTACTTCCCTCTTTTAAGCGCGGCTAGAATCTTCTCGCCTTGTTCAGGTCCACCCAGGGCAAATATATCCGCTCCAAGGGAACGAAATCCCAAGACAGCCTCTTCTTCACCGACCACTGCTATCTTATACATAGACATCTCGCAGTCTCTCCCTTATGCTGTCACCTGCTACCCCGGCTGCCTTACCGGCAATTACCAGTCGGGCAATCCGGAGCTCCTGCTGCTTGGCAAGGATGTACCCGATTAGCGGTTCCGGGCCCAGCGGAACATATCTTGCCTCGCGGATCAATCCACTTATTATCTCTTCAAGGAATCCCTCTATCTCAGAAAGGGATCCTCCTTCCTCAAGCAGGTTTAATCCGCGCCTGGCAACAAACTCGTACCCTGTCCCTGACAATACATCCATTAAGGCATCTTGGGATTCATCTTCGTAGGCTTGGCTAAGTCTTCTGTGATCTATGTTTCCCCCTGCCACCAGGGCATGTTCCACAAGCCACGTGTCCCGCCGCATCTTCCTGGCTCTCAAGAATATCAAGAGATTGAGGAAGTCTATTTCCGTTTTTACGTACCTAATGAGAAATTGGATTCCAACAGTCTGTGCCAAATCCAGCAAGGCCTCATGCATAGCCCTGTCAATAACAATATCAATGACCTCAGGGGAAGAACGCTGACTGTACAGAGCCCGGACTTTCTTTAATGCAGATCTAAACTCAGCCGGCAATTCACGCATTTCCCCATTAATCGCCTTGCAGATGGCATCTTCGCTGAGAGTTCCAAGACGGGACATGGCCATGACAGGTGAAACATCAAAAATGTTTGCTTTCAGCAATACCTTTAAGTTATGGTAATCATGCCTCAAGGTAATAAGTCTTGAAAGCCTCTTATCAGGACTGGTCTCTTCTATAAACTGAAGGAGCTTTAATTCCTCTTGGTCCAGGGCCTCGTCTATTGACAGGAGGTCCTTGGCACAAGCGGCTACCTGGATATAACCGGCTTCCTCCAGCACCTTGAAAGCACCGCTGACGTCAGACGCGTCAATCATCCGCTCTATTGACGCACGGTCCAGAAGCTTGGTCTCGACAGCCCGCGTTCTGCCTACAGCGTATGCATACTTTTCTTCATGCCCCAGCAATCTATCACCTCCGGACCCAAGAACCTTCTCAGCTAAAGAGAATACTCGCTACATCGATCAGCAGGGATTCATATTCTCGGGCCAGGATAGCATCAAAAGTACAATTGACTTCAACCTTTCCTGAGCTCAGGATGAAACCTCCTATGAAATCCCCTGAAGTGTCCGCCAACTGAACCCTGCCCTTATGATTTCCCTTGGCCAGTTCGGCATTGACTTCGTCTATAATTTCCTTACCTAGTGTCGAGCGGTCTCGTTCAGACATGATGACATCTCCGCCGGTGTCACGCACAACTTCAAGTAAGGACTGCTTAAGATAGTCTCTGTACACTTCCGGCTCAAGAGAAGCAAGGCGTTCTTTGGCAGAGGAGAATGCCTCTTCAATCAGCTCCTCTTTTGCAGCAAGCAGCTTGCGTCTGGCATCTAAGTCAGCCAGGGTGAGAATACGTCTTGCGTTCTCCCGGGCTTTTCCTCTTGCTTCAGCCAACTCCTGTTCACGCTTTTTATCAGCTTCTGCCTGAGCCTCTTGGAGAATCTTTTCTGCATCACGTGTAGCAGCTTCTATAATCTCGTCAGCCTTTAGCTGCGCTTCTTGAAGGATAGCCTCCTTCATTTTCTCCAGCGCGTTCATCTATGCTACCCCTCCGAATTCAACACCAAAGAGAATCAGAAGCAGAGTTGCAAGGAATGCCAGCACTGCGTAAGTCTCAACCATAGCGGCAAAGACCAAAGGCTTTCCGAGCTCTTCAGGACGCTTCGCAATAACTCCGAGGCCTGCTGCAGCCACCTTACCCTGCCATACAGCAGAAAGGAGTCCGACCAGCGCAATAGGCATAGCTGCCGCGATTGCCAGCCAACCTTCAGAAGTAGTCAGCCTGATGACATCTCCGCTGAACACACCCATTTTCATCATGAGCAAGAATCCGGCAAGCGCTCCGTATATCCCCTGTGTACCCGGTAGAACCTGCAGGAGGAGCACCTGTCCGAATTTGTCGGGGTCTTCCGTCACAACACCTGAACCGGCTGACCCTACTAAAGCCGTTCCGATTGCTGACCCGATTCCCGGGAAAATGAATGCTACAGCGACTGCAAAGAACCCCAAGACCATTCCTACTGTGATTGACATATTTCTCTATGCCTCCCCTTCCTCCACAATTTCAATGTACTTTGTCTTTCTTCTAAAAGGCCTAAATCTTCTGCCTCCGCCTTCGAAGAACTTGCTGTAGAACTCTACATACTGCAATCTGCTTGCGTGCACGTATGAACCGACCACATTGATTGCCAGATTGAACACATGTCCGATGGCCAGAATCAGCAGCATGGGAATCCATCCGACAAACTTGATCGAGAGGAAACGTTTTGCCATATCGTTAACTACCATAGCAATTACAGATGAAGCGAGTCCTAAAGCAAGCAGTCTTGAATATGACAGCAAGTCACTGGCATATCCGGTGATATCATAGAGGCTTAAGATTCCGGCGCCCAAGCGTTTGATAATATTCTTATGGGCCCTTCCCTGGGTGAGGATAAGCCCGCCTGCACCGACTATCGCCAGCCACTTTCCAACCACACCCATAGTAGGATTGCCCAAAGCAGACGCACCCAGCAATAACAGGAATCCTGTTAAGAAGGGATACCACAGGCCTTGGTCAAATATGGCCTCTTTTACATTGCCCAGTTTGAGATTGTAATAAAGCTTCATGCCAAGACCCACGTAGATCTGTACAAGCCCAAGGGCAAAAGATACACCCAGCATCAGTAAGGGGTTTTCCAAGGGATTGAACCAAATGGGAGCAATACCGAAAAAGTCACCGAACCACGAACCTGTGAGAGCTCCCACCAGCACACATGCAGCCCCTGATATTGCCATCATTATAAAGAGCTTTTTTGCAGTTCCTGCCATCCTGACTTTCCTCAGCAGAAGCAGGCAGACAATAGTCAGGATAATGCCATATCCTGCATCTCCCAATGCCATCCCGAAGTATATGAAGAAAAACGGCATTGCAGGAACTGAAGGGTCAAGGGTTCCCGGCCTAGGCATCCCGTAGACTTCAGTGACCGCCTCAAAAGGCTCAAAAGGTGCAGGGTTGTCTAAAACGACCGGAGGATTCTCATTTTCATAGGGATCACGTGTTTCCACGTGGACCATATCGTATTGTGACTGCACTGCCTCTTTTAATGCCGGCACATCTTCTTCGCGTGTCCACCCTTCTATTAAAAACGCAGTACGCGTCGCAGGACATTCAGCAGCTAAGGTTCGCCTATCTAGGGCAAGAGATACGCGGTCATAAACTGAGTAAATCTTAACTCGCTCCCCAAGCAGCTCCTTTGCTTGCTCTTCGAGCTCTGCAACTTCCCCATCGATAGAAGACAGCCTTTCTTCAATCGCCTTAATAGCATCCTTCGGAGTACCTTCCACTTCAGGAAGCTCCTCAGGGAGAATCCCACGGGCAGAGAGGATCTGGTACACCTTATCCCTATCTTCATTAAGACAGACCAGCATGACAGGAATGTATCGTGAACCTTGTCTTGAATCTGACACCAAGTATGCACTGGGACATGATTCTCTGATTTCAGCTGTGATATCTTCATAAAACCTTGACGGAAACTTGTAGAGCACAATTGATATTCTGCTGCTGCCTGACAGTTCAGAAACTGGCACATCCAGCCATTCCCACGGGAGGAGTTGGTTGTAAGCATCCAGGAGATGGGCTTCTTCGTTACTCCTCATTGAAAGCCCTTCATCAAGCGTGCGGCACTTCTCATAAATCGCGTGGGCTTCATCTAACTTACTTCCAAGGTCAGCAAAGGTCGAGCTCTCGAGGTATACCTTTCCTCCGGCGAATTGCTCGATCATGTTCTTCTTGATGGTCTCGAATTTATTGAAGAAGTCGATACAGAACTTCAGTTCAGTAAGCGCCCTTGACAGTTCTTCCTGTTCCTTGTTGACATCTCCGCAGACTTGGCATAGCTGATTCCAAGAACACGCCTCAGGGTCAACTTCGGTTTGTTCGATCTCAACTACCCCAGCGTCCTGCAACACCCGGATAATTCCGTCGGCATAGGAGACAGGCGCGACAAGGGACACTTTCTTCATCTTAGCGATTGCCACTTGAAGTCACAACCCTCTCTACTATTAGATCAACAGCACGAGGAATGTTAGCTCGTGCCTTATCACGCAATTCCCGGCACAATTCATCGTTTCGTTTCAACATCTCAGTAGCTTCGGCCTGTGCTTTCGCACTTTCGGCTTCAATTATGGATTTACCCTCAGCAACTGCTTCAGCCATCGCTTTTTCCATCAGAGCCCTGGCAGATGCACGAGCATCGCGCAAAATGCCTCTGGCCCGCTCCTCTGCTTCCCGTATAGTGTCATCAGCAGAAGATTCCGTCTCCTGAAGCTGCTTGAGGACTTCATATGCCAAAACCCTCACCTCCAACGTAACGGCAATCACATTTTATAGTATAGCAAAAATGAAAGCGGGACAACTGTCAATTCCTTGCCAGTGGCCCCATGTCAATTCTTATATTCGCTAAAACTTTCTCATATCCTCCAGCAAAATCCCCATTGATGAGTTTTGGCATTTTTCATAATTCATTGACTTGCACACCCTAACAAGCAGGCATCTTCCAAAAACAGGATTGTCTAAAGTGTTGGAACTACTTCTGAATAACTACGTTTTATATTACTGAAGGTAGGGAAATGAGCCTTCGACTGAAGGGATGAGACCTTCTCTCTACTGTATGAGGAGCTCCTCAAACGGTGAACACGAGGCGCGCGCCCTTTATGTGAGTTTTACGGTTTTCTACCTCCAATATGTCCACGCCAAAAGACCACCCTAAACCCAGCGAGAGCCGCTTTCCGGTACAGTCACCCCAGCTTGCCGAGTAGGCGGCTCTTGCTTGCTTCATGTTTCCATATGATAAGTTTTGTGCAAGGTACTATGTCTAAGTTACCTATAAGTTACCTACTGGAGTTCTGACATGTACTTATCTGCCTCTGTAGCTGCTATAGCGCCATCGCTTACAGCAGTTACAACTTGCCTGAGCGATTTCGCCCTGACATCCCCGGCAGCGAACAATCCGGGGGTTGATGTCCTCATCCGATCATCAGTAAGTATATAGCCTCTTTCATCTGTCTCAACCATGTCCTTCACAAACTCACTGGAAGGACGGATGCCGACTGCTATGAATATGCCGTCAGCTTCTACGAGCTTCGTTTCGCCTGTTCTCGCATCCTTTAACACTGCACCCTGCACATTGTTTTCCCCAACAATCTCAGTGACTTGCGAATGCCAGAAAAACTGAATCTTCGGGTGCCTTAAAGCAGCTTCTTGCAGCACTTTTGTTGCCCTGAGCTCGCCCCGCCTGTGGATCACGCTAACTTGCTTTGCAAATCTGGTAAGGAACATTGCCTCGACTATTGCTGTGTCTCCTCCTCCGACTATCAATACATGTTTGTCGCGGAAGAACGGCCCATCACAAGTAGCACAATATGATACGCCTAGCCCCTGGAGCTTGTCCTCACCCGGTACACCCAGGCGCCTACGAACCGACCCTGTTGCGATGATTGCCGTTTTGGCTAGGAGTTCCCCTTCACCCGTATCTACTTTGAAACGCCTTTCACTGTCCTTAGAAACACCGCTCACAGGAGTAAAGACAAATTCCACTTTGAATCTGCGTGCTTGTTCCTCCATTCGCTGCATCAGATCCTGCCCGGAAATCGCTTCAGGAAACCCCGGGTAATTCCCTATCCAGTGCGTTGTCGCTGCCAGTCCGCCTACCATGCCTTGTTCCAGCACTACAGTAGACAGCCTGGCTCGTCCGGCGTAAAGGGCAGCGGAAAGCCCTGCAGGCCCCGCGCCGATAATTGCCACGTCCATCTCCTTACCTTCCAGAAGCCCCAAAGTCACTCACCTCCGCAGTTATTACCGGTATATTACTGCCTTCTTCCTACAGCATCCTTAAGTTTCCTTATTATAAGCCTAGGCAGCGTCAACCTGGGTACACTTGCTTCTGCTGCCAAGTCAACTCGAGCCAGTTCATCTTCGTCAAAGACAATGGCAAGCCGACCTATGATCTGCCCTGCAACAACAGGTGCAATAAGGGGTTCGTCAAGGATGATCTTCTCCCGAATGAGGTGAGAGAGAGCCCGCGGAACAGCAATCCTCAGGTTATCCAGGGGCATCACACCGACCTCAGGTTCCGTTCCTCCCTTGACTCCGATCTTCGTCAGGGTTTTGCCGGACTCAGCAAAAGTCATCACATGGAATTCTTCAAACCCGTAACTGAGGAGCTTTGCAGAATCTGACCACCTGGCGTGTGAGTCCAGAACAACTGATATGAATTGGATCCCGTTGCGTGTAGCTGAAGCTACGAGACAGTAGCCTGCAGCCTGAGTTGTGCCGGTTTTCACCCCATCTGCCCCTTCAAAGGACCAGAGTAACCAGTTGGTATTTGTGAGCTTACGCTTCTCCTCAGATTCTCCCTGGATCAAGGTAACTTCTGCTTCCCGTGTGCTTACTATATCTGCAAATAAAGGATATTTCAACCCGTACCGGGCCATAAGAGCCAAGTCGAAGGCAGTGGAGTAGTGGTTTGGTTCGGTAAGCCCGTGTGGATTCGCGAATCTGGTGTTCATTGCTCCGAGCTTTCGCGCTTTTAAGTTCATCATTCTGACGAAGTCTTTTTCACTGCCTGCGATGTGTTCAGCTATAGCCACACAACCATCATTGCCTGATCGGAGCATCGTCCCGCGGATAAGATCCCCAAGTTTTATGGTTTGACCTTTTTTCAGCCACAAAGTCGATCCTCCGGTGCTCGCTGCCTTTCCGCTGACAACTACAGTGGAGTCCATATCCCCCAGTTCTATGGCAAGAAGGGCGGTCATTATCTTTGTGGTGCTGGCAGGGTGCATTCGCATATGCTCGTTCTTTCCGTAGACAACTGTACCTGTTGTTGCCTCGATTAACACGGCAGACCTTGCGGTAATGTATGGCCCTTCTCGGTAGTTAGGCACGTAGACTACTTCGGGGTACCGACTTGACCTCGTGTATAGCTTGCCTGCAGTAGGCAGGAGTAAGACCTGGCCGGTAAAAGCCAAAACCACTGCTGCCATGCATATGCTTACAACAACGGAAAGTATCTTCCTGCCTGAAATAACCAATTAACCCACCTGCGCTCTAGACTGTAAACCTCTTATACGGAAAGTGTCCGATGCAGGGATTCGTTTGCTCAGAATTACCCTATGCCCGTGTTCTCCATACTATGCATTACCTCATCCCATGCCTAGTACGTCCTTTTCACCATGATATGCTGCGCATCACAAGAAGCGATGAAATTCAGCCTTACGAGCCACAGAATCTATGGAAATATCATCCATTAGAACGAAGGAATTGCCTGCCTATCCCAATAAATTACAGGCAATATCCAAATCAGGATTATGCCAAAGCGCGATCTACTATTAAGGAGATGAAAAAACAATGAGACTTCTATTATCAAAAAGGCAGGCACTGTTGTTTACCGTGGCATTTATCCTACTATATCAAGGCATTGCCATAGCCAACGCGGGCGAACCGGTAATGGCTGTCACATGCAAGGTGGTACCGACAATCGAAGTATCGTTTCCTGACCTTCTGGAGCTTGGCAATGCTGCTCCCAGCTCTAACACGGACGAATCTTTCATAATGTCAGAAACACAATCAGTGAAAGTGTGGTCAAATACAAACTGGGCTTTAAAGGCGCGGAGCGATTCATTTGACGGACGAATGAGAAAATGGACATCAGGCGAATACTCCTCTGAATCACTGTACTCTCCCCTGGAGCTACAAGTGGAAGGGAAAGGCCAATTCACATCAGTTACTGATGAAGATACCACGATTGTAGAGAATCAGCCTCCTACAGGTGAAGGCGGAGCCACTCTCAGCCTCGTATTCAAACAGGCTATCTCGTATAACGATTCACCGATCATTGAATCTGACGCCTGTTACAGAATAGAAATAACTTTCACAGCTGTACAGGCCTACTAAAGAAAGCCTTGTAACTTGGGAGGTGGTTTAGTTGGCTAAGAGTCAAAGGTTTTTGAGGCTTGTCATACTCACAACCATATTAAGTATGTTGGCTTTATCCCGGTGCCCTACTGCAGCATCCTACAATGTAGCGCGCGGAGGAATATCAGTCCGGGTCAGCCCCACTTATATTACATCTCAAGTCTCAGACGGGGATCTCATAGGACCGATCTATGTATCAAATACAGGCTCGCTTCCTTTGGATTTACAGGGTTTCATTTACGAAGGCGGCCATGATGAAAACGGGATACCTGTGTTTTCCAAGCCCATAAAAGGTGAAGACACGTTAACACGCGGTGTCTCACTGACCTTGGAACCTGCTGAATTCACGCTCATGCCTGGAGAATCAAGACCGATTAAGGTTAAGGCACATGTAACCCCTACGTTCTCAGGAGGCGCTTACCCTATCATCGTATTTCAAGGACAGCCGCTAAGAAACACACAGCCCCGGGAACCTTCTACCAGCGCCCGGGTGGCTGTACTCACCTTGCTCACAGTTGAACCCAACACAAAGCAGGATTCCGTCTCCACATCGGCAAGCATTGAATCTGTAGTGCTGTCGCAAGACCCTGTAGATAAATCAGTAACCATATCAGCAATCTGTAAAAACGAGGGAAACATCCATACGAACTTGCGCGGAACAGCTGTCATCAAGTCTTACCTTGGCCATGTGGCTTCTGTCACAACACTTGAACCTGTCGTATGCTTACCGGGATACAAGCGTGCCATAACAGCACGCTTTGCCCCTTTTGACCTGGATCAAGGAATCTACATCGCTGAACTGTTTGTAAATGCAGAAGGCACGGAGCAGCTTTCAATACCTGTAGCCTTTCAGGTAGCTGAAAACGGGATGATAACTACAATTGACATGGATCTTGCACTTCTCTGAAAATATTACGGTATTATCACCTTTCAACTATGACTGAAAGGCCCATACCTCCGCCTATACATAAGGTGGCAAGGCCAAATCTTACATCTCGTTTAATCATTTCGTGCAAAAGCGTAACGAGAATCCTTGCTCCGCTTGCCCCGATGGGATGGCCGAGAGCTATGGCACCTCCGTTGACATTGACTTTATCGATGTCCCAGCCAAGCTCTCGCCCGACTGCAAGGGACTGGACGGCAAATGCCTCGTTTGCCTCGATTATGTCTATATCATCCAGGTTCAACCCTGCCTTTGCCAAAGCTTTTCTTGTGGCAGAGACAGGCCCGATTCCCATCACTTTAGGCTCTACGCCTGAACTTGCGTACGCCTTGACGGTAGCCATCGGTTTTATCCCAAGTTCAGAAGCCTTATCTTTTGATGCTATGACAAGCGCAGCTGCTCCGTCATTGATGCCTGAGGCATTCCCCGCTGTAACAGTTCCGTCTTTCTTAAAGGCAGGCCTTAGAGATGCGAGTTTTTCCTTGGTAGTACCGGGCCTTGGGTGTTCGTCCCGGGAAAAGACTATCGGATCGCCTTTTCGCTGAGGGATTTCCACCGGTACTATCTCGTCTTCGAATCTCCCTTCAGC
>FIZM01000038.1 GCA_900019985.1 uncultured Clostridia bacterium
GGCAAGGCTGCTTTGCAGACTATGTGGTCTTACCGGAAGAGAACCTACATATCGTACCTGATTCAGTCTCGGACAGGGAAGCCGTGTTTACAGAGCCTTTGGCTGCAGGGGTTGAGGTTCTTGAGCAAGTCCATATCCGGCCCGGTGACCTCGTGGCAGTTATCGGCGATGGCAAGCTGGGCCTTCTGACAGCACAGGTAATACACGCCTTTGGACATCGCGTTGTAGTTCTCGGAAGACACAGCGAGAAACTGGCCATAGCAGAGAAGCTGGGCATGGAGGTAGCATTGTCCAAGGATTATGGAGATAGAGTTGACGTGGCTGTTGACTGCACAGGTAATTCATCAGGCATTGAGACTGCCATGGCCATAGTACGCCCCAAAGGAACAATAGTGTTGAAGAGCACCTTTCACCAAGGCGCCCCTATCAACCTTACACCTGTAGTCCGCAATGAGGTTACATGCGTAGGTTCGCGATGTGGGCCCTTCCCGCCTGCCCTGAGGCTTCTCGAGAGGGGAATGGTCTCAACGGAGCCTCTGATTGATGCAGTATTTCCGGCAGATCAAATGACAGATGCCTTGAATGCAGCATGCACCCGTGGAAGTCTAAAAATACTTATTGATTTCGATTCTAATGAGTAAATGTCAACCTTTCAGACTTTTTGATGAGAGAGGAATCTGGCTTGGGGACGTCGAATATTCTCAAAAGTGGTAAGATGTAACAGTGCTCGTCCAAGAACGAGGAGGCTGCAGTTAGAGTTCGGTCTTTGGTGTAGGAAACGGTAATCCATGGATGTAGATGTTATGAGGGAGTGATTTTGTGAGACGAAAACCACTGTTTGTTATGGTAGTTGTTACGCTTTTGGTTATGCTTACAGGTCCTTTAGCTTTAAGTGCGCCGGCCTCGCTTCCGGACAAGTACATGAACGCTGCCCGCATCATGGGAGACTGGTTGATTGAGAATATCGATCCGGTTCTGGGAAGTTGGGCATCTCCGTGGGAGCCGGGCAGAACCGATGCAACCAGTTCGTTCCACGGAATCAGACAGGTTGCCATTCTTTCCGACATTACAGGAGACCCTGTCTATCGCGATGCAGCGCGCAGAGTAGCTGATTCCTGGATAGACAAGGCGTTTATAAGCAGTCTCGACGAGATCAGTGATTGGAATTGGGCTCTGGGTGACACAGTCGGTAAACTGGAGTGGACTGATGAAGACTTTGCTAAGGTCCAGGGAGGGTTTGCCTCCGGATTCTGGGCTGAGAAGGATGGCCACGCATGGGTTCGCAGCCCTGAGACTCCTTTCTGCGCAGGGATTGTCAAGCCTCTCCTAGCGCTTCTCGAGTTTGGAGACGAGTATGACGATGTCATAAAGATTATGTCCGGATGGTTTAATACTGACCGGGTAAACAAAAGGCGTTACTCAGATGATGAGTTGTCGTTTTCCGCGTACATGACCTCTCAAAGCTATTCAGATGATGATGGTGACGGTTTTGCAGATATAGATTACATTCTGTGGGGCACCCGCAGGCAATCTGCAGGTATGAACTCCAGGTCTATTTCTGCTTTCCTCGCGCTTGGAATGAAGGACGAGGCGATACAAACCGCAGAGTGGCTCATTAACGTAATGTGGGACGAAGAAGAGGGCCGTTTCGACGCGATATACGACTTTGGCGCAGGTACGAGCCTTTCTCTGGAAGAGTCCGGGGACATAGGATGTGTGAACGCATCCATCGCTTCAGGGCTCTTAACTGTTTACGAGGCTACAGGAGACCGTAAGTACCTCGATTATGCAACCGCCGCACTGGATTGGGTGATCGAACACGAGACCGCGTTTGAAATAACTCCTTGCGGCATCAGGGCATACTTCACGAAACCGGCTGTTTACGGCACGCATCAGGTGGTCGCCGGCTTGGCCCATGCTTATGAAGTAACCGGGCGGACCAATTACCTGGTATACGCCATTGCCGGTGCTGACTGGCTCATAGATCAGATGGAGGATCCGTTTGCAGGATTCGGAAATAACCCCTGGTCTGTGGTTGAAGTTCTTCAAGCCGTTGAAGCAGTTCTCAGCCTTGATGAGGTAATAGGTGCGCAAGAATAGCGCCTTAATTAGAGATCGATCAGACTGCTAGGAGGGAAAGGTAGAAATGGGTAAGAACCGAAAGCCACTGTTTGTGTTAAGTGTCGTTATGGTTATTGGGATGGTGATGGGATCAGTCTCATCAGGTCTGGCTGCAGACAAGCCTAGGATAGCGATTGTGTTTGCCACCGGCGGCCTCGGAGACAAATCGTTTAATGACTCTGCGTACGAAGGCATGCTGCGAGCTGAAAAGGAACTCGGAATAGAGTTCGACCAGGCTGAACCGCAGGCTGTTGCCGAGTACGAGAGCCTCTTGATGAGGTTTGCTCAGACCCGCAGATATGACCTGATCATATCCATAGGTTTTGACCAGGCAGACGCCTTGCAGGTCGTGTCCGGCAGATTCCCGGATCAGAAGTTCGCAATTGTTGATACTGCAGTTGATGCTCCCAACGTAGCGTCATACGTTTACAGAGAGGCAGAGCGTGGATTCGTAGTAGGTGCGGTAGCAGGCCTGATGACCAAGAGGGCAGAGGATCCGCGCATTGTCCCTGACAAGCAGATAATCGGGGTCATCGGCGGAATGGATATCCCGCTTATCCGTGCCAACGTCGCAGGGTACATTGCAGGTGCAAAGTTCGCGAACCCTGAGGTAGAAGTGAAATACTCATACGTCGGAGACTGGGCTGACCCTGCCAAGTGTAAAGAGATGGCCAATGCCATGCTGGATGAGGGCGTAGACGTCATCTGGCTCGCAGCAGGCCGTTCAGGCCTCGGCGGAATTATGGCAGCAGAAGAGCGCAACCGCTTCGCAATTGGCGCTGACGTAGACCAGGGATACCTTGCTCCTGACCACATCCTGACCAACGGAATGAAGCTTGTAGACAATACAGTCTTCATGGCCATTGAAGCAGTGCTCAAGGATGAGTTTACACCCGGCACTAACATGCTCGGCCTTAAGGAAGGGGCACTTGGCTATTCACACAACCTGATCCCTGCTGACATAATCGAAGAAGTTGATAAACTGGCAGAAAGAGTCGCATCCGGCGAACTGACAGTGCCTGAGGAAATTGACCAGGTTGATGCTTGGTTGAAAGCCCAGGGGAAATAAGTAGAAACAGCTAAAAGACAACCATAGATCGGTGTATACAGGCGGGGGAGCTTCTTCCCCTGCCTTGTCAGTAGGTATATGCCGAAAAAGGGGTTCACCTGATTATGTATGCCATTCGCATGGAAAACATAACAAAACGCTTTGGCAATGTTGTGGCTAACGACGGAGTGTCTTTTGCTGCAGCTCCGGGTGAGATTCACTGTCTGCTTGGGGAGAACGGGGCAGGGAAGAGCACTCTTATGAAAATCCTGTTCGGCCTTTACCGTCCGGATTCAGGAACGATCTATGTAAACGAGAATCCGGTGAGTTTCGGAGGCCCGCGAGATGCAATATCCCACGGTATCGGCATGGTCCACCAGAACTTCATGCTTGCCGAGCAGCTTACTGTCACTGAAAACATTGTGGCAGGAGATGAGCCCCGGCAAAGGAATGGGCTGCTCGATTACAGACAAGCTCGACGGAACATCTTAGAATTCTCCAAGCGGTACGGCCTGCATGTGGATCCTGATGCCAAAGTAGAAGATATATCCGTGGGGCAGCAGCAGAGGGTTGAGATTCTAAAGGCGTTAATGAGAGGTGCCAGGGTGCTGATTCTTGACGAGCCTACTGCAGTGCTGACTCCCCCGGAAGTCACCGAGCTTTTCGTTGTGATGCGAATCCTTGCAGAGTCCGGTACCACGATCATATTCATTACACACAAGCTCAAAGAGACTATGGAGATATCTGATAAGGTCACTGTGCTCCGAGATGGCAGGAATGTGGGCACCATATACACAGAAGCCTCTACCCCGGAAAGCCTTGTTGAGATGATGGTAGGACGCAGCATTCCTGCACATGACAGTCACCGGACTCCTCCACAGGAGGAAGCCGCTCTGGAGCTTATCGACATATCAGTGGCAGGAAGGTTCGGAGGCCGCGAAAGGCTGCAGAATGTCAATCTGGATGTCAGGTACGGTGAAGTGTT
>FIZM01000039.1 GCA_900019985.1 uncultured Clostridia bacterium
TAGTCAAGTCCAAAAAAACGTCCGCACCCCCTTTATGTCCATTTTAAACTGGCCACTAACAGAGATGTCCGAGTTTTGGAGTGCATCGAAAGATCGTTCTAGGTTACATTGCACCCCTGGCCGCGATCATGATGCTGATAGTGGATCGAGGCGATGGCCAGACATGTGTTTGGTTGACCGAGGTTCGCCTGTCAGTTCATTACGATCGGAACGGAGGTGATCCACATGGTTGGTCTGTTCAGCAGGCGGTTCAAGAGGGCACTGGACAATAGGCAGATCCCATACCCGTCATTCAGTCGACAATTGCGAAACAGACTGGCTAAGATCTGTCAGGATCACGAGGTTTGGAGTAGTGTAGGCTACTATGACCATACTACTACGACGCTGGAGGTCATGTCCGCACTGAAGAAGGCATACGGCAAGGACGTTCTCCTAGTCCTCGACGAAAAAACGGCGGCTCAAAGAGATGCCAAAGAGTTTAAAGATTTCATGGAGTTTTCCTATCCGCATTGTGTGCTAGACGCACTCGAGGCCTTCTATAGGCTTCTTCCGGATGATCGAACGCAAGCCTTTCAAGTCGAGCTAAACCAAGTTCTCGATGAAGAGCGATCTCCATGGCGAATGACCGATGGACGCATGTACTTAATCGACTCGCGTTTTCTCGATGCTCTCAAGGATCAAGCTGAAGAAGAGATGAAGCGACACGGATTCCTTGGAGCGTACGAAGAGTTTAGAGATGCTCGTGAACATCTCCAAGCAGGGGATATAGATGATGCAATTCACAAGGCGAACTGCGCTCTTGAGAGTGTTTTGAAGTCTCTCTTGGATGAAAGAGAAGGTACAGCTGGCGATTTGCTCAAGAAACTGCGGACGAAAACGCGATTGCTGCACGCTGTCCCCGATGAGGCACAGAAGGCTATAACGTCATGCGTCTTGCAAGGACTCCCAGCTCTGCGTCACAAGCTCGGAGGTCATGGGCAGGGTGCTCATCCGATCGATATACCACGCGCCTACGGGGATCTAGCCATCAATCTTGCAGCAGCGTATGTCAAGTTCCTATTAGATGTGAAGAAGGAGAGTGCACTGGTACAAGAATCAGAGGAACAGACAGCCCTAGTCACTGAGTTTGATGATGATCTCCCGTCTTGACACCGGCTCCATGTTTTCAGCATGAGCTGACCAGATAGATCAACTTAGGCGAGGTTTGACTCCCAATCTGACAGGCTTTGCGGACGGTGATACCAACCAATGCGTGGTCGAGCTTTCTCGGAGATAATGCGTGAGCGCTGGAAACCCCCCCACCATGAAAGAAGGTGACTCTGGGTATATCAGCATCTCCTTGACCTCTCGATCTTCGAGGCTGGTTGACGCAGACCCACAACATGTGTAGTTCGGTAATCGTGCACCGCGGGGTTCAGCCACTTGATGAATACTTCAAGTTCGAAAAGATCGAAGAAGCGGGTCTCAATGTCTATCAGTCTGGCGGTTCGAGCCCATCGCCCTCCACGGGAGTGTAGTCGTTATACGGACCTACACTGTGGAATCCTTCCTGCGTTTACAATTCGCTAGAGTATAGGTTTCTGGAGTGGTCGCAGTACATAGTGTTAACGCGGATGTATCTGAGCCGCAGACAGAGATCCAGGCTCTTGCTAATACTCTGGTTCTTAGTGCAGGACTCGAAAGCGTGTCTACAATCCTGTGCAATGCCGCGAAACAGCACTAAGATAACACCTGTGCTGCAGACGAGGCTTCAGGACTACCTGAGGTCCGGCGGTGCGCTGATAGTCAGCGGCAGCGAGGCTCGCAACACGGCGTCCTGCTGATCGTGAAGGAGATACTGACGTCCGGCGATCACAGAGCAGACAGTCAATAGCTGAAATGTCACAAGCTCTGGTTGTTCTGGTTCTTTCTCTTGCTCCCAATGATATCAGCGATGTTGTATATCAGGGCAACGCACAGGAACATCATACTGTAATTGATGAAGATGTCGCGATACGCACTCTCGGCTAAAGGCTCGCGCAGTCCCGAGAGCCATACATATCCGAGCACCAATTTGAGGAAGCAAGTGAAGTTAAGGAAGCATCGACCACCCTCAACGCGGACTGCCTGCATCTTCTTGAATGCTTCAAGAAGCTCGGGTTCGACGGATCCGACCTCAACCGGGCCTTCGCATAGACGCCTGATAAGCTTTTGACCGGCGTCGCTTTCCATCTTCGGATCGATACGGCCTTCGCCGCATATGCCTATATCAAATGTCACGGTATCTCGCCTCCAGTCTACTGCCTAAGCACGCGGAGTCACTCTGACGGTTTGGTCGACACGCAGCTATCCTGCGACCTCTCATCGTCGTTCGCAAGGTCGCTCCGGTGACATTTCTTCCACGTTTGACGGGTACGTCCTCTTGCCCGTGTACACGGAGCCGTTCTGCTGTTCAGCTAAACTGAGTGAACGAACATTGCCTGGCTTTCGCCTGATGAATATCCCTCATGAGTTCGTCTACCCCAGCTTTTTCTTCAGTGATCCCGGGGACTACTGGCTTGAGGCGGTCTATAGCGGTGGTGCCTATTACAGAAAGCAAACAGGCAAGGTGAGAAGCGATCCAGCTTGGATTTGCTTCGCCCAGACGCAGGACAGATTCCTCGACATCCAGGTGGAGGAGTTCGCAGTCTTTCCGTGGAACTAGATGGAATATTTACTACTGGAGTGGCTATGCGGTGAGGCCGCTCCGAAGTCCAGCACTACACGTTCACTCATCACGACCACTTCAGACTTTCCTCCTTCATGACTTGTGTACCTAAGGTCTGCTAGGGCATCGGAGCGGTGCGACACGGACCGGAGTGTGTGTGTTGACCGGCGCACGGTTTGGTATTGCTTACGTACCCGACTGCAGTTTTCGGTACGTGGGCGGTCCATTCTACCTGCCTGAAGTATTTGCTTTGCCGCCGCCCGCCTGCTCAAAAGCCGAGCTCTGTAACCGGGTTTCTCTGCGATTTTCACGTGCGGCAAGGTAGGGGGTCTATGTTACAATTCCGGACATGATGATAAGATAGTACTATGAGAGCAAAGG
>FIZM01000040.1 GCA_900019985.1 uncultured Clostridia bacterium
GTTGAGATAGACCCTACCGGCAAGTTGGCCGGGCGAGGCGCATACATCTGTCCCAGCAGCCGCTGCCTGAACTTAGCTGCGAAGGATAAGCGCTTGGATAAAGCTTTGGGAGTTGCGGTGCCTGATGAGGTAGTAGAGAGATTGGCAGAGTCATTACAACGTAATGAGAGACTTTAAGACGACCCGCTCCGGGGACGAAGTCTCAAAGGTGGTGGGTATATGGCAAAAAAACCCAGGGTATATGAACTAGCACGTGAACTCGGAAAGACAAGCAGGGACATCCTGGAATTGCTTGCAGATTCGGGAGTGCGGGATAAGAACCATATGAGCGCCCTGGACGACAATGTTGTTAGGTTCATCAAGAACAAGTTTGCTGAAATAGAGGGTAAGAAGCCTGAAGCGCCTGTTGAAAAAGGCGTTTCTGAAGAGGTGGAGGAACCCCCTGCGCGGGAGGTAGAGGTTCCGAAGCCCAAGAAGCCTGACAGAAAGGCGAAAACTCCAGGCGCTTTAGGTGCACTGCGGGGAGCGGGACATCTTACATCCAGCGCTGATTTTAAGAAGATACGAAGCCAAATGTCAGGTGCAAAGGCAGGTGCGCCAACAGCTGACCGAAAGAGGTCAAGCCCAACCCCGGACAGGGCAAGGCGGCCGAGGAGCGGTGACCGTAGGTCCCAGGGACGTTCGGGAACCACAACAGGAGAGGCTAGGCGCAGGCAAAGGCCGATGCAATGGCCTACCCAGATTGCGCCGGCGATTCCTCCCAAAAAATCGGCAGATAAAGCAAAGCCTCAGGCTGATGCATTGGCAAGGTCACGAGCGGCTCGTGCACGGCAGGCAGAGATGGCTGCCGGCGAGGCGAAGAAGTTGGAAGTGCAAGAAGATGTCGCAGCTGAGGTAGTCGAGCTTGCTGCTCCTGTTCGTCCTGAGGCCACCGAAACTGCCATACCTGAACCGAAGGTTCAAGCACCTCATGAGGAAGCTAAGGAAGTCAGGCCTGTTACGGAAGACAAGGCAAAAGAGCCGGTTGCAGCAGAAGAGCCGGTAAAGAAACCTGAAGAAAAGGCAGATGAACCAGTGTCCCAAGAAGCAGTTGTTACCACACCGGAGATATCAGATGTCCGTCAAGAAACAGCGATAGAAGAGAAAGCAATGGAAGTTGAGGCGAAGAAACCGCAGATGGCGCCTGCAGCCCGGAAACCGGCCGCACCTAAACCTCCTGTGCCTAAACCATCTGTGCCTAAACCTCCTGTACGTAAACCTGCTGCAGGTAAAGGTCTTGATGAGAGAAGGCTGGAACTCATCAAAGGAGGAAAAGGTGCTGCAAAGCTAAGAGAATCCCGTGCAGAAGCGATTATCCGAAGCAGAAGAGCAAGGACACGAAATAAAGACGTTGTTAAGGAGCCTGTGCGAGAGGCTCCTGTCAAGCGACGGAGCCACGCGGCAAAGAAGAGCATAGTTGCGCTTCCGGAAAGTATCACAGTAGGAGCTTTTGCAGATAAACTCGGAGTCAATCCTTCCGAGGTTATCAAAGCTCTCATGGCCATGGGCCTGCTGGTTACAATCAATCAGGAAATCGATTTTGATGCTGCCAGCTTAGTCGCGGAAGAGTTGGGCTTTGAAGTTGAACCGTTTGAGAAGAAAGAGGCAAGGGAATTCGGTATTGAAGACAGCGTTGACAGAGACGAGGACCTCCTCCCGAGGCCTCCGGTTGTGACTGTGTTAGGCCACGTAGACCACGGAAAAACGTCTCTCCTTGACGCGATTCGAAAAACTAACGTCACTGCTCAGGAGGCAGGCGGCATAACTCAACATATCGGCGCATATCAGATTGAACTGAATGGAAGGAAGATCACTTTCATTGACACACCCGGCCATGAAGCTTTTACTGCCATGAGAGCACGGGGTGCGCAGGTGACCGACATTGCCATCCTGGTTGTAGCAGCTGACGATGGAGTAATGCCTCAGACCGTTGAGGCTATCAACCATGCTAAGGCTGCAGATGTGCCTATAATCGTCGCGTTGAATAAGATAGACAAGCCTGATGCACAGCCTGACAGGGTTAAGCAGCAGCTAACTGAACATGGCTTGATAACTGAGGATTGGGGCGGAGACACTGTCACAGTGGAAGTATCTGCTCTGACACGGCAAGGAATAGATGACCTTCTGGAAATGATCTTGCTCGTGGCTGACTTGAAGGAGCTTAAGGCGAATCCTAACAGGCCTGCCAGAGGAACAGTAATCGAGGCGAAACTGGACAGGGGCAAAGGGCCTGTAGCTACCGTTTTGATCGAACGAGGGACACTCAGGGTTGGAGACGCGATTATTGCAGGGCCCGTATCCGGTAAGGTTAAGGCTATGAGTGACGACAAGGGTAAGCCTGTGGATGAGGCAGGCCCTTCAATGCCCGTTGAGATCCTGGGTTTCGATGAAGTCCCTGAGGCCGGTGAGATCTTCGATGTGGTTTCCGAAGATAGGCTGGCTCGACAACTTGCAACAATACGATCTGAAAGAAAGCGGGCTGAGGAAATCCAGTCTTCAAGAACGATCAGCCTCGACGATCTCTTCGGTAAGATAAAAGAAGGAGAGATCAAAGAGCTTAACCTGATAATTAAGGCAGATGTCCAGGGTTCTGTGGAAGCATTGCGACAATCCCTGGAAGCCTTATCCACTGATGAGGTAAAGGTTAACGTTATTCATTCAGGTGTAGGAGCTATAACCGAAAGCGACATTATGCTGGCTTCAGCTTCAAATGCCATCGTCCTCGGCTTTCAGGTGAGACCTGACGGAAATGCTAAGGCAATAGCTGAACGTGACCGGATTGATATCCGTATCTACAGAGTGATTTATGATGCCTTGGACGATGTGAAAGCAGCAATGGAAGGGTTGCTGGAACCTGAGATACGTGAGGTCACACTTGGAACAGCCAATGTGCTGCAGACCTTTAAAGTGCCGAGAATCGGCATAGTCGCAGGGTGTATCGTGAATGAAGGTAAGATTACAAGAGACGCGATGGTTAGGGTCATAAGAGATAACATAGTAATCCATGAAGGCAGGCTTGCATCGCTAAAGAGGTTTAAAGATGATGTAACTGAAGTTATGTCAGGCTACGAATGCGGGATTGGCGTTGCAAATTATCAAGACATCAGAGAAGGCGATGTAATAGAAGCATTTAAGCTGGTTGAGACGCCAAGGGCACTTTAGAGAAGACTCCGGGCGGTACAATGAGATGATAGTCGGGACCATGGAAGTTGACATTTATATAGGCTGGGCTACATCTTTGAAAGACAAAAGACGCGTTGTCAAAGGCCTTTGCGACAGAATCAAGTCAAGATATGACGTAGCCATTGCAGAAGTAGGTAATTGCGACTTATGGCAAAGGAGCACCCTTGGGATAGTATGCGTTTCCAATGAGGCGAGAGTCGTAGACAGCGTGCTGTCCCGGGTGTTGAGGGATATTGAATCCGACCCAAAACTTGAAGTAACCGGTGTTGAGAAATGCGTTCTGTAGATTTGGCAGGTGGTTACCGTTGACACGATTAAGGCCTAAAAGGATTGCTGAGGCAATCCGAACGGAAGTAGCTGATATCTTAGCAAGGGAAATGAAAGACCCCAGGCTTGGTTTTGCCACAGTGACAGATGTGGAGGTTTCCGGGGACTTAAGACACGTAAAAATATTCGTAAGTGTTATGGGCGATGAGACTCAAGTCTCTGAAACCATGGCAGCTCTTGAGAGTGCCACAGGTTTCGTCCGCACTGAAATCGGAAAACGTGTGAGGCTTCGCCACACTCCGGAGATTGTGTTCCGTCACGACACCTCTATAGAGCACGGTGCCAAAGTGTTCCGGCTGTTGCAGGAGATCCGAAAGGATGAGGAGGGCGGCGAGTAGTGGAGATCCACCAGGAGATCGCAGGAACCCTGTTAAAGCATTACAGGTTTCTCATTGCAACGCACGTTTTGCCTGACGGAGATGCCATCGGCTCCATGCTGGGATTAGGCATGGGATTGCAGAAAAGAGGCCGCCGGGTGACAATGGCTTGTCCCGGAGGGGTGCCTGAGAACTTGCGATTCCTCCCGGGTTCTGAAGAGATACTCTCCGCTGACGACATAGAGCCCTCGGAATACGACATCGTGGTGGTTCTGGACTCGTCGGATTTAGGACGCATTGAAGGAATATATGAGAAGCTTCCTTCCGGCATACCCATTGTGAATATTGATCATCACGCAACAAACAAGTCTTACGGCACTTACAACTATATAGACACCTCAGCTGCTGCCACAGGTGAGCAGATCTACAAGATCCTCGTCTCCATGAACGTGCGTGTGGACGTTAGTATTGCAGTATGCCTGTTTACTGCTATTGCCACTGATACTGGGTTTTTCAGATTTTCCAACACTACTCCGACGACCCTTCGCATTGCTGCCAGGCTGGTGGAAAAAGGCGCTGAACCCGGTGCAATCTCGGAGCAGATTTATGAGGCGAGGCCTTTGGAAAGCCTTAAGATGCTGGGAAGGGTCCTTGATACTCTACGCCTGGACAAGACAGGCAAGATTGCCTGGTTGGAAGTGTATGACGACTGGATGACCGAGTTTTCTCTCGATGAAGAACAGACCGAGGGGTTTGTGAATTACGGCCGTATGGTAAGAGGTGTTGAAGTTGCTTTCCTCTTTAGAGAGAGCTCCGATGGAAAGATCCGAGTCGGTATGAGGTCAAAAGGAGAATTCGATGTAGGTGCCCTCGCTGAAGAATTGGGAGGCGGCGGTCATGCGAAAGCAGCCGGATGTACTCTGGATACAGGGTCTATTGCACAGGCAAGGGAGCTGGTATTCGGCAAGGTTTACAAAATCATGGGATTAGCAGGTGATTGACGTTTGGACGTAAACGGAATACTTCCTGTATTAAAACCCGCCGGTATGACCTCCCATGATGTCGTTGTTTTTGTAAGGAAAGCTTTAAAGATGCGAAAAGTCGGCCACACCGGGACCCTTGACCCGGATGCCACAGGAGTACTCGTTGTCTTGCTCGGCAAAGCCACTCGCTTGATGCAGTTTATGGTCGGACTCGGGAAAACCTATGTTGCTGAAATGGTTATAGGGATTACCACAGATACGCTGGATGCCTCGGGAGAGGTTCTTTCGCGGATTGAAGGGGTTCAGGTTACCAAAGAGCGCTTTCTGGAAGCGCTTTCGGATTTTAGGGGCGAAATAATGCAAGTCCCGCCCATGGTTTCTGCAGTCCATTACAAAGGGAAAAGACTCTATGAGCTCGCCAGGGCAGGCCAGGAAGCTGAGCGGAAGCCGAGAAAGGTCCATATCTATGAGTTGTCTGTTGAGTCATGGCCTGAAGGCGATGTACTGACGTACGGTGATAAGGTATCTCTTCTGGTTGAATGTTCTGCCGGCACATACATAAGGCAGCTTGCAGCAGATATCGGGGAGCGCATCGGTGCCGGAGCTCACATAAGCTCCTTGTCTCGCGTCAGAGTCGGGGATTTAGACATAAGATCCTGCTACACACTGGAGGAGATAGAGGGAGCTTCCGGAAACGAGAGTTTTATTGACATGGTCTTGCCGATGTCAGCCGGCCTTTCTCATTTACCCACTGTTATACTGGGTGAGCATGATGAAGATGCAAAAAGGAAACTGTCTCATGGCAATCCCTATCCGTTGGGAAGCTTAGCTAAAGAAGTCAAGGAAGTAAGGACAAAGCCGGAGGAAGATGTCACCGGCCTCATAAGTGTAGTTGTGTCTTCAGGAGACTTGATTTGCGTTGCGAAGCGAAAGACAAGAGAAGGATTGGATTACTTGCAGCCCGTCGCTGTCTTTACTTAGAAAGGGATGGAGGTTAATCTGTGAGGGTATTTTCCGACGCTCAAGACGGAAGCCCAAGCGATCTATCTGAATCCGTAGTTGCGCTGGGCACATTTGACGGTGTTCATTTAGGACACAAAGAGATTTTAAGGCGGTGCGTGTCTCGGGCAAAGCAAGAAAGCATCCCCAGTTGCGTTTTTACTTTTGATAAGCACCCTCTTGAGGTCATAAAGCCTCAGCTCGCACCGGAGACCCTTACTGATCTTGAGGACAAGTTTGCTTTGATTAAGGATGCAGGCATAGAAAACACAGTCATAGCCCGGTTCGACCGTAAAATGGCCAGGACAGGCCCGGAAGAGTTTGTCCGAAAAGTCCTTGTGGATTGCTTGAATGCGAAATGGGTGGTTGTCGGGTTCAATTATACCTTTGGGTTTAAAGCAGAAGGGAATGCGGAAACGCTCAAAGGCTTTGGAAAAAAGTACGGTTTTAATGTTGAGATCTCAAAACCTGTCGTGGTGGACGGAACAGTAGTCTCCAGCACAAGGATTCGGGCTTCCCTTGCAAAAGGAGATGTTGAAGCTGCCTGCAAAATGCTTGGCAGGCCTTACTCAGTTAAGGGAAAGATAGTAAGGGGACAAAGCCGCGGAAAAGCCATGGGCTATCCTACGGTAAACCTTGACGTACCCCGCGAAATAGCTCTTCCTAAAGCAGGTGTATACGCAACAATAGCGTGTATCGAAGGCGAGATGTATAAAGGTGTGACCAATGTCGGTACAAGACCGACTTTTCAAGGAAAGGCCGTGACTGTGGAGACTCACATAATCGGGTTTGACAGGGACATATATGGAAAGGCTTTGAGGGTGCTGTTTGCCAAGAGGCTTCGTGATGAGAAGAGGTTTGAATCCGCTGAAGCCTTGGCCTGTCAGATTTCGCAAGATGTGGAAAGGGCAAAAGACATTCTCGAAGGACAGAACGCTTCATGAAGGATCTACGCATCGTTTACATTGAGATATCCATGTGATAACATTATCATGTAGTAGCACAACTTGGCTACGCAAAGCCCCGTTGCTAGGATTCTTCGATCCTCCGGCGAGCTTCTTGGCAGCGGGAGACGTGCATACTTTCAGGAGGTGTAGTGGAATGGCTTTACCGGCCGAAGAGAAAAAAGCAATTATCGAGAAGTATAGAATTCACCAAAATGATACTGGTTCACCTGAAGTTCAGATCGCAATACTTACAGAAAGGATAAACGGCTTAACTGAACACTTGAAGGAGCATAAGAAGGACCATCATTCCAGGAGAGGGCTATTGAAAATGGTGGGTCAAAGACGCCGTCTTCTTAATTACTTACGTGACAAAGATATTGAGAGATACAGGACGATTGTGGAAAAACTAGGTCTTAGGAAGTAAGAGCAGTTGATTTTGAGGAGGATCGATAAAATATGGATTACCACTGCCTAGATATGAATCTGGGCGGGAGGAGACTTTCGCTTGAAGTTGGTAAGGTCGCTAAACAAGCTAACGGTTCTGTGTTAGTCCGATATGGCGATACCGTGGTGCTGGTGACAGCATGCATGTCCAGGGACCCCCGTGAGGGGATTGATTTTTTTCCGTTAATTGTGGACTATGAAGAACGGCTTTACGCTGTAGGAAGGATTCCGGGAGGCTGGATAAAGCGAGAAGGGAAGCCTACAGAGGCTGCGATAATCTCTGCACGAATGATAGACAGACCTCTCAGACCCTTGTTCCCTGAAGGAATGAGACACGATGTCCAGGTGGTCTGTACAGTGTTATCAGTGGAGCAAGACAATGACCCGGATATCACCGCACTCATCGGTGCTTCTGCTGCGTTGTCCATCTCAGATATCCCGTTTAACGGGCCTATCGGTGGAGTAAGAGTAGGAAGAGTCAACGGCGAACTTGTGATTTGCCCGACTCTTGAGCAAGCAGAAGCCAGCGACCTCGATCTGACAATAGCCGGTAGCAAGAACGCCATCCTTATGGTAGAAGCCGGAGCGAACGAAGTCCCGGAACAGGTTATGCTGGACGCCATTTCCTTCGGCCACAAGTCAGTTGTTGAGATTGTGGAGCTTATAGAGGAATTGGTGGAACGATGTGGAAAACCCAAGCGTGAGCTGACTTTCTACATTCCAGGTGAAAGCATCGAGTCTAAGGTGCGAGAACTTGCTACAGAACACGTCTCTTCCGCTCTGCGGATTGCGGACAAGCTTACCAGGGAAGAGAGATTGGAAGAAATAGAGCAAGAGGTCCTCAAGAAGCTTACGGAAGACGAGTCTTTCGAGGCTCCTGACACCCTCGAGGTAGACGTATCAATTGTTCTCAAGGCTGTGGCCAGGGAACAATTGAGGAAGATGGTTATTGAAGAATCCCGTCGCATCGATGGACGCAAGCCTGATGAGATCCGTCAAATATCATGTGAAGTCGGACTTCTCCCCAGAGTTCATGGTACAGGCCTTTTCACCCGCGGACAGACACAGGTCCTCACTAATGCCACTTTAGGTGCAATCGGTGATGAGCAGCTTCTGGACGGACTTGGTGATGAAGAATCAAAACGTTATATGCATCACTACAACTTCCCTCCCTACAGTGTGGGAGAGGTGCGTCCTATAAGAGGGCCCGGACGGCGTGAAATAGGCCATGGCTCCCTGGCTGAAAGGGCTTTGTTGCCTGTGCTGCCTGATGAGGAAGAATTCCCGTACACCATCAGGCTGGTTTCTGAAGTGCTGGAGTCTAATGGCTCGACTTCTCAGGCCAGTGTATGCGGATCAACCCTTGCACTTATGGATGCAGGAGTTCCCATTAAACGGCCGGTAGCCGGAATAGCCATGGGCCTTATTAAGGAGAATGATAAGGTTGCAATCCTCTCCGACATCCTGGGGATAGAAGATGCCTTCGGTGACATGGATTTCAAGGTCGCAGGCACCGAAAAGGGAATCACAGCCCTGCAAATGGATATCAAGAC
>FIZM01000041.1:0-370 GCA_900019985.1 uncultured Clostridia bacterium
GGTGAGCGCATTGACGCTGTCACAGAAGGGGATTTCTTGAAGGAAGGCTGTGAAGTGGAGGTAATCAAGGTAGAAGGGCCCAGGTTAGTGGTTAGGGCCGCGAGATCATGCAGTGAAGGAGGTAAGTAAGGATGGCATTTGCGTTTTCTGTTTTGTTCCTTCCTATCATTATTATCGTTGCTCTTCTTATCCTTTTGAACTTTGTCCCTATAGGACTATGGGTTTCGGCTTTAGCTTCCGGGGTGCAGGTGGGAATAATCAATTTAATCGGGATGCGCCTCAGACGTGTTCCGCCTGCGAAGATAATCCTGCCCCTTATTAAGGCAGTCAAGGCAGGGCTCGATGTCAGCGCAGATAAGCTGGAGGCGCA
>FIZM01000041.1:392-16751 GCA_900019985.1 uncultured Clostridia bacterium
TAGTGGCTGCGGTTGCAAAGGATGGAATTGAACTCAAGGCTAAGGCCAGGGTTACTGTGCGTGCGAACATCGAGAGGCTGGTGGGAGGCGCAGGTGAAGCGACGATTATTGCCAGAGTCGGTGAGGGAATAGTAACGACTGTAGGTTCTGCTGAGAGTCATAAAGAAGTACTTGAGAACCCGGATAAAATCTCTCAGACTGTGCTAAACAAAGGGCTTGATGCCGGGACAGCCTTTGAAATCCTCTCAATAGACATCGCTGACGTAGATGTAGGGAGAAACATCGGAGCAAGGCTGCAGATGGACCAGGCAGAAGCAGACAAGAACATTGCTCAAGCAAAGGCTGCTGAGCGACGGTTTGCTGCCCTTGCCCTTGAGCAAGAGATGAAGGCTAAGGTGCAGGAGATGAGAGCCAAGGTAGTCGAAGCGGAGGTACAGGTTCCTCTTGCTCTCTCTGAAGCCCTTCGTACAGGCAACCTGGGAGCCATGGACTACTATCAGCTTCAGAACCTTATTGCAGATACCCGTATGAGGCAGACTATCGCAGGCGAGCCGGAGGCGGAAGGTACCCAGGACCGACGTAAAGAGGAGAAGAAGTAAGCCATGGACGGCCTCTTTGCGCTGATTTTCATAATCTACATTCTCTCTGCTGTAATCCAGGCTGTCTTAGGCAAGGATGTTAGAAAAAGGCAGCGGAGAGCAGGCGCTCCATGGCCCGGGACTAGTATTCCTCGAACGCAGCGAGAGGAAGAAAGCGAAATCCCGGAAGAGTTCCCTTTCCCATTCCCGTTTCCGTTTGAGGAAGTGTTCGAAGGTACGCCGAGAGAAACTGCTGAGGTTCAGTTGGAATCAGAAGATGCAGTGGACCAACCTGTGACCTATGAGGATGGGGAGACTGTAAGCCCATGGGAGGATAAGACCTGGGGGAGCCTGGGGCCTAGCCTTGAAGGTGATGACTTCCCTGATTTTCTCGATGACAGCGACTTTGTAGCTGATTTGGAAGACATGGGGATGGCAGATGGCGACAAAGAAGAATCCGTGGCTTTAGCCAGGCCTCGGGCGCTGGAAGGGCTTAGACTCGACACAAAGTCCGCGATTATTCAAGGGATTGTCATGAGTGAGGTTTTGAAACGGCCGAAGGCGTTCTCACGTTATCCCGCAATCCGTAAATAGCAGGGCAAGCATATGGAGCTTTAATATCTCTTGGGCGGTTGCATCTGTCAGCAGCCGCCTTTTGTCGTTCAGGTTCGGAAGCAAGTTATACGAAACCCAGGAATAGATTTAGTATTGTCAACTGCGGCGACCCCGGTTCCAAGCGAGCATATGCCAGAGAGGTGCCTGGATGGCGTGACTGTTTCAAAGAACAACCCGGGTTCAGGCCGGGCAAAAGAAAGGCTTGCAAAATTCTTCGAGCTGCCTATGGATTCGATTATTGAAGTGCCGAGGATAGTAGTCATAGGCAACACAGAGCTGTCTATTGAGAATCACCTGGGAATCATTGGGTTTACGTCAGAAAGCGTAGTAATAGCTACAGCTAAAGGGCATGTGACAGTCAAAGGCAAGGGTCTTTCCATCTCCGGTATTACCAAGACCATTGTGGGAGTCCAAGGCAGGATTGAACACTTAGATCTGCCCTGCGATTCCAGGTAGGAGGCGTGATGCCTTGACCCTTAGAAGTCTGTGGTTTCGCCTCAGGGGGTATGTTATAATCAGGGTGTCCGGAAAGGCAGTTGAGGGTTTCATAAACGAAGCCTACATGAGTGGTTTGGAGTTATGGGACCTTCATCGAATAGACGGGAGGTCGATACTGTGCAGCGTCTATTTGAAGGATCTGCCTGAAATCGGCCGGGCTCTGAAGAGGACGGGTTGCGCAGGCAGGATAGAGCGGAAGATAGGACTTCCTTTTCTTATGATGAAACTTACAAGGAGAAAAGGCCTGGCAATCGGCCTAATTCTGTTTTCCGTAGTCCTCTATGCGCTGTCGTCTTTTGTATGGTTTGTAGATGTAATAGGGTGCGACAAGGTAAGTCCTGATGCGATAATAGAATTTGCAGCAATGCAAGGAGTCAAAGCAGGCGTCCCTAGGAGAAAGATTGACTCTGCAGAGCTCAGTAAGGCGATCTTAGCTGAATTCACAGGCCTTGCCTGGGTAGGGGTGCATGTCAGGGGAACAACTGTAAGCATTGAAGTTGCTGAGAAGACTCTGCCTGAAGCAAAACCGGGCATTGTTCACCTGGTAGCTGCAGAAGACGCTTTGGTTACCAACATGATTATACTTGCAGGTGAACCTTGCGTCAGTGAAGGAGAGACTGTTTCGAAGGGCCAGGTTCTCGTTGCCGGAGTAGTACTGCCATCGTACGGCTACGAAGGCGAAGAGGCGGATACGCGCCGGGTCATCAATGCCAAAGGAGTGGTTATGGGAAGAGTCTGGCGCACACATCAGGATGTCCTCGATTTGATACAGGAGTTTGAGGCTGAGACAGGCAGGGTGGAAAGGTCAATACGCCTTGCTTTTGGCCCGTATGAGGTGAGAATAGGCCCGGAACGGCCCAGGTTTCAAAGTTATAATGAAGACTTATCAGTATGGAAGATCCCATTGCCCGGACGGTCTGAGCCCTTGATATTTGGTTCTGCAGCAACTTACCGGGAGACGGAGAAGTTCGCGGTAGTATTGGATAAGGAAAGAGCTTTGGAGGACTTGAAGATCACAGCCTCCACCCATTTGAAAGCGAAGATCCCGAAAGCGGCGAAAATCCTTGATGAGCAGGAAAAACTGGAATACTCTGAAGAAGGCAAATGGGTGTATACTTTGACAATAGAAACCCTTGAAGACATCGCCCAGGAAAGGAGAGAGGACCGGGGAGTTGATTAATGAGACAGCTAAATCCGGCCCTGCGATGCTGGATATTCGCGAAGCAGCGTCTCTTTTTGGCATGCGTGATGAGAAGATCAGGTTGATTGAGAAGGAACTGGGGGTTGCTGTAATCTCCAATGGCTATGACGTTCGCATAGAAGGCGACCCTAATGATGTAGATATTGCACAAAGAGTCGTCAGAGATCTTCTCAAAGTGATAAGGCAAGGACATAGACTGACTGTGGGAGACGTCAGGTACTCCATTCAGCTGGCCAGGAAAGGCAATAGGACAAGCCTGGCAGCGATAATGGAAGATGTTATTCAAGTCACAACGAGAGGCAAGAAGATTGCACCGCGTACTGTAGGGCAGAAGATCTATTTGGATGCAATCAGGCGGCGGGATATTGTCTTTGCAATAGGGCCTGCCGGGACAGGTAAAACGTATCTTGCTATGGCAATGGCAGTGTCTGCACTCAAGAACCGCCAGGTATCTAAGATAATCCTGACGCGCCCCGTAGTTGATGCCGGAGAAAAGCTGGGATTTCTTCCCGGAGACCTCCAGGATAAAGTAGACCCGTATCTCAGGCCTGTGTACGATGCGTTGTATGATATCATAGGTGTTGAGACTTTTCGGAAATATCTTGACAGGGGTATTATTGAGATCGCGCCTTTGGCTTATATGCGAGGCCGGACCCTTGATGACTCATTTGTAGTACTGGACGAGGCTCAAAACACTACTCATGAGCAGATGAAGATGTTTCTCACAAGGATGGGGTTTGGGTCCAAACTTGTGATTACCGGAGACCTTACCCAGACGGACTTGCCCAGTTTGAAGCAGTCCGGACTTAATGAGGTCAGGCACATCCTAAGTGATGTGGAAGGCATAGAGTTCGTATATCTTACAGATGAGGACGTAGTCAGGCATGAACTTGTCCAAAAGATAATCAGAGCATATGAGAGATATGACAATGAAGAATCCCGGCCTGACGAGGAAAAAGAAGTGTAGGAGGGATTGTCTGTGGCTACTCCTGTTCAGAGAGGGGGTTCGCAAAGGCCTGCTTCTCTGAAGGAAAAAAGAAGAAGATTTTCGCTTTCTCCTACTCTTCAGCGCTGGTTGATAATAGGCGGAACAGTGATTATTCTCACTGCAATACTTGTGACTGTCCTGATTCCCCGCAGGATCGAGATGGAAGTAGGCCAACCCAGCAGGTATGATATTGAAGCCCAACGGGATATTGTAGACAGGCCGTCTACTGACAGGCTAAAAGAGGAAGCAGGCAGGGAAGCAATTAAGGAAGCGCATCTTTCTCCTGCAAATTATGATATCAGTCCTGCAGCCAGCATCTCGGCTGAGGATCGTGTCGATCTCATTTTTGACGTTATCAGTGAACAGCGCGAAGCGTTGGGAGCCTTGGCTGAGGAGCCTGAAGATGTCATTGATGAACGGATTAAGGCCGTTGTCCCTGAGGTAGTCGGGAAGATTGAAAATGAATCTGGGACAAGGCTTTCCGAGTCCACAGTAGACACACTGCTCAGGCTTGCGGATGATACATTCAGACAAGCCGGAACCGCTGCGAAACAGACTGCAGGCTGGATTATGAGGGAGCGGAGAATAAGCGAAGAAACGCTTGATGCTGCGAGGAAAGAAGCCGAGGATATCATCGGAGGCCGGTCTGCTTTCGGGGAAGATGCAAAATCGGCTTTGGTTGAAATAGTCAGAGAGCAGATAAGCCCTAATCTTGTACTGAACCCGGGTAAGGTTGAACTGGCGCGTGAAGCAGCTGAAAAACAGGTTAAGCCTGTTATGATCTTGAAGGGGCAGACTATCATACGGCGCGGTGAGATTGCAACTCAGGATCATATAGATATCCTGTCTGACCTTGGACTCCTGTCACCGACGTTTGATGCAGTGACTTTGGCATCCATCGTCGTGATGGTGGTGGTTCTTTTGGCAGGTATCGGCGTATACTTGTACCTTTACCGCAGGGATATCTGCACCCTGACAAAGCCTCTTCTTATTCTCAGTACGGTGATAGTGCTTACCGTCCTCCTGATAGCGGTGATTTCTTCAATACCGTGGGACGGCGCGAGCTTCCTTGTGCCGGTAAGCCTCGGGACTATGCTCATTGCCATACTCGTTGATTCACAGCTGGCACTCCTTGCAGGAGTCTCTTTAGGGATTCTTACAGGCATAATCAGCGGCGGATCCCTTGCTTCCGCGGTGATAGCGGTGCTTTCAGGTGTTGCCGGAGCCTTTGCTGTAAGCAAAATATCTGAAAGGTCTGACCTGATGCGGGCAGGCGTGATTATAGGAGCGACTACAGCATGTGTTATTGCTGTTGCAGGCCCGCTTACAGGAAACTCTCAAGTCTCACGCATGTGGTATATGGGTGTTCTAAACGGTGTCCTCTCGACTGTAATAACTATAGGTTGTTTGCCTTTCTTTGAGAACATATTCAGAGTCACTACACCTATCAAACTCTTAGAACTCTCTAACCCTAATCAGCCTCTCCTAAGACGCCTTCTTATGGAGGCACCGGGCACTTATCATCACAGCATTCTCGTGGGTAATCTGGCAGAGGCTGCTGCAGATGCAACCGGAGCCGACTCCTTGCTGGTCAGGGTTGCTGCATATTATCATGACATAGGGAAGATAAAGAGGCCGTACTTCTTCGTTGAAAACCAGTTGATGCAGGATAATCCCCATGACAAGCTGTCTCCGACTCTAAGTACACTGATAATAACATCGCATGTTAAAGACGGAGTGGAAATGGCGCACCGAAGCGGATTGCCTGAGTCCATCATCAATATAATGAGAGAGCATCATGGAACGACTTTGGTGCCATACTTCTACCACAAAGCGGTGGAGAATGCAAAGGAAGAAGTCGTTGACGAGAAAGACTATAGGTATCCGGGCCCAAAACCGCAGACGAAAGAGTCTGCCATTGTCATGCTGGCTGACTCAGTTGAGGCTGCCGTAAGGTCGTTGTCCAAGCCTACTCCGGGCAGGATCGAAGGGCTTGTCAGGAAGATAGTGAAGGAACGGCTTCAAGACGGCCAGTTTGATGAATGCAACCTTACTCTGAAGGACCTAGACGCAGTTGCAGATGCTTTTGTGAGGGTGCTTAGCGGGATATATCATCCCAGGATCGAGTACCCTGACGCAGTTCAAAAAGATATCGATTCCAGGAAAGGTCAATAGAAGTCTACTGACATCTGATTACTGGGGGTACTCAGGTTGCCTGTGGAAATCCAAAATTTAGGGACATCTCATGAGGCCACATCCGAGCTGTGCGGCATTGTGGATTTGGCGGTAGTCCACTGCCTTACTCACGAAGGAGTGGATCCGGATGAGGTGGATGTAAGCGTAGTCTTTGTAGATGATATATACATTGCAGAACTGAACCGGGAGTTCCGGGGGATTGAAGGTCCAACTGACGTCCTGTCATTTCCTATGGATGATCCGGGTATCCCGGGTATTGAACCTGTCCCTCTAGGGGATATTGTGATTTCTTTGGAGACTGTGGAACGAGAGGCTGCAAATCCAGGCGAATTCATCAATTATCTGGCCCTCCTTGTTGTCCACGGCCTCTTGCATTTGTTAGGTTATGACCATGAGACTGATGAAGATGCTGAAGTTATGGAAGGAATCGAAGCAGAGGTTCTCCAAGGAGTTTTCACCGCATCACTGGGGGGCCATTAATGAAGACACGGTCTTTGGGTGAGAGTTTTCGGTGTGCCTTTCAAGGAGTTCTCTTTGTTTTGAAAACCGAAAGGAATATGGTTCTTCACTTTATTGCAGCCGGGCTTGTAGTTTTGCTGGCGGTTTTGCTTCAAGTCTCCTCATTGGAACTTATGTGCCTGACACTTGCAGTAGCCATTGTCCTCATATCTGAACTTGTTAATACTGCTCTTGAGATCCTGTGCAACATCGTCTGCTGCGATTTGGAGCCGAGGATAAAAAGGGTGAAAGATATCGCTGCAGGCGCTGTATTAGTAAGTGCGATTTCAGCTGTTATTGTAGGGATCCTTGTGTTTTGGCCACGGGTTATTTCAGGAATCAGATTGATTCTTAAAGCATAATGGAGGCCCTGAATATGAGAGAGTCTTTCTCTGTAGGTCTCAAAGTAGTCATAATCTTTCTTGTTCTAGCAATGGTAGGCAACGTGCTGATGCTTGCAAGGTCTTTTGAACTTCTGAGGTTCCCGGGGGAGATCACAGACACTGAGATAGTCCGGGGAGGTGCGAGAGTCCTTGCGGCATATTACGAGAAGACCATTGCAGATGCAGGCCTTTCAAGGAATTCAGCAGTCAGAGATGCCTTGGCGAAGTTTAAGTTTGAGATAGAGCAAGCTGCCAGCGGTGAAGAGATTTCGCAGGTGATCTGGGCATACGGGAGAGAGGTTCAGGATGTAATTGCCCGCGAAGAAGAGAACCAGCGCAGAGAGTTCGTGCTTTGGGTTGTCAATCAGGACCCTGCCATAAAGGAGATAGGCGACAAGGTCACCATCAGGGTGTCCCTTGGCCAGGACGGACTCGTATCTGTTGAATCAGGCGATATTCCTTTGTCTGAAGCCACGCTCTCCATGCTAAAGAATGACCCGGCTGTTATGAAGCTCTCTCAGCCTGTGGAAATCGATATCCAGGACGGCAAAGCACAGCTTGTGACACCGCGGACAATGGAAGATGCGCTTAGGGTGCTCCAGAGCGAGGTGGCGTCCCTTCGAACGAATCTGGAGAACCTGAGGAAAACGGCAGGATACAGTCAACTTGAAGGGCAAGGCATAGTTGTTTCTGTGTATGATGCCCGCGGTGGAGCCTATCTGAGGGAAGAAGTTGTGCAGGAAAGAGATGTCAGGGATATGGTGAACGAGTTGTTTGCAGCAGGTGCTCTAGGTGTTGAAGTGGGAGGTCAACGTCTTGTTGCTACATCTTCCATAAGAAGTGCAGGCCCTCTTTTGCTCGTCAATCAACAGCCAATTCCTGTGAATCCTGTAGTAATCAGGGCTGTAGGAGATCCGGCACTGCTTGAAAGCAGCCTTGAGCTGATACGAAACAGTCTGAGACCGTGGGGTATAAGGGTGGAAGTGGAGAAGAAGGAACAGGTGGTGCTCTCTGCCTTCAGAAGGGAGGGCCTATGGTAGTAAAGCCCGGAGACAACGGAGATAGCGGCAAGGCCTCAAAACGCCAAGCGAATCCCGCATCTTTGTTGAAAGCGGTGTTCATTTGTGCCACAATCCTTCTCCTTCTCGACGCTATTATACTGGCGAGAAGCTTATCCTTGTTTTATTTCCCCGGCGAACTGGACGAGTTCGGCATGGCCCAGAGGGGAGGATTCGGCGTAGCGCATCAGCTTAAGCGTTTTGCCAAACAAGTCGGTGCTCTTGAGCATCCGGAGGTCCAGGAAGTCCTTACCCGGCTCGATGCTGCCCTTGGTTTGGCTGCCAGTCCTGCTGAAGTGGCCCGTGCATTGTCAGTGGAAGCCCGTGAAGCTCAAGAGGTGATAGCTTTTGCTGCAGGGGATACCACAGGTTCAAGGAGCAGGCAGGTAGACGGAACACGGGTTAAAGAGCAGATCCAAGAGCTTCAGGAAGAGGTAAGGGTGTTCCGGGAAGAGCTTGAAAAACTCAGCCGGGTATCAGGATATGCTGAAATATCAGGCCCCGGAATTATAGTCTATGCTTATGACGCTCCGGATGGGTTCCGCAGCAGTGAGATAATCCACGATAAAGATGTGAGAGACATTGTCAACCTTCTTTTTTGGAGCGGAGCCAAAGGAGTGGAGGTAGGGGGAAGGCGAATCATAGCCCAGTCTTCCATCAGGTGTGCCGGGCCGATCCTCTTGGTGAATCACCGGCCTGTGGCTGTGAATCCTGTTGTTATAAGGGCGGTCGGGGATCCTGATGCCCTTGCAGGAAGCCTGTTTGAGTTAAATCATAAGATGTCTGCTGACGGTAAGAGGCTTGAGGCTGAGTCTTTGGAAATGATTACACTTCCCGCCTATACCAGGGGATATGATTCTGAGCCTTGATGAAGATGCGAGGTGGGGTAAACGTGGAAGACAAAGACCTGATAGAGTATGCCAGGAAAGCCAGGGAACTCGCCTATGCTCCGTACTCCCGTTTCCAGGTGGGAGCTGCGCTTTTAGGAAAATCCGGCAGGGTATACACAGGTTGCAACGTTGAATCCGCATCGTTTCCTGCAGGGACATGCGCTGAAAGATGCGCAGTGGGTAAAGCCGTATCAGAAGGGGAAACTGAGTTTGCGGCTATTGCCGTTGTCTGCGATTCAGAGGGTCCATGTGTTCCCTGTGGCATCTGCAGACAGGTCCTTTGCGAGTTTAACTCTGATATGAGAGTTATCATGACTAACCTGAAAGGCGATATCCTGGTCCGAACTGCAGGAGAGCTCTTACCCTGGGCGTTCACAGGAAAAGACCTTCCTGTCACATGACACATTGACCAGACTGAGATGAAACCTTTGGAAGGAGCATACTACGGGAAGGTGTTAGTTAAAGACTTCGATTACTATTTGCCTAAGGAATTGATTGCGCAAGAACCGATAGAACACAGGGATCAATCGCGTCTGATGGTTGTAGGGCGAGACGGAACCATACAGCACAGGAAATTCTTCGAACTGCCGGAGTTCTTAAATCCAGGAGATGTCCTTGTCCTGAATGATACAAGGGTTATGAAAGCTCGTCTGTTCGGTGTCAGGGAAGATACAGGGGGAAGAGTTGAAGTTTTACTTATTGCCCCTGCTTCAGGCGGAGACTGTACATGGCAAGCCTTGGTGAGGCCGGGCAGGAGAGGCCGTATAGGCACGAAGATCGTCTTTGATGAGTCTCTCAGCGGAGAAGTTGTAGATATTATCAAATCAGGCGTCAGGATCATCAGGTTTTCCGGAGACGGGGACTTTGAGAGTATTGTAGACAAAATCGGGCATGTGCCTTTACCTCCTTACATCGAGAAAGACTTAGAAGATGATGAGAGGTACCAGACAGTGTATGCCCGAAGTCTGGGTTCATCAGCTGCTCCCACCGCAGGGCTGCACTTTACCCCTGATTTACTCCGTGAGATCTCAAATAAAGGTGTGGACATTGCCTGGCTTACGCTCCATGTGGGGCTGGGCACTTTCAGGCCTGTTAAAGTAGATGTTGTAGAAGACCATACTATGCATGAAGAGTACTTCGAAGTAACCGAAGAGACAGTAGATGTAATCAATCAGGCTATAGCCGGCGGCGGAAGGGTAGTAGCGGTAGGGACGACAAGCGTACGCACACTTGAAAGCCTTCCCATCACTGAGGACGGCAGGCTTTGTGCTGCGTCAGGCCTGACCGCTAAGTTCATCTATCCGGGCTACAGATTCAAGGTGGTAGATGCGATAGTGACCAATTTTCACCTTCCGAAATCTACCCTTCTCATGCTGGTTGCAGCCTTCACCGGGTATGAAACGATTATGTCTGCATACGAGATCGCAGTTAGGGAAAGATATCGTTTTTTCAGCTTCGGTGATGCCATGCTTTTGCTGTAAGAAGACAGAAGGGATGTGGTGGACTGAATATGGAGTTTAAAGTTGAAGCTACTTGCGGTAAAACCTTGGCTCGAGCAGGTGTCCTGACAACACCCCACGGGGTCATCAAGACCCCGGTTTTCATGCCTGTTGGGACTCAAGCAACTGTGAAAGGTTTGTCTTCCGAAGATCTTGCCGAGATAGGTGCAGGTATTGTTTTGGCGAATACATATCATCTCTATCTGAGGCCAGGTCATGATGTTATACGTGATGCAGGCGGTTTGCATGCGTTTATGAATTGGGACGGAGCCATCCTTACTGACAGCGGAGGATTTCAAGTGGCAAGCCTTGCAAAGCTCAGGGAAGTAACTGATGATGGAGTCCGGTTTACATCCCACATTGACGGGTCAAGCCATTTCCTCGGGCCTGAGGTTGCCGTTGCCATCCAGGAAGCCCTCGGTGCAGATATTATAATGGCGTTCGATGAGTGCGTTCGCTACCCTGCAACTTACGAATACGTAAAAGCAGCTAATGAGAGGACCATCAAATGGGCGATCCGTTGCAAGGAGGCAAAGAGCAGGGAGGACCAGGTGTTGTTCGGCATTGTGCAGGGAGGCGTGTTTCCTGATCTCAGAGAGGAAAGCGCAAAAGCCCTGGTTGAAATCGGTTTTCCCGGTTATGCAATCGGCGGCCTGTCCGTAGGAGAGCCGAAGGATGAGATGATTGTTGCCTTGGAAAGCTCCATTGCGCATTTACCGGAAGATAAGCCAAGATATCTGATGGGGGTAGGAACTCCATGGGATTTTGTGGAAGCGGTTGCCCGAGGTGTCGATATGTTCGACTGCGTATTGCCGACACGCGTTGCCAGGCATGGCACTGCCTATACCTCAGAAGGCAGGATAATCGTTCGCGACAAGCCCTATGAAAGGGATTTTACGCCCCTTGACCCTGCATGTGATTGCATCGTATGCCGCAATTATACCCGTGCATACCTGCGGCATTTAATCAGGACCAAGGAGATGCTTGGGGCAAGGCTTCTTTCTTACCATAACGTGTATTTTTTCATTAGATTTATGGGAGATATACGTAATGCAATCGTAAATGGGACTTTTCCTCAATTTCGGGAGGATTTTCAGAAGCGCTGTGGAACTATCGGAAGGTAAATAACGGCGAGAGCGGAAAACTACTACAATGAGGTGAAATGAATGGATGCACAACAAGGTTCCATGGTATCGAGCCTGGTAATGCTTGCGCTGATGTTTGGGATCTTCTACTTTTTCCTCATCAGGCCCCAGCAGGTCCAGCAGAAGAAACGCAAGGAGATGCTGGATTCCTTGCGCAAGGGAAATACAGTAATTACAATCGGCGGAATCTACGGTCAGATCGTCGATGTAAAAGATGATAATCTTGTACTTCAGATTGCAGACAACGTTAGGATCAGGACCGTGCGCGGCGCAGTCAGTTCAGTCCTGGGTAAAGGTGAAGCAGCCAAAGACAAAGACCCCGGATTAGCTGAGTGAGACAGGTGAGACAGGTAGGATTCAGAGCTCAAATGGGGGGAGAGTACGTGAGCAAGAGGCTTCTTGTGTGCTCTGTCCTACTGTTAGCCTTAGGTTTTTCCTGTTATGCCCTTGCTGAAACCCCTACGCACATCGAGGAACTGGCTAAAGACTATGTTCTTGCAGTTGAATCCGGCAACTATGATAAAGGGATAGAGCTTGCTCAAGGGGCAGCAGTATCGTTGGTAGAGTACATGAAGGCCCGCGGCGTAAGCCGGGAGGGCCCTGTTTGGGCCGTTTCGTGTGAAAGCACGGAAATTGCCGGCTACTGGCTGGTCAAGGTCGTGTTTAAAGATGAGGAGGGAAGCTACGGGGTCAGGTATGTGCGAGTTGCAAAGCCAGATGAGTCAGGATTTGCAGTCGTTGATGACGGTAGGCGCGGCAGAGGTTGGGCCTCAGACAGTTTTATGCCGGGGATAATATTCAGGGAACCTCATGAAATCGACGGCCTTAAAGTGACTGTCTTATCTTTGCTGGAATTACCGTCTGAGATCAAATTCGATATTCTCATAGAGAACGGGCGGGATGAGGAAGTAGCAATTTATCCCCAGCTTGAAGCATATTATACTGTTGAGACTGCACGAATCAGAAGGACTTATTACTACCCGATTCCTGTAGAAGGTAATGATATCGACGGACCGATTCCGGCTAAGAGCTCCAGGAGGGGGTTTCTCATATTCCCCAAGTTCATCTCCGATTTTGCCGATGATCCTAACCTTGAAGGCTTAAGATGGGCCTTATACATACCATACGGAGTTGATAAGCAATTCGTTATTGAACGTTAGTGCTATAACAGGTGAGGCGCCCTCTGTGACTGAGGACGCCTCTTTGTTCGGCGCTGTAGGTGGATTCAATAGAATGTTCCAGGTTGCCATAGCTGTATAACTGATCTTTCATCGATCCCCAGCCATAATTGATCTGCCGACATGATGACAGGGCCCCAGGTCCGGACGAATTCTTCGTTTACGTTACGAGTTGCATATCCATTGTCAGTAGAGGCGATCCAAAGGACTGAGTTTCCTTCTTGGGCAGATTTTCTGAACCAGCTTGCCCTTGCTACAGCGTAATTCAGTTGGCGTGAGGCCTCGAGTATTTGCTGCTCCTTTTCTTCGGCCACCAGGCTGTCAATGTATTCTTGCATTTCAAGGAATTCCTCTTTTGTATACGCGCGCTCTATAGGAATCACTCCCTTTCATTTTAGACGATTTTCCTTTTCAATGCCTCGAAGTGTTCTTCTTGCATTACTTCATAGTCGGAGTCTACCTTGACGAGGTCATTCAGAGGGGCGTCAGCCATTACCCGAGCGCATATGCCTCGCAACAAGGCGGTACCCTCATTGAGAGACACTACTTTGAAGACCAAATCTCCGTCATGAGATTTTCTGATTACTAGATCACCGATAGCCAGGAATTCCTTCATTTCCCTCCCCCCAGGCATAGTCACATCCTGGCACATCCACTTCTCGTGTCAGCTTCCAGTCCTCGCTATAGTGTATGTAAGACCTGTGGAACAAGTCACAATTCCAGGGACTTTCCACCATGGCAGAGGCGGCTGCTGCCTCTTATTTCACGTTGCCATGCTGGGGCGGAAGGGCACATACCCAAATTGACAAGGGTATATGTAGCTCATATAATTGGGTTATGCGATTTTGGGATGGTGAAGGAGGAACCCGCTGTATGAGGCCAGGAATCGTTTGGAGGTTTGTAGGCCTGGTTATAATTATAGTTGTATGCACCCTGGCCGTCTGGAAGCTCCCTATAAATCTTGGGCTTGATTTGCGTGGCGGGACCAGGATGGTCCTGGAAGCCAGAGATACCGAGACAATCAGTGTTGATGATGATGCTGTTTCCCGCGCAAAGGAAGTTATCGAGAGACGAGTGAACCAGTTGGGTGTTCAAGAGCCTGTGATCTACAGGCAAGGGCCAAGGCGTATCATCGTGGAACTGGCAGGGGTAAAAGACCCGGCCAGGGCCAGAGAGATTATAGGGCGTACAGCTCAATTGGAGTTCATAGATGAACGGGGCAACATAATCATCACAGGCAATGATCTGAAAAGTGCAGTAGCCGGATATGATCATTACAACCGTCCTTCCGTAAACTTTGAACTTACCCCGGAAGGCTCCAGGAAATTCGAAAAGGCTACTTTACAAAACCTGGGGCGAAAGATATCCATATACCTTGATGACCAACTCCTATCAGCTCCGGTAGTGGAGACTGTGATCAAAGACAAAGGCCAGATTTTAGGGCTGGGAAGTATAGAGAGAGCAAGGGATTTATCTATGATGCTGAGGGCAGGGGCCCTTCCTGTGCCTTTGGAAGTCCTTCACGCTGAAGTCTTAGAACCCACCCTTGGCCAGGAGTCTATAGACAAAAGTAAACTTGCTGCCGGCATTGGAGCCGGGCTTGTGGTTCTGTTTATGCTGATTGTGTATAGATTTCCCGGGTTTATTGCAGATATCGCCCTTGTGATATACTCGCTGATTGTCATGGCTTCACTGGCAGGCCTTAAGGCGGTACTGACTTTGCCTGGAATAGCAGGTCTTATTCTTTCGCTGGGCATGGCTGTTGACTCCAACATCATCATTTTTGAGAGAATAAAGGAAGAGCTCAAGAGCGGTAAACGTGTGCGCGCTGCTATTGAGAGCGGATTCTCCCGGGCCTTTGGGTGTATTCTCGATTCAAATGTGACGACCCTGATTACTGCAGGTGCTTTATACTTCTTCGGTTCAGGCGCTGTAAGAGGGTTTGCAGTAACGCTTGGATTGGGAATTGTCGCAAGCATGTTTACAGCTATCGTTGTTACAAAGCTGATCCTCGTTGCTGTAGTAGACAGAAACCCTGAAAAATGGGGAAAGCACTTCGGAGTTTAAGGGGGTCGTCCCATTGGATATCATCGGCAAGAGACGAGTATACCTTGCCATCTCGGCCATCCTCGTGATCCTAGGACTTATTGTCTTAGGAGTGGTTGGCCTGAACCTGGGAGTGGACTTTACAGGCGGGTCTCTCGTCAGGCTTAGATTTGATAGAGCAGTCTCAGCTCAAGAAGTCAGAAGTGCCTTAACAACAGGAGACTTAGCCGAAATGGACCTGTCAAAGGCTGTTATACAACCTATTCGTGGTACATCTGATGTGCAGATCAGAGCGCAGGTTGGAGGAAAGCCTTTAAGCGTTGAGCAAGTTAGCAAGGTAGTTGACGTGCTGTCTCAGCGTTTTGGCTCTGTTAGCGTTGTTGAATCACAGATGGTAGAAGCAGTCATCGGAAAAGAACTCCTTAATAAGGCATTGGTTGCCATAATCCTTTCATGCGTGGGCATTGTCGCGTACATCTCATTCAGATTCGAGTTTAAGTTCGGTGTTGCTGCTGTACTCGCCTTGATCCACGATACCATAGTGGTTCTTGGGATATTCGCAATTCTAGGAAGGCAGGTAAACAGCCCATTTATCGCTGCTGTCCTCACGATCATCGGATACTCTATCAATGACACCATCGTGATTTACGACAAAATACGAGAGAATCTAAGGCTCAGGAAAAAGGATACTGTTCCCGAGATAGCAAACATCAGCATACTCCAGACGATGAGAAGATCAATATATACGGTTCTTACCACGCTCCTGGCAGTGGCTGCATTGTATTTATTCGGCGGTGTAAGCATAAGAGATTTCAGCCTTGCCATTATCATAGGCCTTGTGGCAGGGACGTATTCGTCGATATTTGTGGCTCCTTCGATCTGGGTCGAGTGGACATTACGGGATCGAAAAAGGCTTAAGCCCGTATAATGCTAGTTCGCCTGAGGACCAGGCCTCTTATTTTTTGCACAATAACTGTAAATACGCTGGACCATCCTGAGAGTACAAATACGATGATCCAGTCCAGGCCGTCTAATGCTACAGTTCGGAACACTCCTTGAGCCACCGGGAGATAAACCGCTGCAAGCTGCATTGCTCCGGAGACGATCACAGCTCCTATTAGATACGGGTTTGTCAAAATGTCTGTCTCTGACAGGCGGCGATACTCTGACCTGCAGTGAAACACGTAAATGAGCTGCGCCATAACAAGGCACGTGAATGCCGCTGTCCTTGCTTTTACGAGCTCACCGTGGAGAACAAGAGATATTATAAATGCTGCTGTAGTGCAGATTCCGATGATAATGCCTTGAGATAGGATTTTCAGCCCTAACCTTTCGGAGAAGACGCCTTCTCGAGGATGACGCGGCTTTCTGGACATTCCTTCAGGGTCAGGGGGATCTATGCCAAGGGCAATTGCAGGGAGCCCGTCTGTTACAAGGTTCATCCACAGGATCTGGATAGGCAAAAGAGGTAATGGAAGGCCTATAACAACGGCTATCAGCATTGTCAGGACTTCTCCTGCGTTGCAAGCCAAAAGATACCGAATGAATTTCCGGATATTATCATATATCGCTCTTCCTTCTTCTAT